>NZ_JBYTDH010000007.1:0-236905 GCF_058791175.1 Aeromonas sp. EU05-FHT14A05 | reverse complement strand
AGAGGGACTCGAACCCTCACATCCGTGGGACACTAACACCTGAAGCTAGCGCGTCTACCAATTCCGCCACCTTCGCACATTGTCATCAATCTTGTTTTACATGCCATCGATGAAGCATGTTGCAGTATGGTGCGAAGAGAGGGACTCGAACCCTCACATCCGTGGGACACTAACACCTGAAGCTAGCGCGTCTACCAATTCCGCCACCTTCGCATCACTGCGGTGGGGGATTCTATAGAGTTTTGGGGGGGCGTCAACAGCCAAAGGGGACTTTTTTCGCTGTTGACGGATAAAGCTGTATCAAGGGCACAAAACTTCAGCAATCTGGGTCACGCCGGGGCCAGTGCGTCCTGATACATCTGCTCGTACAGGGGGACGGAGTCGGCCCAGTCGAAGCGGGTGTGCATGGCATTTTGCTGCACGCGAGCAAACCGCTCGGGTTCCTGAAGGTAGTGGAGCAGGCTGCGGCGCATGGCATCGAGCAGGGTGCTGGCGGTGGGATCGTTGAAGCAGAAGCCGGTCGCCCTGGCGGGATCGGCATCCCAGTCCACCACAGTATCCTTGAGTCCGCCGACGGCTCTCACCAGCGGCAGGGTGCCATAGGCCAGGCTGTACATCTGGTTGAGGCCGCAGGGCTCGAACAGGGAGGGCATCAGGAAGAAGTCGGCGCCGGCTTCCACCAGGTGGGCCAGACGGTCGTCATAGGCGTTGATAAAGGCGAACCTGTCGGGATGTTGCTGGGCTATGGTCTGCAGCTGTGCGGCGAGGGAGGGATCGCCGGAACCCACTATCACCACCTGCACCTGATGCTGCAAGAACTTGTCCAGCGCCGGGATCAGCAGGTGCACCCCCTTCTGCTCGGTCAGACGACACACCATGCCATAGATGGGCAAGTTGCCGACGGGCAGCCCCGTCTCCTGCTGCAGGGCCCGTTTGCAGGTGTGTTTGCCGGCCAGGTGGTCGGCGTCATAGGTGGCGGGCAGCAGAGGATCGAAGGCGGGATCCCAATCCTGATAGTCACAACCGTTGAGGATGCCGCGCAAGTCGCTCGCCCGTTGCTGGAACACGCTGGCCATGCCGTGAGCCCCCAGGTGCGTCAGCAGCTCGCTGGCGTAGTTGGGGCTGACCGCATTGATCTTGTCCGCATAGAGCACACCGCACTTGAGCAGGTTGATGTGACCGTAGTCGTAGTTGATGCGCTGCTCGTAGTCCTGGATCTCCGGCACGGCCCAGAACTGCTGGCGATCGAACACCCCCTGGAAGGCTGCATTGTGGATGCTGATGACAGACCGGGTGCGCTGGAAGAAGGGATTGTGAGCGTGGCGCGTCTTGAGCAGCAGCGGCAGCAGGCCGGTGTGCCAGTCGTTGCAGTGGACTATGTCAGGGGCGAAGTTCAGCTGCTCGCAGGCGTGCAGGGCCCCCGCCGCCAGGAAGGCGAAACGCTCGCCGTTGTCGGGATAGGCCTGATTGTTCTCGGCATAGAGCTGGGGCCGCTCGAAATAGGGCGGGCAGTCGAGCAGATAGACGCAGATCCCGTCCAGTTCCAGCTGATAGATGCGATAGCTGATGTCGTCCCGCCCCTGGGGGGTGGGCAACCAGCGCGAGGCGAGGAGGGTGGCTTCGTCCCGGCGCTTGAGCGTCTTGTAGAAGGGCAGGATGATACGAACGTCGTGACCCTCCCGGGCGAGATGTTGCGGCAGGGCCTTGGCCACATCCGCCAGGCCCCCGGTCTTCACCAGCCCCTCAACCTCCGAGGCTACAAACAGGACTTTCAGTGGGTTAATAGCCAACTCTTGCTCCCTTAGGTACCACGACGATACCGCCTTCGGATACGGTAAATCGCTCTCTGTCATGGTCCAGATTCTCACCGATCACGGTGCCGGGTGCAATTTCAACGTTTTTGTCGATGATGGCGCGTCGAATTGAGCAGCCTTCACCTATTTTCACATCCCCGAGCAGCACGGATTCGCTGATGTGGCTGCAGGGGCCTATGTTGCAGCGGAAACCCAGGATGGAGCGCTGGATCTGGCTGCCCTGAATGAAGCAACCGCCGGAGATCAAGGAGTTGGCAATCTTGACCTTGCAGTCATCGGTGTCGATGAAGGTGGCGGGGGGCAGGGGCGGGTAGTGGGTGTGCAGCGGCCACTTGCGATTGTAGAGGGAGAAGGGGGCGTCGTCGGCCACCAGATCCATATGCGCCTGCCAATACGAATCGAGGGTCCCCACATCGCGCCAGTAGACGTTGGGCTTCTCACCCGGGATGACGTTGGTGCTGTAGTCGTAGACATAGACGGGGGCGCGCGGGAACAGGCTGGGGATGATGTCCTTGCCGAAATCGTGGCTGGAGTTCTCCTCGGCGGCATCGCGCTTGAGCTCGCGGTAGAGCGCTTCGGTCTCGAAGATATAGTTGCCCATCGAGACCAGTGCCTGGGTGGGATCCCCGGGGATGGGCTTCGGATGCCTGGGTTTCTCTTCGAAGCCTATCATGCGGCCCTCCTGATCCACCTCTATCACCCCGAAGGCGCTCGCCTCCTCGATGGGCATGCGCAGTGCAGCCACGGTCAGAGCGGCGGCCTTCTGCTTGTGGAAGCTCACCATCTGGCTCACGTCCATCTTGTAGATGTGGTCGGAACCGAAGATGCAGACGTGCTCGGGGTCGGATATCTCGATGAAGCGCAGGTTCTGATAGATGGCGTCGGCGGTGCCGTCATACCAGCGTTTGCCCATCCGCATCTGGGCCGGAATGGGATCGATGAAGCGATCCGTGATGCCGACTATGTTCCAGCCCTTCTTCATGTGCAGGTAGAGAGACTGGGACTTGAACTGGGTAAGCACATAGATGCGCAGGAAGTCGGCGTTGACGAAGTTGTTGAGCACGAAGTCGATCAAGCGGTAGCTGCCGCCAAAGGGGACGGAGGGCTTGCTGCGGGTGGTGGTCAGTGGCTGGAGTCGGGTTCCTTCGCCGCCTGCCAATATCATGGTGAGTATGCCTGCCATCGTATTTCTCTCCCTGAATTCATACTTTGAAAAGGTTTTCATGTTGCCGCGAAAAAACACCCCTAAAGGGGTGGTAAACGTTTTCTTGGTACCTTAGCAGATCCCGTCTGGCACTCTCTACTTGTTTTATTACAACCGTTGCACTTATTTAGGCTTTGCTCAGATACACCTTGAATTTGCCATCGCCGGCGATCACTTCGGTTCGTTTGAAGTGCGTCTCCAGTATAGGTTGGTAACGCAGAAAGGCATTGGCGACTATGGTCAGGGCGCCATCGGCGGTCAGAAACTCGGGGGCCCTTGCCAGGAAGGTTTCGGTGGCGGCATAGAAGGTCTTGAGCCCGGCATGGAAGGGGGGATTCGAGACGATATGTTGGAATCTTTCGGCAATATCTGAATAGACATCAGAGGCATAGACCCGCCCGCTCAGGCCGTTGACCGCCAGGGTACGGCGACTTGACTCCAGCGCCAGGGCGCTGATGTCCACCATGTTCACCGTCAGTGCCGGGTTGCGTTTGGCCAGGATGGAGCCGATGACGCCGGCGCCACAGCCAAAGTCGAGCAGCTTGCCTTGCATGGGGGGCAGGCTCGCCAGCAGCATCTGGCTGCCGAGATCCAGCCCGTCGGCGCTGAAGACCCCCGGCAGAGCCATGACGGTCAGCTCGGTATCCCCGGCCTTGCACTCATAGCGGCTGAACCAGGCATCCAGCTCGAAGGGGGCGACCGGCTTGCCGAGCTCGCCATGATAGAGAGAGCAGCGACGGGCGGAGTCGCGCTTTATCGGCTTCTCGCCATAGGGGGCCAGCAGCTTGTCGGCTCCGTTGATGCCGCCCCGGTTCTCGCCGGCGAGGAACAGATCGGCACCGCTTTCGAGCAGCGGCGCCATCATGGCCAGCAGATATTGCGCCTCGGCCTTGGCCTTGGGCATCAGCAGCAGCAGGGCATCGAAACGAGGGGCACCGCCGAGCTGGTGATCGAACAGGATGCGCTCACCCAGGGCTGCCTGCTGGCTCAGGAAATAGCAGTAGTCTGTGGTGAAGACCGTCAGGGAGTCGGCCAGCTCGGCCAGTTGACGAGGGTAATCATCTTCCAGGGCGCCACACACCAATAGCCGTTTGCCGACAAAGAGGGCTTGATTACGTTCCAGCATCTGGCTGACGGCACTGACAGGACGGCTCATTGGGACTCTCCACGCTTTTTTGGGCGGCCATTATACATGGCCGCTTTCGCCTTGACATTTATGCTGTGTTCCCGAAATATGCCCAGACACCTTATTTATCCAGAGATGATGCAATGCGGTCATGCGTATCGAAACGAAAGCATAAACACAGCCTGACATTCGGGCCTGCTGGCGTGCGCGCGTAACCTCTCATCCCTGAGACGATTCAAGCCCCGGTAGCGACCCCCGTACCGGGGCTTTTTATTGACCAATCCATCTGTTTAGGAGAAGGAAATCCCATGTTTCAAGGTTCGATAGTTGCCCTGATCACCCCATTTCGACAGGGCCAGCTGGACGAGGCCGCACTGGCTCGCCTGGTGGAGTGGCACATAGAGCAGGGGACCCATGGCATAGTGCCGGTCGGTACCACGGGGGAGAGCCCGACCCTGACCCACGACGAGCATTGCCGGGTGGTGGAGCTGGTGGTCAAGCAGGTGGCAGGACGGATCCCTGTCATCGCCGGCGCGGGGTCCAACAACCCGGTCGAAGCCATCGAATACACCCGTTTCGCCGAGCAGATGGGGGCGGACGCCACCCTGCATGTGGCCGGTTACTACAACCGCCCGAATCAGGAAGGCTTGTTCCACCACTTCAAGGCGGTCCATGACGCCACCACCAAGCCCATCATCGTCTACAACATTCCGCCCCGCGCCATCGTCGATGTGCAGCCGGCGACCCTGGCCCGCCTCGCCGAGTTGCCGCGCATCGCCGGCGTGAAGGATGCCACCGGCGATCTGGCCCGCCCCTGGACCGAGCGCCAGCTCATCAAGAAGCCCTTCGCCTGGCTCTCCGGTGAGGATGCCACCGCCGTCGCCTACAACATCGGCGGTGGTCAGGGCTGCATCTCGGTGACCGCCAACGTGGCCCCCAAGCTGGTGGCCGAGGTCCAGAACCTGACCCTGGCCGGCGAGTGGCAGGCCGCCCGCGAGCTGCAGGACAAGCTGATCCCGCTGCATCAGGCCATGTTCGCCGAGCCGAGCCCGGCGGGCGCCAAATACGCTGTCTCCCTGCTGGGACTGTGCAGCGAGGAGTGCCGTCTGCCGGTGATGCCGCTGTCTGACGCCACCCGCGAGCGGATCCGCGCCGCCATGCAGGCATTGAATCTGTTGTAAAAACTGGGCTCTGGATCTCGCTTTTGACTGCCCGGTCAATTAATGGCCAGGCTTTGCCGATATACTCGCTTGGATACAACCAAGGATGATTTGGCATGCAAGAATGGGATCCGGAGCACTTCACCAGTTTTGAACATCTCTGTGAAGTGACCTTGGCCGCGGTCAGAGAAAAGACCGAGGCCGAGCAGATCTATCTGTGGCTGCGGGCGCCGACGCCCCAGCTCTATCACTACAGGCCCGAGCAGGGCTTGCTCTGTCTGAGCGCCGACCTGCTCAGCTCCCTCGACCTGCCCCTCCTCTTCATAGAGCGCTCCCTCGATCTCGGCCAGTTGCTGGTGGAGCCCATCGCGCCGACCAGCGCCATCTGGGAGAGTGTCGAGCCTGAGGTCCCGCGCCTGCGTGCCTGCTTCCCGCTCAAACGCCACAAGGGGCTGGAGGCCGTGGTCTATCTGGAAACCCGGCGTCGCCTCGATCGTCTGCCAAGGCGCCAGCAGCAGAGCATACAGCTGCTCATGCACTACCTCGCCGCCGAGCTGGAGAGCCGGCGGCTCGCCGGTCAGGTCGATCTGGAGCGGGATCAGCGGATCCATACCCAGGCCGACCTCGTCCGCAGCCAGGCCCTGCAAGACTCCTTCCTCAGCATGCTGCAGGCGCTGCACCAGGTGGGAGTCAAGCTGTCGCGCTGTGACAGCGAGGATCGCCTGCTGCACGATGCCGTGGTGCTGGCGCGCCAGGAGCTGCAGTTCGATCGCATCGCCATCTTCCTGACGGACAGTGAATTCAAGACCATGCACGGGACCTGGGGCACCAACGAGGCGGGCGAGCTCATCGACGAGCGCCATTTCATCAGCGCCATTCCGGATCACCCCACGGTGCAGGAGGCGCTGCGCCGCAAGGACTATGTGCTGGTGCTGGAAGATACTCCGCTCTATTACGAGAAGCAGGAGGTGGGGCGGGGCTGGAATGCCATGGTGTCGCTCTGGGACGGGGGCACTCCCATCGGCTGGATCGCCGCCGACAACCTGCTCTGGCGTCGCCCGCTCAAGGCGTATCAGAGCGAGATCTTCAAGCAGTATGCCGCCGTGCTCTCCCAGTTGCTGATCCGCCAGCGCACCCAGGCGGCGCTCGAGCGCTTCAACCGTGACCTGGAGCTGCGGGTGCAGGAGCGGACCCGACAGCTGGCCGACACCAACCGGGCGCTGGAGGAGGCCAACCGGCGTCTCTCCCTGCTGTCGCTGGAGGATCCTCTGACCGGGATCGCCAACCGCCGTCAATGGGACATCACCATGGAGCGGGAGTGGGAGCGGGCGCGTCGCCATCAGGGAGTCTTGGCGGTGCTGATGATAGATGTGGACGAGTTCAAGTCCTACAACGACCACTTCGGTCACGGCAAGGGGGATCAGTGCCTGCAACGGGTCGCGGCCCTGCTGCAGGAGACGGAGCGGCGGCGCACCAATCTGGTGGCCCGCTATGGTGGCGAGGAGTTCGTGATCCTGCTGTGCGCCCCGCAACCCGGGGAGGCGGAGCGACTGGCAGAGCAGATCCACCAGGGACTGGAAGCCCTGCAGATCTCCCATCCGGCCTCCCGGGTGGCGAGCATGCTCACCGTCAGCATCGGCTTCAGCTATCTCATCCCCTCCTTGGACAAGGGGTGGCAGACCCTGACCGAACAGGCGGATCAGGCGCTCTATCACGCCAAGTCGCAGGGGCGGGCCTGTACCCTGGCCTATCGCTGACCCGGGCCTGCTTCTCTCACCTTCACCGCTGCCTCAGGGCGGCGGCCCTCTTGCCCGGCATAAATGTGGTCGCAAGCGTTTCTCGCCCCTTGATGCGTGGCGATGATCCCCGGGTCTGGCTAGAATGGGGGCCCATTTTTCACAGACAGATCCTGCACCATGACCCTATCCGGATTTCAAGGCCTGGTCTTCGACCTCGACGGCACCCTGGTGGACTCCATGCCCCTGCACCTGGCCGCCTGGGAGCATACCGCCCGCGAGTTTGGCTTTCAGTTCGATGCCGACTGGTTTTATGAGCTGGGTGGCATGCCCAGTCGCAAGATAGCCTTGCTGGTGGCCGAGGTGCAGCAGATCGCGCTGGATCCCCTGATGGTGACGCGCTGCAAGACGGAGCACTACGTGGCCAACCTGCACAAGGCGACCCCCTTCCCGGCCATGCTAGATCTGGTCAGGCGCCATCACGGCCTCATTCCCATGGGGATAGGCACGGGCTCACCCCGCATCAATGCCGAGGCGGTGCTGCGCAATACCGGGCTGGATCGCTACTTCTCCGTGGTGGTGACCGCCGACGATGTGGAGCTGCACAAACCCCACCCGGATACCTTCCTGCTGGTGGCACGGCGACTCGGGGTCGAGCCTGAGGGCTGTCTGGTGTTCGAGGACACGGGCATAGGGGCGCAGGCCGGTGAGGCCGCGGGCATGCAGGTGTGCATGGTCAAGGAAGGGAAGCCGGTCGGATTGACCTGCTGAGCAAACGGGCTGGTCGTCGAGGCGGCCTGGGGGAGAAGACCCACTCTCATACGGGACAGGCATGACATGAGAGTGGGGATGCGCGTCGTCACCGATTGACGCAGCGGCAAGTTCAGAGTCAGGAGGAGGCGAGCATCACTGCTCGCTGCTACCGCCCTGGTTGTCGTCATAACGGCTCGGACCGCCGTGGGGGCGCGGGGCCATGGAGACCCGTGGCTTGCGGGCGCGCTGGATGCTGACCTGGGGGCGGCCGGAGTGCATGGCGATGGTGGAGATCTTGGCCTTGTAGACCAGTTGCTGATTGCCATGGGCATCGGTCAACAGCACGCTGTACTGGTCGAAGCCACTGATGGTCCCCTCCAGCTTGATGCCGCTCACCAGGAAGATGGCGACCTGACTGCGGTTCTTGCGCAACCAGTTGAGGGCAGAATCTTGCCCGTTCCCAAGGGAGAAAGCCTGCTCTATGGTGGAGTAGCTTGGGGATTCAGTTGTCATAAATTATTGTCCCGCGGAAAAAAAGTGGCGTTTGATTGTGCTAAATGGTCACAGGCTTGTCAAAGTCATTCTCACCCCGTCGCCAAAGCATCGGTGAACGGGGGCTGCGGTGCGGGAGCTTGCGCAAATCTGCAGATAAATATGCCCCTCTTCCCTTGATGCCGGGTCGGGCTATGTCATCAGCCCCCTTTCCAGGCCAAGGGCTATGCCCATCTATCTCCCGTCCCTTAAGGCTCTGTACATGAACAGGGCTGGTGGTTAGCGGCGGTGGCTGCAATAATTGGCGCCTCTGGCCGTTCGCGGCCTCATGCTGGGGTCCTATCTTGCATCCGGTTTCACACCAACACCCAATTACCTATACCCATGACGCGACCGCGTGCGAAGAGTGTGACCTGCTGGTGCCGGCCACCGAGCTGGCCATGGGGGAGACGAGCAGTTGTCCCCGTTGTGGTCACGTCTTGAGCCGATACTTGCCGCAGCAGGAGCGCAGGCCCATCGCCTACGGCTTTGCGGCGCTCATCATGTTCGTGCTCTCCAACGCCTTCACCTTCATGTCGTTCTCGGCCAAGGGGGTGGGGCAGGAGATGACCTTCCTGCAGTGCATCACCACCCTGGTGGATCAGGGCTATCTGTTTCTGGGGGCCGTGCTGAGCCTGACCCTGATCGGCCTGCCGCTGGTCTATATCGGCTCCATCATGCTGGTGCTGTGGCGGCTCGACAAGGATCTGCACAGCAATGCCCTGCGCTCTCTCGGTCGACTGCTGTGCCGGATCAAGCCCTGGCTGATGGTGGATGTCTTCCTCATCGGGGTGCTCATCTCCCTGGTCAAGCTGATGGGCATGGCGGACGTCAAGATGGGGCTCTCGTTCTGGGCCTTCGTGGGCTACACGGTGCTGCTGATCAAGATGATCTCGTCCCTGGACCGGATGTGGCTGTGGCAGCGGCTGTTCGGCCCGACCGAGGCGAGGGAGCTGGATCCCGAGGCCAGCGCCCTGGCGTGCGGGCTGGTGGGTTGCCACATCTGCGGCGCGCTCAATGACGGCGATGCCCACAGTTGTTCCCGTTGCGGCGATCGTCTGCATCACCGCAAGCCGGGCGGCCTGAACCGCACCTGGGCACTGCTCATCACCTCGGTGATCCTCTATATTCCTGCCAACCTCTATCCCATCATGGACACCGTCTTTCTGGGGGACGACAGCCCCTCGACCATCATGGGTGGTGTGGTGTTGCTCTGGGCCATGGGTTCATACCCCATAGCCGCGGTGATCTTCTTCGCCAGCGTGGTGGTGCCTCTGGTGAAGATACTGGCACTGCTGTGGCTCTGCTACATGGTGCAGCGTGGCCGGGTCGGCTCTCCCCTTGGCAAGCTCAAGCTCTATCGCATGACCGAATTTGTGGGGCGTTGGTCGATGATCGACGTCTTCGTGGTGGCCATATTGGCTGGCCTCATCCGGCTCGATAATCTGATGACCATCTACCCGGGCCCCGCGGCCATTGCTTTTGCCGGGGTCGTTTTGATCACCATGGTGGCCGCCATGAGTTTCGATTCCCGCCTGATCTGGGATTTACAACAAGGAGAGCGCGAACGTGAGTGAGCGTAAGACGAGGTGGAAACCGGGCTCTGACTTTATGAGCTCGGCCGCCGCTATCTGGATGGTGCCGCTGCTGGCGCTGTTCATCGGAGTCTGGATGCTGTTCCAGCACTGGTATTCACAAGGCCCCAGTTTCACCCTGACGGTCGCCACCGCCGAGGGCATAGTGGCGGGCAAGACGGTGATCCGCTCCCGCGAGGTGGAAGTGGGTCGCATCGAGGCGGTGGAGCTCAGCGATGACTACAGCCATGCGGTGCTCAAGGCCCGTCTGACCAATGCCGCCGCCGGCATGCTCAAGAAGGACAGCCAGTTCTGGGTGGTCAAACCCAGGGTCGGGCGGGAGGGGGTGTCGGGTCTTGGCACCCTGCTCTCCGGGGCCTACATCGAACTCGCGCCGGGCAAGAAGGGCAAGGCGCGCGGTGAATACGCCATGCTGGACAAGCCCCCGCTCGCCTCGGTGGACGCCAAGGGGCTGAGGCTCTCCCTCAGCAGCCGCGATGCGCGTGCCCTGGGGATCGGCTCCCCCATCAGCTATCAGGGCTTCACCATTGGCCAGATAGAGGAGGCCAAGTTCCTGCCGGAGAAGAGCGAGATGCAGTACCAGCTCTTCATCAATGCCCCCTACGACATCCTGGTGAGCAGCAACTCCCGCTTCTGGCTGACCCCGGGCTTCGAGGTCTCCATGAGCAGCGAGGGGATGAAGGTGAAGATGGATTCGCTCGAGAGCCTGCTGGACGGCGGCATCACCATGGGGCTGCCACCGGGCTGGACACCCGGTGAGCCGGTCAAGCAGATGGACAGCTTCACCCTGTTCCAGGACGAGGCGAGCGTGCTGGCCGGTAGCCTGGATCAATTCATCGACTACGTCTTCCTGTTCGAGGACAACGTGGGTGGCCTGCACCCCGGAGCGGCGGTGCAGTATCGCGGCATCCGGGTCGGCACCGTCATCTCTGCCCCCTACCTCATCGACGACAAGGGGGTGCAGATCTTCAAGAGCCGGCAGATCCCCGTGCTGGCCCGCATCGAGGTACAGCGCCTCTCCCATCGCTACGCCAATGCGGAGCGGGAGCAGTGGCGTGCCCTGTTCAGCAAGCAGTTCAAGGAGGGATTGCGGGCCAGCCTCAAGACGTCCAGTCTGCTGACCGGCGGCAAGGTGGTGGATCTCAACTTCTATCCGGATGCCCCCGCCTATGAGCCCATCAAGCTGGCAGGCTATCAGGTGTTCCCGACCGTGCAGGCCGGGCTGGATCAGATAGAGCGCAAGGTGAACCTCATCCTCGACAAGTTCGTCGACATGGACATGGCCACCACGCTGACGCAGGTGAATACCACCCTGGCGACCCTGGACAAGACGCTCAAGCACATCAAGGCGGTGAGTGCCAATCTGGAGCAGTTCACCGGTCAGCGTTCGACCCAGCAGTTGCCCGAGTCACTCAACCAGAGTCTCAAGCAGCTGCAGGAGACGTTGCAGACCTATGATGCCGGTTCCCAGACCAACCAGGAGCTGCGTCAGTCGGTGCAGTCTCTCAATCAGCTGATGGGGGAGTTGCAACCCCTGGTCCATTCCCTGAACGAGCAGCCCAGTTCGCTGATCTTCGACCGCTCCCGTCCCCAGGATCCTGAGCCCAAGCGAGGAAAATGATGAAAAAACGGATGATGACCCTGGCCTTGCTGGGCCTGCTGGCGGGATGCAGCGCCGCGCCGACGGCACTGCACTACTACTCGCTGGATGCGGAGATCCCGCAGTCGAACGGTATCACGGCACAGCCCCGGCACCAGCTGGTGCTGCGTCCCGTCGCCCTCTCTGGCCAGCTGGATCGGATGAGTCTGGTCTATCAGCTGGAGGGCAAGGAGCTGCACTTTGCCGAGTACCATCGCTGGGCGGGTTCACTGGATGCCCAGCTGAACCAGCTCACCCTGAATGGCCTCTCCAGCAGGCTGCCGGGCTGGGTGATACGGCAAGATGGGGCCCGCAAGGGACCCGTGCTGACCATCTCGGTCGAACGCTTCCAGGGGCGGCACGATGGTCGCGCCCTGCTGAGCGGCCGCTGGCGCTTGCTGACGGAGGAGGGGGTGGTGCTGCGGGACGTGCCCTTCCAGCAGGAGCGGGTCTTGCCGGCCGATGGTTATGGCGTCCTGGTCGACGAACTGGGACAGGGCTGGCAGCAACTGCTCGATCAGATAGCGGCGGATGTGCGTACCCGCGGCTGAACGGGACAATGAAAAACGGGAGGCCTGGGCCTCCCGTTTTGTTATCCATTGCGGGTGGGGTGAGGTTATTGCTGAACCTCGGAGACCCCCTGCACCTTGACCTCAACCCGGCGATCCGGGGCCAGGCAGACGATCAGCTCATTCTTGGTGCCGCTGCTGCAGCTGTCGCCGGTGACCGGTGAGCTCTCGCCACGACCTTCCACGTTGACCTTGCCGGCGGGCAGTCCCTTGCCAACCAGATAGTCGGCGACCGTCTGTGCGCGCTGCTCGGACAGCTTCTGGTTATAGGACTCCGAGCCGAGGCGGTCGGTGTAGCCGATGACGGTGGCCGAGCCATCCTTGGGTCTGGCTGCTTCGATATCGCTGTAGAGGGTATCCAGCGCCTGACCGGCTTCCGGCTTGAGGGTGGCCTTGTTGAAGTCAAACAGCACATCCGAACTCAGGGTGAACTGCTTGTCGACCATGACGGGTTCGGGGGCCGGCGCCGGGGCGGCGACCGGCATAGCTTCCGCTACCTGACCGAAGCGGTAGACGGCGGCCAGTGAGAGCAGGCCATTGTCCATGCGCAGGCCGGTGTCTTCACGGCTGCCATAAGGAGAGCTGTACTGGTACTCGAGGCGGGCAGCCCAATCCAGGTTGAAGGCGTATTCGGCACCGAGTGCACCGACGAAAGTGAAGTCGTTGTCACTGTCCAAGTTGTCGCTGCTGGTCCAGCCGTAACCGCCACCGAGGCGACCGTAGAGATCCAGGTTCTCTGCCACCGGGAAGCCGAGCTTCAGGGTCAACTGGGCCAGTTGCGCCTCAACGGAGTCGTTGAAGACGGCGGAATTTCTGGTGCCGTTGTACTTGAGCTTGCCGAGGTAGTCGTAACCGAGCTCGATCCCCAGGTTCTGGTTGATCTGGTAACCGGCGAAGACACCGGCCCCCACCTCATCGTCGTCCTTGTCTTCGGTGGTGATGGTGTTGCTCTCGTCGACGCCGTAGAAGTTGGACCAACCCAGTTTGGCACCGCCATACCAGGTGTTGTCTTGTCCGGCTGCCTGAGCGTTGGCCGCAAGCAAGCCTGAAACCAGCAAGGTAATCAGTGTTTTGTTCATATGAAGCCTCTGCAATTTTGTCTGTGGGGGAGATCGAACCTTGTGTCGCCTCACCTCATGGGTTGGGCCTGTATCCAGCCACAACATGTTTAAACCTAGCTCGCTTTTTAAAATCCACAAGCAACTGATATAAAACATATTGTGATAACCATCTGCATCATAGAGGAGTCGGCTGATGACTGTAGGGGCATGACCCGATTCTGTGATGAGTGTCATACGAGTTTCATTTGTTCGTTGTGGGAAACAACTGACTCCAATAAAGAGGCCGACGTGAAGTCGGCCTCTTGCATCAGTCTGCTCATCACCGGGGGATGAACTCGTACTCCCGTTCGATGAAGGTGGCGGCGCGCTCGCTCAGGGCGGCGTGCACGGCCGTGGTCGGATGGACCTGATCCCAGAACATCTTGCCTTCACAGTCGAGCTCGCTGGCGCTGCGGCGAGCCATCGGGC
The DNA here is from genome assembly GCF_058791175.1 of Aeromonas sp. EU05-FHT14A05. Lineage (NCBI taxonomy): Bacteria > Pseudomonadati > Pseudomonadota > Gammaproteobacteria > Aeromonadales > Aeromonadaceae > Aeromonas > Aeromonas sp. EU05-FHT14A05. The sequence goes on along the minus strand of NZ_JBYTDH010000007.1, from coordinate 223,249 downwards.
TGGCAACGGCCTGAGCCAGCAAGGGGTTGCCGGCGATGGCGAGGCGCTCCTGCGCATTGAAGGGAGCAAGCTGGCTGTCGGTGGCGGCGCTGCGGGAGGAGAACGGCTTCCACACATAGCCCCCGCCGTAGCAGGCATTCTCGGTGTCGCTCAGGCCGAAGTTCTGCGGATCCCGCAACATCTCGGCGAACTGCTTGTCGATCTCGAACAGCTTCACCATGCCGGTAGGGGCCAGCTGGCGTGTCAGGTTCAGCAACAGCTCGTTGTGATAGCGGGAGACATGGCTGGCCGCCTCCACCACCTTCTGGCTGCGGGCCGAGGGGTTCTGGCCCAGATCCGGCAGGTTGAACAGCAGGATCTGCTTTGCCCCATGGAGCACCATGCGGTTGGCCGAGTCACTGATGATGTCGCGCACCCGCCTGGCATCCAGCTCGGTATTCCAGCCGTAGGCCAGATAGTCGTTGGCGCCGACCCAGAGGATCACCAGATCGTCCTCCTTGAAGCTGTCCTTCTCCAGGAACTGGGTGATCTCGTAGTCCAGGTTATTGATGACCTGGTACTTGGGATTCCAGGAGATCTTGTTGTAGGCCACCGCGGTGGCCCCCCCTTCCGCCTCGTTGACTATTTTCAGCCCCGGGAACGGCTGGGTCAGCCGCTCCAGCCAGACCGGGCCGTTGGAGAAGCGACCCTGATAGTAGGGCGGGCTGGAGGGGAGATAACCGCGCATCTTGCCATACATCTTGCCGGTGTCGGAGAGACTGTCGCCGAACATCACTATGCGGGAGAAGGGGGGACGCGTCTCGGCGGTATGGGCCGTCAGGGCGAAGAGTCCCAATAAACACAGAAGCCATTTGGTCATGTTGCTGTTCTCATGGAGTGGATGCAGGCGCTGCCTGCGGGCTGTTCCTCGAAGGCAAGGGGCTGGGGACCCCTGTTGCCAGGCTGCACGGTATCCACTCGAATACATTCTTGCAGCAAGCCATGGGCATTAAATCGATTGCGGTCACACTGGCCTCCCCTGGATGGGGGAGGCTTCACGTTTGTTTCACGCCGGCCCGGGCAAGATGCCTGCATACCCAATGACAGGAGCGTGAAAATGAACAAAGCAAAGGTAATCGGCCTGGTGGCCCTGATGTCAGTCTCTTCTTTCGCCATGGCGGCCTACACAGGCCCCCAGGAGCAGAACAAGGTCTCGGTCGCGCAGTTGAAAGACGTGGCAGATGATCAGTGGGTGACCCTGGAAGGCAAGCTGGTCAAGCACCTTGGCGGCGAGAACTACAGCTTCCGCGATGAGAGCGGCGAAGTGGAAGTGGAAGTGGACGGGGACGTGTGGCGCGGCGTTGAAGTGGGCCCGAACGACCTGATCCGCATCCGCGGCGAGGTTGACCACAGCTGGAACAAGACAGAGGTCGAGGTCGAGCACCTGGAAAAGGTCGGTGCCGCTCCCCAGAGCAAGGGCGGCTTCATCGCCAAGTAAGTTTGCAGACCATGCTGATGGGAAGGGCGCTAGATAAGCGCCCTTCCTGTTTTTCTGGCTGCCGTCAGCCGGCCCGGACGGCGACGGTGCGCTTGAACCCTTTCTCGGCCTGATTGACCTTGTAGAGGTAGCGACGGGCCTCCGCCTTGGGGTGCTGCTCGGTCAGCACCTGATAGACCGCCTCGGGGGAGAGCCGGTTGATCATGTCAGGGGCCGCCTTGCGGTTGCTGGAGAAGGTATTGAGCACCCCGCCCGCACCACCGTTGTAGGCGGAGATCACCGCATAGCGACGGGATTGGGGATCCTGGATATCCGCCAGATAGACGGTCTGCAGCAGGTGCAGATAGGCCGTTCCCACGTCTATGTTGTAGGCCGGATTGAACAGATCTTCCCGGGTTGGTTGACCGTTCTTGCCCTTGACCCGCACATAGACGTCCCGTCCGGCGGTGGCCGGGATCACCTGCATCAGGCCATAGGCATTTGCATGGCTGACCGCATAGGGGTTGAAGCTGCTCTCTGTCTTGATCACCGCATAGATAAGGCTCTCGGCGACGCCGTACTTGCGGGAGGCCTCGCGGATGATGCTGGCGTACTTGTAGCCGCGCTTGTCCTCATGGTTGGCCACCATGGGGATGTCGACGAAGAAGATGGTGCGGATGCCGAGGGTGCGCTTCTTCATCGCGCTGGCCAGCAGGTAGTCGGCATAGCGCTCCGCGCGCCAGCTGGAACGGATGGCCTGACCCTGGGTGTCCAGCACCTGGCCATAGAGGAAGGGCTCGCCACCCGGCATGATCTCTCTATCCGAGTAGAGATCCACTTCCGCCGGATCGTCCGGGGTCAGCAGCGTCTCTATGATGGCGCGGCGCAGGTGGGCGCGGGGATCAATGCCCGAGACAGTTTCCACCATGATGTGGCCGCTGGAGAAGTCGACGTGGGCCCGGCTCTTGTATTGATCCGTGTATTTGACGTAGTCAAACTTGCCCGCAAACAGTGCCTCGCGTCCCCATATTTCGTTCACGTTATGGGAGAGCGCACTGATCATGTGTTCGAAGCCGCGGATGTCCTTGCCGTTGACCAGATCCTCGTCTTCTGCCCCGGGTTTGGGAGAAGAGGAGCAGGCAGAGAGAAACAGCAGGGCGCACAGCAGCCAAAAAATTCGACCCATAAGATCCTCAAACTGGGCGGTGGGGCCGCCCGTCACTCATTTGCCTTGAACCAGAAGAGGGCCAGCCGTCGAGGGCCGCTCAGCCTGGATCACAGGGACAACTCATTGGCACCGGGGCGGGAGCCGCATGGTCGCAGATGCCGGGCTTCGGCACTCTGCGCCCTGCTCGCCGACTCGGTTTACTGGCTGGGAGGGGTGTAACCGTCGATGGCCACTTCACCCGCTTCAAACAGGTAGCTCACCATCTCCTTCTCCAGCAGCTGGCGATGCTCGAGATTCATCATGTTCAGCTTCTTCTCGTTGATCAGCATCACCTGTTTCTTCTGCCATTCGGTCCAGGCTTCCTTGCTGATGTTGTCGAAGATCCGCTTGCCGAGTTCACCGGGATAGAGTTGGAAATCCAGGCCAGGAGCCTCTTTTTTCAGACGCTGGCAAAATACGGTACGGCTCATGTTGACCTCTGTGGTTGTAAGTCCGGGTAGGCGAGCAGGCGGGCCGTGGCGGCCGCCAATCCCACCTCGGCAGGATGGCGTAAGTTATACCAGAGTCGGGAATCCGCTTCCATGAGCAAGGGGGGGGGCGGGGCAGCCATTTCGATCAGCAAGGGCCGAATATCGAGGTGGAAGTGACTGAAAGTGTGGCGAAATCCAGCGAGCTCCCGGTAGTCGGTCTCATCGAGTCCCAGCCCCTGCAGGCGCCCTTCGATCTCGGCCAGGGACGCCACCTGGGGGAAGCAGTAGAGGCCGCCCCAGATCCCCTGGGGGGGGCGCTTCTCCAGCAGCAGCTGGTCGCCGTGGCGAATGATCAGCATGATGCCGTTGCGGGCCGGAATGCTCTTCTTCGGTTTGCTGTTGGGGTAGGCGGTGGGGTTGCCCTGCGACAGCCCCTGGCAATCGGCCTGCACCGGGCAGCGATCGCAGGCGGGCTTGCTGCGGGTACAGACGGTGGCCCCCATGTCCATCATGGCCTGGTTGTAGTGGGCCACGCCGAGCCTTGGGGTGAGGCGGGTCGCCAGCTCCCAGAGATCGTTCTCCACCTGCTTCTGCCCTGGCCAGCCCGGCAGCGCCAGCCAGCGGGTGAGCACCCGCTTGACGTTGCCGTCCAGAATGGCGTGGGGCTGACCGAGGGAGAGGGAGAGCACGGCACCAGCGGTGGAGCGACCTATCCCGGGCAGGGCCATCACCTCGTCCAGTCGCTCCGGAAACAGGCCGCCGTGCAGATCGCGGATCTGCTGGGCCGCCTTGTGCAGGTTGCGGGCACGGGCGTAGTAGCCAAGCCCGGTCCAGTGGTGCAGCACCTCGTCGATGGGGGTGTCGGCCAGCGCCAGCACATCGGGGAAGCGGGCCATGAACCGCTGATAGTAGGGGATGACGGTGGCGACCTGGGTCTGCTGCAGCATGATCTCGGAGATCCAGACCCGGTAGGGGGTCTTGTCCTCCTGCCAGGGCAGGGTCTTGCGGCCGTGGATCTGGTACCAGTCCAGGATCCGGGTCGCGAAAGTGCTGTTATCTGAATTGCTCACATTATTCTCATGCTATTGATTCAAAAAACTAAATTGACCAACGTGTAGCAGTCTTGGCGCTGATACCAGTACAACGCCCGGGTGGGGAAAGTGCTGTTATCTGAATTGCTCACGGGGTTCTCATGTTTTGATTAAAAAGGGGAGCTCTCGGGCTCCCTCTTGAACTGCCGGCCAGGCCCGCAGGCCCGGCTTGCCATTGTGACTCGCTCAGCCGCGCCAGTCCTGCAGCGCCTTGAGGCTGACATGCTGACCACCGACCTGCAGGATGATGTAGTCCTGGGCGATGGCGACCAGCAGCACCCCGGGGGCGACCTCGCTGCCCTCGTGCAACTCCCGCCCGTTGAGCACCACGGCGCGTTTGGCCGGGTCGGAGGAGAAGTTGTGGGCGCCATAGGTCAGGGGAGGCACCTGCTGTTTCAGCGCGGGATCCAGGGCGCTGATCGGCATGGCGCCGGCCTGGGGTTGTGCCTGGGGCGCCGTCTCTTCCACCAGGGGGGTGTTGTTGAGGGCCATCATGATGCGCTCTGCCAGGCTCTGGGTGCCGTTGCCGGCGGTCGCCGTCGCGGGGGCCGCAGCAGCGGGTTTGGGCTGCACCACGGGCTCAGGCAGGGGCGGAGGCAGCGGGCGGGTGATCATGGGTCTGGGCTCGACCCGCACGAAGGGAGGCGTCACCACCTCCTTCACCTCGATCTGCTGTTCTATGGGCTTGAGATGATAGAGGTGCCAGCCATAGTTGGCGGCCGCCCCCATGATCAGGGCAAGGGGGGCCAGCATCCACCAGATCCAGCGGCGGTTCGGCTCCTCCTCCTGGCCCACGGGCAGGCCCATGAGGGGCATGTGGGGAGTGAACTGGGATTGGTCGGCGCGGCGCAGGGCCTTGAGCAGGGTAGACATCAGGAGGCATCCTCCATCAGGGGATCCATGGCGTCGTCCGCCACGGCATCCAGATCGACAGGGGTGCTGGCACGCAGGGATTCATCCTCCAGCCTCGGCATGGGTTCACCGGCCACGGCATTCAGGCGCAGCAGGGTATTGCTGCCGGCGATGCCGTCCGGGGTCAGCCCCTGCTCGCGCTGGAACTGCTGCAGCTTGCTCTTGAGGGTGGCATCGAAGCGGCTCACCTTGCGATCCGGCTGCTGCATGGCGCGGCTCAGCGCATTGTCCAGCCACTGGGCCTGGGCCGCACTGGCATTGCTGCCTATCAGGGGTACGCCGCCCTTGGGCATGCGCCACAGCAGGGTATAGCTGCCCCCCCAGGCATCGGACAGCCACTGCCTGTCCACCTGCCAGCTCTGATTGCCGATGAGCAGGGAGGCCTTGTCCGGCCCCAGGCTGACCAGGGTGGCGTAATAGAGTCCTCCCGTTTCATCGGTCAGGCTGATGAGGGCGGGATATTGCAGGGCCTGCAGCTCGGCCAGGGTGGCTTCCCCCTCCTGGCAACGCAGACCGGCGCGGGGGGCGTCGTCACAGGTCGCTTCCTCCAGCTCGGTCTGGTAGCCCCACACCCTGTAAAGGTTCTGCATGGCCACGTCGGGTGAAATCGCCTGATTGATGGCGCGGGTCAGCTGTTCCAGTTGCTCCGGCGTCTCATCCACCTTGACCGGCACCTCCACCTTGACCAGGGGGCGAGCAGGGAAGACGCCGAAGAACTGCCAGCCCCACCAGCCGGCGGCGACCAGCAGGGCGCCTGCCAGGGTCACGGTGAGGCCGGACTGCCAGCTTCCCTCGTCACGAATGCCGCTCACTTCATAGGCCGCCAGGCTGATGTCGCCGTGGGCTATCTTGTGGCTGCCGCGGGCGAAGGCGGCGATCAGGGCGCGGTCGCAGATGAGGTTGATGAGACGCGGGATGCCGCCGGAGAGGCGGTGCAGGGTCTGGATCGCCCTGGGGGTGAAGATGGGTTGGACACAGCCCGCCACCTGCAACCGGAAACGCACATAGGCGTCCACATCCTGACAGGAGAGCGGCAGCAGGTGGTAGCGGGCCGTGATGCGCTGGGCCAGCTGGCGCAGCAGGGGCTGGCGCAACATCTGTTGCAGCTCCGGCTGGCCGATGAGCACCACCTGCAGCAGCTTCTTCTCGTCGGTCTCCAGGTTGGTGAGCAGGCGCAACTGCTCCAGCACGCCGGGGAGCAGATGCTGGGCTTCATCCACCAGCACCACGCTGCGCTTGCCCGCCGCCAGGTTGGCCAGCAGGTGATCGCGAATGAGATCGAACAGCTGCTTGAGGCTGGCCTCCTCGGCATAGGGCAACTGGAACTCGTCACAGATGGCCGCCAGCAGATCCCGCTCGGTCAGGGAAGGATTGAGGATGTAGGCGATCTCGGTCTCGGCTGGCAGTTGCTGGAGCAGGCAGCGGGAGACAGTAGTCTTGCCCGTGCCCACTTCCCCCGTCAGCAGCACGAAGCCGCCGCCGTCCTGCAACCCGTAGTTGAGGTGGGCGAGGGCCTCCCCGTGGCGTTCGCTCATATAGAGATATTTGGGGTTGGGCGAGATGGAGAACGGGGGCTCCGACAGACCGAAGAACTGTGTGTACATAAGGATCCATTCCATTGTTATGGCGGCAGGTTAAAGCCTCCCCAGAGGGATGTCAAAGACCCGGATACCATAAGAGGGTCATCCCGGTCACCGGCTCAAACGGCAATGAGATGCGGGGTCGAATGATCAGAGGGTAGTCGCTCTTCCCGAGCCGGGATCCGTCGTGTCTGTCGGCCAAAAGCGGTATCATCGAGGCAGGTTTATCGAGGGAGAGTGCGCGTGCAGATTTATCTGGTTGGGGGGGCGGTCCGTGATCGCCTGTTGGGCTTGCCCCAGGGGGACAGGGATCATCTGGTGGTCGGCGCCACTGTGGAACAGATGCTGAGCCTGGGGTTCACCCAGGTCGGCCGCGACTTTCCGGTGTTTCTCCACCCCAGCACCCAGCAGGAGTACGCCCTGGCGCGCACCGAGCGCAAGCAGGGCCGGGGCTATACCGGCTTCGTCTGCCACGCCGCCCCCGAGGTGACGCTGGAGCAAGATCTGCTGCGCCGGGATCTCACCATCAACGCCATCGCCGAAGACGAGAGCGGGCAACTGCACGATCCCTACGGCGGCCTCCAGGATCTGGAGGCGCGGCTGCTGCGCCACGTCTCCCCGGCCTTCGCCGAGGATCCCCTGCGCATCCTGCGGGTGGCCCGCTTCGCCGCCCGTTTCCATGAGCAGGGCTTCGCGGTGGCCCCCGAGACGTTGGCGCTGATGCGGGAGATGACCGACGCCGGCGAGCTCGCCCACCTGACCCCGGAGCGGGTCTGGAAGGAGCTGGAGAAGGTGCTGCTGGGGCGGACCCCCAGGGTCTTCTTCGAGGTGTTGCGCGACTGCGATGCCCTCAAGGCGCTCTTCCCCGAGCTGGACGCCCTGTTCGGGGTGCCGGCCCCCGCCAAGTGGCACCCTGAGATAGACACCGGCATTCACACCCTGATGGTGCTGGATCAGGCCTGCCAGCGCTCCCCGGATCTGCCGGTCCGCTTCGCCGCCCTCTGCCACGACTTTGGCAAGGGCCTGACCCCCCCTGCGTTCTGGCCGAGCCACCACGGCCACGGCCAGAAAGGGTTGCCTCTCATCCGGGATTTCTGCGAGCGGTTCAGGGTGCCGAACGACTGCCGCGATCTGGCCCTGCTGGTGAGCGATCTGCACACCCACATCCACATCGCCTTCGATCTCAAGCCGCCGACCCTGCTCAAGGTGTTCGACAAGGCGGATGCCTGGCGCAGGCCGGAGCGCTTCGCCCAACTGCTGGATGCCTGCCGTGCCGACTTCCACGGTCGTACCGGTTTCGAAGAGAAGGTCTACAGTCAGCCGGACTATGTGGCCCAGGCCCTGGCGGCGGCCCAGGCGGTGCCGGTCAAGGAGATAGTGGCGGCGGGTTTCAAGGGGGAGGGGATCCGCGAGCAACTCGCCAAGCGGCGGCTCGATGCCATCAGCCGGGTGCGCGACGAGTGGACCTTTATCGAGGAATAAGCGCCTCTACAGGGTCGATGAGCGAAGCGTCATCGACCGTTTGAGGCAACGCAGAAGCATAAAAAAGCCCGAGTCACCGACCCGGGCTTTTTGCCGTCTGTAGGTTGTAACCGGCTTAGGAGAAGCAGGCCTGCAACACGTAGAAGATGGCGATGGCCAGGATGGCGCCGGCGGGCAGGGTGATGACCCAGGAGACCACGATGTTGCGCAGCACGCCCAGGTTCAGGGCGGCGATGCCACGGGCCAGACCCACCCCCATCACGGCACCGACCAGGGTCTGGGTGGTGGAGATGGGCAGACCTGTACCCGAGGCGATCACCACGGTGGCGGCGGTCGCCAGCTGGGCGGCGAAGCCACGGCTTGGGGTCAGGTGGGTGATGCCGGTGCCGACGGTGGCCATCACCTTCTCACCCATGGTGGCCAGACCGATGACGATACCTATGCCACCAAGGGGCAGTATCCACCAGGCGATGTGGGAATTGCCGGTGATCTGGCCGGCACTCTCGACTGTGGATACCACGGCGGAGAGCGGGCCTATGGCGTTGGCCACGTCGTTTGAGCCGTGGGCGAAGGCCATGGCACAGGCGGTGATCACCATCAGGATGCCGAACACCTTCTCCACGTTGGCGAAGTGCATCTTGTTGTCATCCTGCGGGTTGTACTGCTGACCGCGAATGTAGAACCAGCCGCCGATGGAGAGGGTCACCGAGATGGCGATGGAGAGCAGTATGCCCTCGCCGTCGCTCAGGTGCAGACCGACGTGGGTCAGCCCCTTCTTGATGGTCACCAGGCAGATGACCAGCGCGGTCAGGAACATGTAGAAGGGGACATAGCGCTTGGCGTTGGCCAGCGGGTTGTCGGTGTTGAAGATGAGCTTCTGCACGCTGATGAACATGAAGTAGGCGATGATGCCCGAGATGGCCGGTGTGACCACCCAGGAGCCGACTATGCCGCCAAACTTGCTCCACTGCACCGCTTCCGGGCCGACGCTCACCACGGCGAAGCCGACGATGGCCCCTATGATGGAGTGCGTGGTGGAGACGGGCCAGCCGAAGTAGGAGGCCAGGATCAGCCAGAGGCCGGCGGCCAGCAGGGAGGCTATCATGCCGAGCACCAGCAGGTCCGGGGTATCGGTGAAGGCATTGGTATCTATGATGCCGTTACGGATGGTCGCCGTGACTTCGCCACCGGCCAGATAGGCACCGGCGAACTCGAAGATCATGGCGATGATGATCGCCTGACGTATGGTCAGAGACTTGGTGCCGACCGATGTGCCCATGGCGTTGGCGACGTCGTTCGCACCTATGCCCCAGGCCATCAAAAAGCCGAACAAGGCCGCCACGAGCACCAGGGTGGTGCCGTAATTTGCGATAATGTCCATTAGTAGTGTTTACCCAGTCAGTCGATTACGAACGAGCCAGCATCAGTTCCAGACGGGCGCCAACGCGCTCGGCCTGATCAGCCAGGTCACCTACCCATTCGAGGATCTTGTAGAGGAACATAACGTCGATCGGATTGTACTTGTGCTCAACGGCTTGCAGCTGTTGGCGCAGCCCGATCTGCATGGTGTCAGTATCGTCCTCGATAAGATCCAGCTGGTGGATCATCTCGGCAACCATTTCAACTTCACGTCCTTTAAAGCCGGTTTCGAGCAGCTCATCGAGTTCTCCGATGGCTTTTTCGGCTTGGGCGGTCGCATCGATACAACGTTTGAGATAGGCCATGAAATCGGCTCGCATCTCGGTGGGGAATTCCATCTTGCGGCCAAGCATGCGGCCGGAAATATCCTTGGCACGATTGGCAATCTTGTCCTGCTGAGTCAGCAGTTCCAGCAGATCGGTACGGGCGACCGGCAGAAACAGACCGCGAGGCAGTTTGAGGCGAATTTCGCGTTTGAGAATATCCGCTTCTTTTTCCAGCTGGGCTATCTGTTGCCGGATTTTTTCGGCATCTTCCCAACGGTCTTCGGCAACGGCATCAAAGAAGGGAACCAGCTGCTGGGAGCACTGGTGAACCTTGACGATATGCTTCTGCAGCGGCTTGATGGGGGACTTGGCAAAAAGACCCAAAATAGTATTTACTGGCATGGCCAAACCTGTGTCGGTGAAAAAACACTCGATACGATTTTATGAGGGGCGCAGGATAACCGAACTGTGCCATCAATAAAACCGTGAATTAATCCTTATCTATCGCTGGCATTATATCCTCGCGACCCGGATCATGCCCCCCAAAGTTGCCTGCCTGCCCGGAATGACTATGCAAACTGAGATCGAGATAAAGTTTTTCGTCACCAGCAATATTCAAGAATCTCTCTCCAACTTTCTGAATTCACTTGAAATTATCTCCTCTGAGCAGGTTAGCCTCGGCAATGTCTATTTCGATACGCCCAAGCTGGATTTACGCCGGCTCGACATGGGATTGCGGATCCGCCGCAGCGACCAATTTTCCGAACAGACCATCAAATGTCGTGGCCAGGTGGTCGGCGGGCTGCACGCCAGACCCGAATACAATGCCCCGGTGAGCGGGGATCTGCCGACCCTGTCCGCCTTCCCTGATGCCATCTGGCCGAGTCTGGCCGTGCGCGACGAGATCCAGTCCACTCTGGTGGCCCAATTCAGCACCGACTTCCTGCGCCGTCACTGGCTCATCGCCTTCGAGGGGGCACAGATTGAACTGGCCTGGGATAGAGGGGAGATCGGCGGTGCCCTGGGGCGCAACGACATCGACGAGCTGGAGCTGGAGCTCAAGTCCGGCGAGGCGAGGGCCCTGTTCGGGCTGGCCGCGCGTCTGGCGGAGCTGGGGGGCGTCAGGTTGGGGGCCCAATCCAAGGCGCAGCGGGGCTATCGGCTGGCGGGGCTCGGCAAGCCCCTGGCGGCGCAACCCTTGCCGGATGTCGGCGGGCTCGATGGCAAGGCCTGCATCACGCTCGGCCTGCAGCTCTGGCAGCATCACGAGCAGCTCTGGCTGGAGTGCGGGGATGAGGAGCGGCCGCTGGCGCTGCAAGGGATGCTGCAGGGTTGCGACCTGGTGGTCGAGGCCGCCGAGAACCTGGCGCCGGTCCCTGCCTGGTTGCCCGCTCTTCGGGTGCAGCAGCGTTTGCTGGCGGAGGCGGGGGAAGAGCGGCTGTCGGCCCTGCTGCACGGCGCCGATCTCGTGGGCCTGCAACTGGCCATTGCGGCCTGGCTGCACCTGGATGCTTGAGGGACCAGGTTTGCACTGAATGCAAAAAGGTGAGCCCAGGCTCACCTTTTTGTTTGCTGATGGAAAGCGTCCGTCGGGATCAGTTCACCACGGCCACGTTGATGCTGCCATTGCCCTGGGTCATGCGGACCCGGGCGCCGGGCACGAAGGTGGGGCTGGCCTTTTGCACCACGACGATGGATTCGCCGTTCTCTTTCTTGATCTCGAGCTCGACGCCATCCACCTGGTTGAGCTTGTCACCGGCAGCCTTGCCTGCGGCGGCGCCCGCGATGGCCCCCCCGGCGGCGGCGATGTCGCTGCCGCGACCGCCCCCTATGGTGCTGCCGAGCAGGCCACCGACCACGGCGCCGCCTATGGTGCCGATCAGGGAGTTCTCATCGGCCTGGATCTTGACCGGGCGGGTGGAGATGATGGTGCCGTAGCTGACGGTCTGAACCTGCTTGGCGCGATCCTTGGTGTAGACATCGCCGGAGTAGACGTCGCTGTTGGCGCAGCCGGTGATGGCGGTGGTGGCGGCCAGCAGGGTGACGAGAGCAATACGTTTCAACATGATGGGCCTCCTGGGCGGGCATCGGGTTAATCGGTTTGATGCATTCCACTCTACGCCAACCGGATTGTGCATTAAACCCGCAAAGTGTAACCAATTATGTGGCCTGAACGGCGGTCAGCCCCCGATGCGGGTCAGCTCAGGGCCTTCTCCAGCAGCAGGCGATCCTCCCCGGGGCCGAAATAGCCGGGCTCCTCGGCCAGCAGGACGTAGCCGAGGCGCAAGTAGAGGCGCTGGGCCGGATTGGCCGGATCCACGGTCAGCCTGACTCGTGCCACCTGCAGCTCTGCCAGTGCCTGCTCCACCTGCCGCATCATGCGCTCGGCCAGGCCAAAGCCGCGGGCCTCGGGCCGCACCGCCAGAGAGAGCAGCCAGCCCTGCGACCGATCCTGACCCAGGCCTCCCAGGGCATAACCCAGCAGCCTGCCCTCCAGCTCCGCCACGACCAGCAAGGCGGGCCACAGATCCATGGCCTGACGGAAGAAGAAGGCGGGGTAGACATCCTCCCCGAAGACGTCGGCGTCGATCTGCCAGATGGCGTGCATGTCGGCGTAGGTGGCAAGGCGTAATACGGGGGACGAGTGCATCAGGGCTCCTCTCATCGGGTTTCTGCTGCGGGGCAGCCAAAAAAGGAGGCACAGGGTAGAAGGCCAGAGGAGTCGATGCAAGCGGGTCGGCTGTGGCAGACCACGGATAAAGAAACAGGGCCCGCAGGCCCTGTTTCACCGGACAACCTCGATTGTCTGCGATCAGATGAGGCGGGTCGCCTGCTCCAGCCAGGCGAGATCCTCGCCCTCCAGCAGCGGGCTCAGGCGGCGGTAGACCTCGGCATGGTAGTCGTTGATCCAGCGGAACTCGGCCTGGCTCAACAGGCTGCGATCGATGAGACGGATATCGAACGGCACGTAAGTCAGCCGCTCGAAGCCCAGCATCGCCAGCTCGCCCACCTGCTCCAGCTCGGTCACCACCACCAGGTTCTCGCAGCGGATGCCGAAGCCGTTTTCCCTGTAGTAACCCGGTTCGTTGGAGAGCACCATGCCCGGCTGCAGGGCCACCAGGCTGCCCTTGGGGGCGATGCGCTGCGGGCCTTCGTGCACGCTCAGGAAGTGGCCGACCCCGTGGCCTGTGCCGTGGTCGTAGTTGTAACCGGCCTGCCACAGGGGCATGCGGGCCAGCACGTCGAGCTGGATGCCGGCGGTGCCGCGGGGGAAGCGGGCCTGATCCAGGGCGATATGACCCTGCAGCACCCGGGTGAACATGGCCTTGTGCTCGTCGGTGACCTCACCGACCTTGACGGTGCGGGTGATGTCGGTGGTGCCGTCCAGATACTGGGCACCGGAATCCACCAGGTAGATGCTGTCCTGACCGAAGGGGCGCGGGGTGCCGTTGGTGTGACGGTAGTGGCACATGGCGGCGTTGGGACCCAGCGCCGAGATGGTGTCAAAGCTCGGCTCGACGTAGTGATCCTGCTCGCGGCGGAAGGCTTCTAGACGATCGGCCAGGGTGCCCTCATCCATATCCTGATAGTCGCCGGAGGCGATCAGGCGATCCAGCCAGGCGAGGAAGCGGGTGACGGCGACGCCGTCGCGCAGATGGGCGCGCTGCATGCCGGCCAGCTCCACGGCGTTCTTGCACGCCTTGGGCAACATGGTCGGATCCTGCCCTGCCACCAGGATGGCGCCCGCCTCTTCCATGACGAGCTGGGTCCAGGCGTTGGCGGTGTTGGGGTCGGCCAGCACCTTCTGCTGATCCTCGCCGATGCGCTGCAGCACGTCACCCAGCTTGTCGATGGGGTAGACGGAGACATCCTGCCCCACGTGGCGGGTGAAGGCGATGCAGTCGATCTTGTCGGTGTCGACGAAGAAATCCATGCTGGTGTTGGCGTAGAGCACCGCAAAGCCCAGCACTACCGGCAGCCGCTCCACGTCGCGGCCGCGCAGGTTGAGCAGCCAGTTGATGGGCTCGGCCTGGGTCAGCAGCACCGCATCCAGCCCGCGCTTGCGCAGGTCCGCCGCCAGCAGCTCGCGCTTGGCCTGGCTGGACTGGCCCGCCAGCTCCTCGCTGTAGAGGATGACAGGGGTCTTGGTCGGGGCGGGGCGATCGCTCCAGTGCAGATCGATGGGGTTCTCATCGACCCGAACCAGCGCTATGCCGCGCTCGGCCAGTATTGGCTTGGCGCTCTGGTACCAGGCGAGGCTGTGCAGGCGGGGATCGAAGCCGACCCGGGCGCCGGACGGCAGTTGCTCTGCCAGCCACTGGACGTGGGGATCTTCGTTCAGGTGAAGAAACTCAAACAGCTCGGCCGGTGCCTGCATGCGGGCCTGCACCGTATAACGACCGTCGACGAACAGGGCCGCCCGCTGCGCCATGATGATGGCGAGGCCGGCGGAGCCGTTGAAACCCGTGATCCAGTCCAGCCGTTCGGCATAGGCGGGAATGTACTCCCCCAGGTGCTCGTCGTCGTGGGGAACGATGAAGGCGTCCAGTTCCAACGTGGCCAGAGTGGCCCTGACCTGGGCGACGCGGGTTTCAATAATCTCGAAATGATTCATGTCGTTATTGCCAGATTGTGATGATGTGAGTGTTCACTGATTGTGGCCGCTTGCCAGGATCTGTCGGATCGACTGGCCTGCCGCCTCGATATGTTGCTTGAGCAGGACCACGGCCTCGTGCTTGCGGCGGGCGCGGCACAGCTCCAGCAGGCGGGCGTGTTCGCGCTCGGCCTTGTCCACGCCGCCCTGGGCGAACAGCAGCTCGAAGCGTACGTAGCGATCGCAGCTCAGATTGATCTGGGCGATGAGATCCAGTGCCTGGGGACGATTGGCGGCCTGATAGAGGGTGGCGTGAAAACTGTGGTTCAACTCGGCCCAGTGCTCGATCTGGGTGCCGGACTCCAGCGCCAGATCAAACTGGGCCAGGATGGCTTGCGCCTTGGCGAAGGTCTCCTCCGTCATCAGGTCGACGGCGTGGAACAGGGTATCGGCTTCCAGCAGCGCCCGCAAATAAAAGAGCTCCTCGATGGCCGAGGCGTCCAGCATGGTGACCACGGCGCCGCGATGGGCCTCGAACTTCACCAGCCCCTGGGCCTCCAACTGCATCAGCGCCTCCCGCACCGGAATGCGGCTCACCGCCAGCTCCTTGGCGATGGCGTCCTGACGCAGGGGGGCGCCTGCCGCAAACTCCCCACGCAAAATCCGGCCGCGGAGGTTCTCCATCACCATCTGGGTACGGGTCTTGTAGGGTAGGGTCATGCTTGAGTCACGGGCAGGTTGCAAAATTGTATATTGTATAAAGTTTGGCTGAATCTAACGCGCAACCGCCTGCAAGGCAAGGCTTGGCAGGATCCATATGCCGCGCATCGGCCAAAAAAATACCGGCCAGCTGGGCTGACCGGTATGGGGTTGTCACCTTGGCGGGACGCAGCTTACAGCTGCGGACCCGCAGCAACCAGGCGTTTGCCTTCGTCGTTGTCGGTGAAGCGCTCGAAGTTCTTGATGAAGCGCTGGGCCAGATCCTGGGCCTTGGCGTCCCACTCGGCCTGGTCGGCATAGGTGTCGCGCGGGTCGAGGATGGCCGGGTTCACGCCCGGCAGCTCGGTCGGCACTTCCAGGTTGAAGACAGGCAGCACCTTGGTCGGCGCCTGCTCGATGGAACCATCCAGGATGGCGTCGATGATGGCGCGGGTGTCCTTGATGGAGATGCGCTTGCCGGTGCCGTTCCAGCCGGTGTTCACCAGGTAGGCTTCCGCCCCTGAGGCTTCCATCCGCTTCACCAGCTCCTGACCGTACTTGGTCGGGTGCAGGCTGAGGAAGGCGGCGCCAAAGCAGGAGGAGAAGGTCGGCGTCGGCTCTGTGATGCCGCGCTCGGTACCGGCCAGTTTGGCGGTGAAGCCAGACAGGAAGTGGTACTTGGTCTGCTCCTTGGTCAGCTTGGCGACCGGAGGCAGCACCCCGAAGGCATCGGCGGTCAGGAAGATAACCTTGTTGGCATGACCCGCCTTGGAGACCGGCTTGACGATGTTCTCGATGTGATAGATGGGGTAGGAGACCCGGGTATTCTCGGTCTTGGATCCATCGTCGAAGTCGATGGTGCCGTCGGCTGCGACCGTCACGTTCTCCAGCAGGGCGTCGCGACGGATGGCGTTGTAGATATCCGGTTCGGCCTCTTTGGAGAGCTTGATGGTCTTGGCGTAGCAGCCCCCTTCGAAGTTGAACACGCCGTGGTCGTCCCAGCCGTGCTCGTCATCGCCGATCAGCTGGCGCTTGGGATCGGTGGAGAGGGTGGTCTTGCCGGTACCGGAGAGGCCGAAGAAGATGGCCACGTCCCCATCCTTGCCCACGTTGGCGGAGCAGTGCATGGAGGCGATGCCGCGCAGGGGCAAGAAGTAGTTCATCATGGAGAACATGCCCTTCTTCATCTCGCCACCGTACCAGGTGCCACCGATGAGCTGCATCTTCTCTGTCATGTTGAAGGCGACGAAGTTCTCGGAGTTGAGACCCTGCTCCTTCCAGTTCGGGTTGGTGCACTTGGCACCGTTCATCACCACGAAGTCCGGTTTGAAGGTTTTCAGTTCTTCTTCGCTCGGGCGGATGAACATGTTCTTCACGAAGTGCGCCTGCCAGGCCACCTCTGTGATGATGCGTACCGCCAGACGGGTGTCAGGGTTGGCGCCGCAGTAGCCATCCACCACGAACAGGCGCTTGCCGGAGAGCTGTTTGGTCACCAGAGATTTCAGATGTGACCACACTTCCGGGGTGATTGCCTTGTTATCGTTCTTACCCTGGTCAGACCACCACACAGTATCCTGGGTGGTGCCGTCCTTGACGATATATTTATCTTTTGGGGAACGGCCGGTGAAGATGCCGGTGTTGACGTTGACGGCACCGAGCTCGGTGACGACGCCACGTTCGAATCCTTCCAGGTCTGGGCGGGTCTCTTCTGCGAAAAGCTGCTCATAGGAGGGGTTGCGAACGATTTCCTGGCTGTTTTTGATACCGTATTGGTCCAGCTTCAGTTGTTGGGCCAGGGTGGGTTCTACCACGATAGTCATTATGTTCTCCTGGGTTCAGAGGTGTGTAGGGTTCTATCTGACGTCCATGCTACCACCTAGGTGGTAGTTTTTAGCGATCGCCATCAAACTTTATAAAATAGGGTATTTTTTTGTTATTTAAGTTAAAGGCGGGTTTTGCCCGCCTTTATTTAGTGTAACTTGTTTGCATCATTACCGGGAGCCCCGCTGAACAGGGTTTCGATGTCTATTCCATCAAATTGGTAGTGAGCGCCGCAGTAATCACAGTGCATGTCGATCTTGCCGAGCTCCTGCACCATGGCCACCGCCTCCTCCTTCTCTATCTGCAGCAGAGCCCCTTCGCAGCGAGCGCGGGAGCAGGTGCAGCGGAACTCGATCGCCTGGGGATCGAACACCCGTACCTTATCCTGATGGTAGAGGCGGTAGAGGATCTCTTCGGCCTCCAGACCGAACAGCTCTTCATCCTTGATGGTGCTGGTGAGCTGGATCAGGTGGTCGAAGTCGGCGCCGTGATCCTCGCTCCGGGCAGGCAGCTCCTGCAGCAGTATGCCTGCGGCGCGGGGCTGGCCCTGGTGGTGGCCGGTGCGGATCCAGAGCTTGGTGGCGAGTTGCTCGGACTGGGCGAAGTACTGCTCGAGGCAGGCCGCCAGGGTGTCGGCCTCCAGGGCTATGATGCCCTGATAGCGCTCGCCCTCTTCAGGGGTGATGGTGATCACCAGCTGGCCGTTGCCAATCAGGCTCTGCAGCTTGTCGTCGGTCGGCAGCTCGCCTTCATAGCGGGCCACGCCGCGCAGTTGCTGGTTGTGATCGCCGTTGATCACCGCCAGACGCACCGGGCCGTCCCCTTGCAGCTGCACCGTGATGGAGCCTTCGAACTTGAGGGTGGCGGTCAGCAGGCTGGTGGCGACCAGCAGTTCACCCAGCAGTTTCTGTACCTGTACCGGGTAGTTCTGGGCATCGACGATGTGACGATAGGTACTATCCAGCTGGACCAGCTCCCCCCGGACTTCGTACTCTTCGAACAGATAGCGATACAGGAGATCTTGGTTACTCATCATGCTTTCCTAGGGTTTTCTGGGGGAAAAGATAAATACATTGTTAAACAGGTGGTTAGGAACTAATTTCCGCACCTGTCGTCATAAAGGGGCCACAAGGGCGAGTCAGTATTGCTTGACCTTGATCAGCTGGCGTCGCTCCTGCTTGTCGGGGCGGCGCTCCGGGCTTGGGGCGAACTGGCTGTTGAAGCGGCGTGCCTCGCTGTTCTGGGCCCGTTTCTTCAGGCTCTCTTCGGTCTCTTCATAGAGCAGCTGAGCCAGGGGGGCGGATTTGCGCTGCTCGCTCACCTCGAGCACCCGCACCTCCCGTTCATCCTGGCCCTGCCAGAAACGGACGAGGGCGCCGACCTCGACGGCCTTGCCCGGTTTGCTGCGCTGGCCGTTATAATGCACCTTGCCGCCGTCGATCTGATCCCGCGCCAGGCTGCGGGTCTTGTAGAAGCGTGCCGCCCACAGCCACTTGTCGAGGCGGACCTGAGTGCTGCTTTGTGCTGGATTCGACATGGATCGGCTCCGGGATGGCTGAAAAGGGAGCCTGATTATACCAGAGGCAGGGCCCGGGATAGAAACAGGGGGAAGCGGGGTGTGACGGAATCTGAATTTTCACAGCTTCATCCCATCCGGTCGGTTGTCTCTGGGTCCATTGCCGTACACAATAGCTAAACGATTTGGATGCCAGAATATATTGATAAACATGACGCTACCGTTCAGGGATGACTTGTTGGGCTCCCTTCTGGCTCGCTGCAAGACAGTGCCACTCTCCCGTTTCAGCCAGCCTCTGTTCTGGCTGCTTCTGCTGTTGCTGGCCCAGCAGTGCGCCGTGCTCACCTGGCGTCTGTTCGATCTCACCCAGTCCGCCCGACCTCTGCCCTGGCAGCCTGCGGTCACTCCGGGTCAGGGCGCCGGACCTGCCCGCCTCGATCTCGCCAACCTCAGCCGGCTCTCCCTGTTTGGCAAGGCGCAGCAGCCGCAGGCCGACAAGGTGGCCCAGGCGGCCCTGATCGATGCCCCCAAGACCCAGCTCAATGCCCAGCTCAACGGGGTGTTGGCCAGTACAGAACCAAGCAAGTCCATCGCCATCATCGCCCACAACGGCCTGCAGAACTCCTATGGCATAGGGGATTACATCGACGGTACCCAGGCCAGGATCCGTCAGGTGTTTGCCGACAGGGTCATCATCGCCCGGGACGGCCGTGACGAGACCCTGATGCTGGATGGGGAAGAGTACGGCAAACCGCTGCCCAAGGTGACGCGGCAGGGGGCCGAGCTCTCCTCCGTTCGCAGCGAGTTGATGAGCAATCCAGGCAAGATCACCGATTATCTCAATATTTCTCCGGTCCGGGTGGATGGTCGCATGGTCGGCTATCGCCTCAATCCGGGCAGCAATCCCGAAGTGTTCAATCAACTCGGACTGGTCGCCAACGATCTGGCGGTCAGCATAAATGGCCTGGATCTGCGTGATAACGCACAGGCCATGCAGGCGATGCAGCAAGTGGCGGGTGCCACGGAAATGACCGTCACCGTCGAGCGGCAAGGACAGCTCTACGATGTCTATGTCGGCTTGTCAGAATAATGAATTGGAGTAACACCAAGAATGATAAATAAAGGGAAGGGCTGGCGTCTGGCCACGGTGGCGGCAGCCTTGATGATGGCTGGCTCTGCCTGGGCCACCGAGTATTCCGCCAGTTTCAAGAATGCCGACATCGAAGAGTTCATCAACACGGTCGGCAAGAACCTGAACAAGACCATCATCATAGAGCCCTCGGTGCGCGGCAAGATCAACGTCCGCAGTTACGATCTGCTCAATGAGGATCAGTACTACCAGTTCTTCCTGAGCGTGCTCGACGTCTACGGTTTCGCCGTGGTGCCCATGAACAACGGCGTGCTCAAGGTGGTGCGCTCCAAGGATGCCAAGACTTCGGCCATCCCCGTGGTGGACGACACTAACCCAGGCGTGGGGGACGAGATGGTGACCCGGGTGGTGCCGGTGCGCAACGTCTCGGTCCGGGAACTCGCCCCCCTGCTGCGCCAGCTCAACGACAACGCCGGCGGCGGCAACGTGGTGCATTACGAGCCCTCCAACGTGCTGCTCATCACAGGCCGCGCCGCCGTGGTGAACCGCCTGGTGGAGGTGGTGCGCCGGGTGGATCGCGCAGGCGATCAGGAGATGGACGTCATCAAGCTCAAATACGCCTCCGCCGGCGAGATGGTGCGGCTGGTGACCAACCTCAACAAGGATGGCAACAACCAGGGGGCCAACGCCTCCCTGCTGCTCTCTCCCAAGGTGGTGGCCGACGAGCGCACCAACTCCGTGGTGATCAGCGGTGAGCCCAAGGCCCGTGCCCGCATCATCCAGATGGTGCGCCAGCTCGATCGGGACCTGCAGAGCCAGGGCAATACTCGGGTCTTCTACCTCAAATATGGCAAGGCCAAGGATCTGGTGGACGTGCTCAAGGGCGTCAGCTCCAGTATCGAGGCGGACAAGAAGGGTGGTGCAGCCACCGGCGGCGGTGCCAGCATAGGTGGCGGCCAGCTCGCCATCTCCGCCGACGAGACCACCAACGCCCTGGTGATCACCGCCCAGCCGGACGTCATGGCCGAGCTGGAGCAGGTCATCGCCAAGCTCGACATCCGCCGCGCCCAGGTGCTGGTGGAGGCGATCATCGTCGAGATCCAGGACGGTGACGGCCTCAATCTCGGGGTGCAGTGGGCCAACGCCAACGGCGGCGGCACCCAGTTCACCAATACCGGTCTGCCCATCGGGCCCGCCATCATCGCGGGCAAGGATTACAAGGACAACGGCAATACCGACGGGCTCGAAAACCTGCTCGGTGATTTCAGCGGCATGGCGGCCGGCTTCTACAAGGGGGACTGGGCCATGCTGGTGACGGCGCTCTCCACCAACACCAAGAACGACATCCTCTCGACCCCGAGCATAGTCACCATGGACAACAAGGAAGCCTCCTTCAACGTCGGCCAGGAAGTGCCGGTGCAGAGCGGCTCCCAGAGCTCCACCACCAGCGACCAGGTGTTCAACACCATAGAGCGCAAGACGGTGGGCACCAAGCTGGTGGTGACGCCCCAGATCAACGAAGGGGATTCGGTGCTGCTCAACATAGAGCAGGAGGTCTCCAGCGTAGCCCAGACCCAGGCGACGGGTACCGCCAACCTGGGCCCCACCTTCGACACCCGTACCGTCAAGAACGCCGTCCTGGTGAAGAGCGGCGAGACAGTGGTGCTGGGCGGCCTGATGGACGAGCAGACCAAGGAGCAGGTCTCCAAGGTGCCAATATTGGGGGATATCCCGGTGCTGGGCTACCTGTTCCGCTCCACCTCCAACACCACCGCCAAGCGCAACCTGATGGTCTTCATCCGGCCGACCATATTGCGCGATGCCAACGTCTATTCCGGGGTCTCCAGCAACAAGTACACCCTGTTCCGTGCCGAACAGTTGAACCTGGCGGCCGAGGAGGGCTATGCCACCTCGCCGCCCCGTCAGGTGCTGCCGGCCTATGGTCAGGACGTGATGCTCTCCCCCGAGGTACAGAAGCAGATTGAACTGATGAAGGCCCAGCAGCAGTCGACCACTGTGGTGAGACCCATAGTGCAACAACCGGTGCAACAGCCGTTCGTGCAGAGCAAGCCCTGATGGCCGCCTACCAGCTCGATGGCAGCGAGCTGCCGGCCCCCTTGCCGGAACTGCCGTTTGCCTTCGCCCGCAACTTCGGGGTGATCCTGACCGAGCGCCAGGGTGCCCCCGTGCTGCTCTGTCGCCAGGATGTGGCGCCGCAGACCCTGCTGGAGGTGCGTCGGGTGGCGGGGTGCGCCTTCGCGGTGGAGCAGCTGGGTCATGACGAGTTCGAGACGCTGCTGATGGCCCACTACCAGCGCGACTCCTCCGAGGCGCGCCAGCTGATGGAGGATCTCGGCAACGAGATGGACTTCTTCGCCCTGGCCGAAGAGCTGCCCCAGAGTGAGGATCTGTTGGACGCCGACGACGACGCCCCCATCATCCGCCTCATCAACGCCATGCTGAGCGAGGCGATCAAGGAAGAGGCGTCCGACATCCACATCGAGACCTTCGAGCGGGCCTTGGTCATCCGCTTCCGTATCGATGGGGTGCTGCGGGAGATACTGCGCCCCCATCGCAAGCTCGCCTCCCTGCTGGTGTCGCGCATCAAGGTCATGTCCCGCATGGACATCGCCGAGAAGCGGGTGCCCCAGGATGGCCGCATCTCATTGCGCATCGGCGGCCGCGCCGTCGACGTGCGGGTCTCCACCATGCCGTCCAGCTACGGCGAGCGGGTGGTGCTGCGACTGCTCGACAAGAACAACGTGCGCCTCGAGCTCAAGCAGCTCGGCATGACGCTGGCCAATCGCAACATCATCAGCGATCTCATCCGCAAGCCCCACGGCATCATATTGGTGACGGGCCCGACCGGCTCGGGCAAGTCCACCACCCTGTATGCGGCGCTCTCCGAGATCAACTCCCGGGATCGCAACATTCTCACTGTGGAAGATCCCATCGAATATGACCTGGAAGGGGTCGGCCAGACCCAGGTCAACACCAAGGTGGACATGACCTTCGCCCGGGGCCTGCGCGCCATACTGCGTCAGGATCCGGACGTGGTGATGGTGGGGGAAATCCGTGACCTCGAGACCGCCCAGATCGCGGTGCAGGCGTCGCTGACCGGCCACCTGGTGATGTCGACTCTGCACACCAACACCGCCATCGGCGCCATCACCCGGATGCGGGACATGGGGATAGAGCCCTTCCTGCTCTCCTCGTCCCTGCTGGCGGTGCTGGCCCAGCGGCTGGTGCGCACCCTCTGCCTGGATTGCCGTACCGCGCACCCGATCACCGAGCAGGAGCGCCTCGCCATGGGGCTGGATCTTCCGCCGGATCAGCAGATCTGGCGCCCCGTGGGCTGCGAGCAGTGCAACCACACCGGCTATCGTGGCCGGACTGGCATCCACGAGCTGGTGGTGGTGGACGAGGCGGTGCGCGAGGCGATTCACAGCGCCAGCGGCGAGCTCGCCATCGAGCGGCTGATCCGGGGGCATACCCCCAGCATACGCCGTGACGGTATCGACAAGGTGCTCCAGGGGCAGACCAGCCTCGAAGAGGTGCTGCGCGTGACCCGGGAAGACTGAGATGGCGGCGTTCGAATACAAGGCCCTCGACCCCAGGGGCAGACAGAAGTCCGGGGTGATGGAGGGGGACTCCGCCCGCCAGGTGCGCCAGCTGCTGCGCGAACAGGGGCTGACCCCCCTCGAGGTGAACGAGACCACCGAGAAGGCGAAGCGGGAGGCCAATCGCTTCGTGCTGTTTCGCCGCGGTGCCTCCACCTCGGAGCTGGCCCTCATCACCCGCCAGCTGGCGACCCTGGTGGGTGCCGGGTTGACCATAGAAGAGGCCCTCAAGGCGGTGGCCGAGCAGTGCGAGAAGGCCCACCTGCGCAGCCTGGTGGCCACGGTGCGCAGCAAGGTGGTAGAAGGTTACTCCCTGGCCGATTCGCTCGGCGCCTTCCCCCATGTGTTCGATCAGCTGTTTCGCTCCATGGTGGCGGCCGGCGAGAAGTCCGGTCACCTGGAGAAGGTGCTCAACCGCCTCGCCGACTACACCGAGCAGCGCCAGCACATGCGCACCAAGCTGCTGCAGGCGATGATCTACCCCATAGTCCTCACCTTGGTGGCCGTGGGCGTCATCTCCATACTGCTCACCGCCGTGGTGCCCAAGGTGGTGGCACAGTTCGAACACATGGGCCAGCAACTGCCCGCCACCACCCGCTTCCTCATCGGCACCAGCGAGCTGATGCAGCACTACGGCCTCTGGTTCCTGTTGCTGCTGCTGCTGGGCGGGTTTGTCTGGCGCTGGTGGCTCACGGATGCCGGACGGCGCCGCCACTGGCATCAGGTGGTGCTGCGCCTGCCGGTCATCGGCCGGGTCAGCCGGGGGCTCAACACCGCCCGTTTCGCCCGCACCCTGAGCATCCTCAACGCCAGCGCGGTACCGCTGCTGGAGGGGATGAAGATCTCGGGGGAGGTGCTCTCCAATGACTTTGCCCGCCACCGCATCGGTGAGGCCACCGAGCGGGTGCGGGAGGGAACCAGCCTGCGCAAGGCGCTGGATGAAACCAAGATTTTCCCGCCCATGATGCTGCACATGATCGCCTCCGGCGAGCAGAGCGGCGAGCTCGACAGCATGCTGGAGCGGGCGGCGGACAACCAGGACAGGGAGTTCGAAACCCAGGTGAACATCGCCCTCGGGGTGTTCGAGCCCATGCTGGTGGTCTCCATGGCCGGGGTAGTGCTGTTTATCGTGATGTCGATCCTGCAGCCGATCCTCGAACTCAACAATATGGTGAATTTATGATGCTGGCGTGCGGGTGACGTCGGTCGATCCTGCGGTCAACTCGCTCGAACTGAACAGCATGGTCAATTTGTGAGTGAGGTTCGGATGTCCGAATATGCGACCCTATTCGAACCTGCAAAGTCAGTCGATCTCGCAGGTTCGATTAGCCGCACGGCGGCGTAATCGGACGAGCGCGGTTCAACAATCAATCTCTGATGGCTCATGCCATCTCAATTCGTTAGGAGCTGTAGTCATGCAAAAGCGTCGTCAATCGGGTTTCACCCTGCTGGAAGTCATGGTGGTCATCGTGATCCTGGGGATCCTGGCCAGCCTGGTGGTGCCCAACCTGATGGGCAACAAGGAGAAGGCGGATCAGCAGAAAGCGGTCTCCGACATAGTGGCGCTGGAAAATGCCCTCGACATGTACAAGCTGGACAACAACCGCTACCCGACCACCGAGCAGGGTCTGGATGCCCTGGTCAACAAGCCGACCGCGTCACCCGAGCCGCGCAGCTACCGGGACGGGGGCTACATCAAGCGCCTGCCGCAGGATCCCTGGGGCAACCAGTACCAGCTGCTGAGCCCGGGCCAGTTCGGCAAGATCGACATCTTCAGCATGGGGCTGGACGGGGAAGCCGGGACAGATGACGACATCGGCAACTGGAACCTGAAGGACTTCCAGTAAGTGATTTGCCGCCCCGTTTGCTCCGCCTTGCTGGAGCAGCCTGAATGAGGGCTGCGCCATCTGCTCGTCGTCAGACTGGCTTTACTCTGCTGGAGGTGCCCTTGCTCGCCGCCATCTTGATGGGGCCGGTCTTGTGAAGCCTCGTCGTCAGGCTGGCTTCACTCTGCTGGAGGTCTTGCTGGTCGCCATGTTGATGGGGCTGGTGGCCACCGCCGTCGTCCTCAGCATGGGGGGCGCCCGGGGGGACAGGGAGCTGGACAAGCAGGCGCGTCGCCTCATGGCGACCCTGCAACAGGCGCAGGAGTATTCGGTGATGGATGGCCGGCTGCTGGGATTGAGAGTCGAGGAGAGCGGCTGGCAGTTTATGTCCCGCAATCCCAAGGATCGCAAGTGGCAGGCACTGACCGGCGACAAGCTGCTGGGGCCGGTGCAACTGCCGGAGGGGATCACCCTGGCCGTCGAGCTGGAGGGTTTCAGCTGGCGCACCGAGTCGGACGAGAAGAACGAGCAGAGCCGCGACGAGAAGGAGCGCACGCCCCAGATCTTCATCTTTCCGGGGGGGGAACTCACCCCCTTCGTGCTGACCCTGAGCCAGCAGGACGAGGATCTGAGCTACCTGCGCACCCTGAAGGGGGACGAGTTCGGTCGCCTCTTCCTGCAAGAAGACGAAGAGGAAGAAGAGTGACGGGCAGGAGCGCAGGTGGCGAGCGAGTTCGCCGCGTCAGGGGCGGGCCCGCCAGGGCGCGCGGCATGACGCTGCTGGAGGTCATGGTGGCGCTGGCGGTGTTCGCCATCGCCGGCCTTGCCGTGATGAAGACCGCCAGCGAGCACCTCTCCGGCCTCAACTACCTGGAGCAGAAGACCCTGGCGACCTGGGTGGTGGAAAACCGGCTGGTGCAGCAAAAGCTCGAAGGCAAGTGGCCGGGAGACAGCTGGGTGGAAGGGGACGAGGAGATGGCCGGGCAGACCTGGTACTGGCGCTATCGTGGCGTCGCCACCAGCGACAACAACTTCAAGGCCCTGGACGTGGAGGTGCGCACCGCGCCCAAGGCAGAGAGCCCGGTGGCCATGATGCGGACCTATATAAGCCGATGATCCAGAGCAACACCCGCCTTTCCCGCCACCGTGGTTTTACCCTGCTTGAGAGGTTGCTGCGGCCATCGCCCATGTCGGTGACCTCAGGCCGGCGCGCTGTCCGCCAGGCCGGCTTTACCCTGCTTGAGATGCTGGTGGCCATCGCCATCTTCGCCAGCCTCAGCATGGGGGCCTATCAGGTGCTGCAGGGGGTGCTCACTAGCGACGAGGTGGCCAAGCGCAAGGAGGTTCGCCTCTCCGAACTGCAGCTCGCCTTCAGCCTGCTGGAGCGGGACATCACCCAGATGGTGCCGCGCAGCGGCCGCATCGATGGCGAGAACAACAAGGTGCTGCTGGCGGCCTCCCGCTTCGGCCAGCAGAGCGATGACTGGGGCATGGCCTTCATCCGTGGCGGCTGGCTCAATCCGGACGGCATGCTGCCGCGCTCCGGCTTGCAGCGGGTAGGCTGGCGACTCAAGGAGCAGACCCTGGAGCGGCTGAGCTACCTCTACCCGGATCCCGCGATCGGCACCGAGCCACGGATTCAGCCCGTGCTGACCGGGGTGACGGCCCTGCGGCTCTATTTCTACGACAAGGGCACGTGGAAGGAGGAGTGGACTCAGCGCGACCTGCTGCCCTATGGGCTGGCGGTGGAGCTGGATCTGGCGGATTACGGCACCATTCGCCGTCAGTTCCTGATTGGAGCCGGTGGCCAGAGGGCTGAAAATGGTAATTGATCGTCGTTTTTCCCTGTCCGTCATGGAAGATGACGGTACCCTTGGCCGCCGCCAGTTCCTGATAGGAGCCGGTGGTCAGAGGGCTGAAAATGGCAATTAAGCGCAGCCGGGGCCTATTCCGTACCACACCCGGCCGGCAAGGGGGCATGGCCCTGCTGGTGGTGCTGCTTATTCTGTCGGTGATGGTGATCATCGCCAGCAACATGAGCGGCCGGTTGCAGCTGGAGCTGCGCCGGACCAGCAACCTCACTGCTGGCAAGCAGGCCTGGTGGTATGCCATGTCGGCGGAGGCACTGGTGATCAAGGTGCTCAACCAGGACTTCAAGGATGACCCCGATGTGGTCAACCTGGGCCAGAACTGGGCACGGCAGGATGCCGTCTTCCCGGTGGACGACGGCACCCTGTCCGGGCGGGTGCGGGATCTGCAATCCTGCTTCAACCTCAACAGCCTGAGCCTGGCCCTGAAAGAGGGGGAGAGCGGCGATGATCTCGATGCGCAGCCCTATCAGTTCAAGGCGTTCCGGGCGCTGCTCGAGGCGCTGGAGGTGGATGAGTACGAGGCGGTGCAGCTCACCGACGCCATCCGCGACTGGACCGACAAGGATACCCAGCTGGTCTCGAGCAACGGGGCCGAGGATGCCTATTACGAGGGGCTCAATCCCCCCTATCTGGTGGCGAACCAGTGGCTGCTGGGAACGGACGAATTGCGGGCCGTGCGCGGGGTGAGCAGCGAGCTCTACGCCCGGCTGGCCCCCTATGTGTGCACCCTGCCAAACGACAAGCTGGTGGTGAACATCAA
Organism: Aeromonas sp. EU05-FHT14A05; assembly: GCF_058791175.1. Classification (NCBI taxonomy): domain Bacteria; kingdom Pseudomonadati; phylum Pseudomonadota; class Gammaproteobacteria; order Aeromonadales; family Aeromonadaceae; genus Aeromonas; species Aeromonas sp. EU05-FHT14A05. The sequence goes on along the minus strand of NZ_JBYTDH010000007.1, from coordinate 195,608 downwards.
TACTATCAAGCCGGAGCAGGCTGCCCTGCTGGTGGGGCTCTATCAGGGCAAGATAGGGTTGGACGACGCCAAGCGGGTGCTGACCAACCGCCCCAAGAAGGGGTGGAAGGAGAAAAAGGAGATGACGGATGAGCTGTCGGTACAACCGGGCAGCATCACGGGGCTGGACGGCGCGCTGGACATCAAGAGCAGCTTCTTCGAGGCCCGTCTGCTGGCCGAGGTGGGTGATGTGCGGGCCCGGCTGGAGACCGTCTTCCAGCGCGGCAAGGACAACAAGCTGGTGATGTTGCGCCGTCTGAACGACGGTGCAGAATAACAGGGAGATGGCCGGCCTCTGGCCTGTCTGTCCCGCCCCTTATCTGGACTGCAGCCGACGGCTGCGGCCCGCCCATCGACGAGGATGCTGGCGGGCATGGCAGGAGAATCATTTGTGAGCGAGAGTCTGGTCATCCGTCTGGGGACCAATGCGCAGCAGCCGGTGCATTGGCTGGTGTGGTCGACGCAGGAGCAGGAGATCATCGCCTCCGGCACCCTGGCCTCGGCCCATGCCCTGGGTGAGCTGCAGGAGCGTGCCGGTGGCCGCCCCGTGGTGACCCTGGTGCCCGGCAGCGATCTCATCTTCCGGCGGGTCAGACTGCCGGGCAAGTACAGCCGTCAGGCCGCGGCGGCCTTGCCCTATCTGCTCGAGGAGCAGATCGCCTCCGACGTGGACGAGCTGCATCTGGTGGTGCTGGCTCATCAGGGGCAGGACGTGGATCTGATGGCGGTGGACAAGGGGAAGATGCAGGCGTGGCTGGCGTGGCTGCAGCAGGCGGGGCTCAAGACCCTGCAACTGCTGCCGGACGTGCTGGCCCTGCCGCCCGCCGCCGAGGGGTGGTCTGCCCTGCAACTCGGCGCCGAGTGGCTGATCCGCCAGGGCCCAGTCCAGGGGATAGTCGCCGACGAGCCGCTGCTGGCCATGCTGCTGGCGGCCCAGCCCGAACCCGTCACCATCCATAGCCATACCCCGGCTCCCGCCATCGCGGCCGCCAACTGGCAGGCGGCGGATCCCGAGCTGCCCATGCTGCTGCTGGCGAAAGGGGCGATCGCTTGCCAGGCGAACCTGTTGCAGGGGCCCTATCGACCCCAGACCGAATACGGCCGCTACTGGCTGCAGTGGCGCAAGGTGGCGGTGCTGGCGGGGATACTGCTGCTGGTGGCCCTGGCCCAGCGCGGGGTACAGCTCTATCAACTGACGGAGCAGGACAAGGCCCTCAAGGCGGAGATCCGGCAGGTCTATACCCGGATCTTCCCGGGGGAGACCCGGATCGTCAACGTCCGCAGCCAGATGAGCCAGCACCTCAAGTCCCTGGGGCAGGCCCCGCAGGGTGGGGTTCTGCTGCTGCTGACCGAGCTGGCGCCTGTGTTTGCCGAGGTGCCCGGTCTCAAGCCCGAAGTGATGCGTTTCGACGCGGCCAGGGGCGAGCTCAGGTTGCAGGTCACGGCCCCCGGTTTCACCGAGATAGAGCGTTTTCGCGAGCTGGCGGGCAAGCGCTTCGAGGTGCAGCAGGGGGAGGTGCGAAGCCATGAGGGCAAGGTGGAAGGGGCGCTGGTGCTGAAGGGGAAATCATCATGATGGACAAACTGCAAGGCTGGTGGCGTGGCATCAGCCCCCGCGAACAGCGGCTGGTGGCGGTGGGGGGTTGTGCCCTGCTGATCGGGCTCTGCTACTGGGTCATCTGGCAGCCCGTCGCCAATCGCATCGACGAGCGGCAGCGGCAGGTGGCCAACCAGCAGCAGACGCTCGCCTGGTTGAAAGAGAAGGGGCAGGAGGTGCTGGCGATGCAGGGGGGCCAAGGCCGCCAGATCGACACCAGCGGCACCCTGGACGGGGTGGTGAACCGCACCGCCTTCAACCAGAAGATCAAGATAGCCAGGCTGCAACCCCAGGGGCAGGAGTTGCAGGTGTGGATAGACACTGTCCCGTTCGAGGATCTGCTGCTCTGGCTCGCGACCCTCTCCGATCAGTACGGCGTCCAGGTGCAGATCATCGAGGTGGCCCGGGAGGGGCTGGCTCCCGGCCTGGTCAAGGTCAGGCGCTTGCAGTTGAGCCGCCCCCAATGACACCAAGCGTAATGGGCGCCGCCCGGTTTTTGGCATGGCGCTCAATGTTGGCTCCTGGCTTGGCCCGGGCCGGATCCTTGCAGTCGAGTCCTGTTCTATGAAACAAAAAGTCCTGATCGCCACCCTGTTTCTGGTGGCCTATCTCGGTTTCCTGCTGGTGAGGTTGCCAGCCACTCTGGTGGTGCGCCATCTGCCGCTGCCCCCCAACCTGGTGCAGCTGGAAGGGGTGAGCGGCACCCTCTGGAGCGGCCAGATTGCCCGGCTGCAATATGCCAGCGAGTCCCTGACCCAGCTGCGCTGGGATCTCGACGGCTGGTCCCTGCTGCGCCTGGCGCCCGAGGTGTCGGTGCGTTTCGGCGATCGCGCCGGCCTCAACGGTCAGGGAGTGATCGGCTGGAATGGCGCTGCCTTCGGTCGTGACATCACCCTCAACGCCCCCGCTCCCTGGGTGCTGGCGCGGGTGCCCACGCGCCTGCCCTTCCCCCTGACGACGGCGGGTCAGCTGCAACTCAAGGTCGATCAGTTCGCCCAGGGCAAGCCCTGGTGTGAGGAGCTTTATGGCAACCTCAACTGGTACGGCGCCGAGGCCGACACCCCGGCGGGCAAGCTGCTGCTGGGGGATCCCGAGCTCAAGCTGACCTGTCTCGACTCCCGTCTGGTGGCCGAGCTCAAGCAGGGCTCCGAGGCGGTGCAGGTGCAGGGCAAGCTGGAGTTGCAGGCCAATCGCCAGTATCTGTTCCAGGGCACCCTCAAGCCTGGGCCCGAGCTGCCGGATCAGATGAAGCAGGGGCTGCCCTTCCTCGGTCAACCCGACGGTCAGGGCCGCTTCCCGCTGCGCTATCAGGGCCGGATCTAACGCCATCCCCGCCGACCCCGGAGCCACTCCGGGGTCGGCTTTCTCATCCTTTGCGCCCTCTCTCCTCACTACCCTGACTCCCTCAGCCCTCACTTACCGCCACGTCCCCTCCCGATAGTGACTATGTACACCCTCCCCACCAACCCGCTCAATACGGCAACAGCTTGCCTCACCCAGCAACTTATCTGCAGCCAATAGTCAATGAGTGCGCATCGCGCTGAAAAAATGGCCAAGCCCCCCAGCCAAGCTGAATATCAATCAGGTTGCATCGATTGTGAAATGTGAGCTGCCACCCGTTATTGATCTTTTCCATCCAGATTTCGACCTACTTCCAAACGCAAAAAATAACTGACTGAAAAATAAAGATTAAACCAAGGTGGATATCCTCTTTGCACCTCATTACCTCTGAGCCTGCCCATCAGAAATGTGAGCAATGGCAAAACCGAGGGTCAACCCGAGACAATTGATATAAGTATCGAAATACCAGGTGGAGCATAGTGGTCGGTACAATGAGGTCAATTGGAGATGATTGATTTGTTTTGATAGCGCGACAGGCAACCATCTCGGCCGATCTATTCATCTGGTTTCAAGTGTTGAGGGAAATGGTTATGGGAAAGAAGCGTATTTACCTGTTTTGCTCTGCCGGGATGTCGACGTCACTGCTGGTCTCGAAGATGAAGGCGCAGGCTGAGAAATATGATGTGCCCGTGGAGATAGATGCCTACCCGGAAACCCTGGCAGCCGAGAAGGGTCAGGATGCGGATTTGGTGCTGTTGGGCCCGCAGATTGCCTACATGCTGCCGGAAATCCAGGCCCTGTTGCCGGGCAAGCCGGTCGAAGTCATCGACTCTCTGCTCTATGGCAAGGTCGATGGGTTAGGGGTCCTCAAGGCCGCCGTCGCATCCATCAAGAAGAGCCTCACTCAGTAAGGAGAACACCGTGAGCACCATAATCGCATCGCTGGAAAAGGCCATATTGCCCATTGCCGTCAAGCTGGGTAAGCAGCCTCATGTCAACGCCATCAAGAATGGCTTCATCAAACTGATGCCCCTGACCCTGGCCGGGGCCATGTTTGTCCTGATCAACAACGTCTTCCTGAGTTTTGGGGAGGGATCCTTCTTCTACTCCATGGGGGTGCGACTCGATCCCGCCACCATAGCCACCCTGGACGGCTTCAAGAGCATAGGTGGCAGCGTCTACAACGGCACCCTGGGGATCATGTCCCTGATGGCTCCCTTCTTCATCGGCCATGCCATGGCAGAGGAGCGCAAGGTTGATCCCCTCTCGGCCGGTCTGCTCTCGGTCGCCGCCTTCATGACGGTCACCCCCTTCAGCGTCGGTGAGGCCTATGCGGTCGGCGCCAACTGGCTGGGTGGTGCCAACATCATCTCCGGCATGATCATTGGTCTCGTCTCGGCCGAGATGTTTGCCTTCGTCATTCGTCGCAACTGGGTGATACGCCTGCCTGACAGCGTACCGACCTCGGTAGCACGCTCTTTCTCGGCGCTGATCCCCGGCTTCATCATCCTCTCCATCATGGGGATAGTCGCTTACCTGCTCCAGACAGAGGGTACCAACTTCCACCAGATCATCATGGACACCATCTCCACCCCCCTGTCCAACATGGGTGGCCTGGTCGGCTGGGTCTATGTGCTCTTCTCCCCGCTGCTCTGGTTCTTCGGGGTCCATGGTTCTTTGGCGCTGTCGGCACTGGAGAACGGCATTCTGGTGCCCTTCACCCTGGAAAACGTCGCCCTCTATACCCAATACGGCTCCGTTGAAGCCGCCATCGCCGCCGGCAAGACCTTCCACGTCTGGACCAAGCCGATGCTCGACTCCTACATCTTCCTCGGTGGTACGGGTGCAACGCTAGGCCTCATCCTCGCAGTGTTTATGGTGTCCCGTCGCGATGACTACCGTCAGGTGGCCAAACTGGGCATGCCCGCCGGCATCTTCCAGATCAACGAGCCCATCCTGTTTGGCCTGCCGGTCATCATGAACCCTGTGTTGCTCATCCCCTTCGTGATGGTGCAACCGGTACTGGCGACCATCACCCTGTTTGCCTACAACACCGGCTTTATCCCGCCCATCACCAACATGGCGCCCTGGACCATGCCAGCCGGATTGGGGGCCTTCTTCAACACCAACGGCAGCATAGCCGCAGCCCTGCTGGCGATATTCAACCTGGGGATAGCCACCCTGATGTATGTCCCCTTCGTGCTGATTGCCAACAAGGCCCAGGCCGTTATCGAGGAAGAACAGGAGAGCGAAGAGGATATCGCGCTGGCCCTGAAATTCTGATGACACTCCCGGGAGGAGCCTGGCTCCTCCCTCTTCAAGCCGAAGGAGAAGAAGATGACGTATCGCTTTGCGGACGATTTTTGGTGGGGCAGCGCCAGCTCGGCGCCCCAGACGGAGGGAGCCTCCAGCCGGGATGGCAAGTCCGACAACATCTTTGACTACTGGCACGCCATTGAGCCGACGCGCTTCCACCAGGGCATAGGCCCGGCGCAAGCCTCGACCTTCTATGATCGTTTCGAGAGCGATATCGCACTGCTCAAGCAGCTCAATCACAACAGTTTTCGTACCTCCATCTCCTGGTCCCGACTGATCCCGGACGGGACGGGCGAGGTCAATCAGCAGGCCGTCGCTTTCTACCATTCCGTCTTTGACCGCTTGCTGGCCGAGGGGATCACCCCCTTCATCAATCTCTACCACTTCGACATGCCGCTGTGCATGCAGGAGCTAGGCGGTTGGGAGAGCCGGGACGTGGTAGCGGCCTATGTGCGTTACGCCAGCCTGTGCTTCGAACTGTTCGGCTCACGGATCAAGCACTGGTTTACCTTCAACGAACCCATAGTGCCGGTCGAGTGTGGTTACCTCGGCCACTTCCACTACCCCTGCGTGGTGGATTTTCGTCGCGCCGTCACGGTCGCCTATCACACAGCCCTGGCCCACGCCGGTGCGGTCGAGGCTTTTCGCGATGCCCGTGCCAGCGGCGAGATTGGCATCATCCTGAACCTGAGCCCCACCTACCCCAGATCCGATTCGGCGGCAGATCGCCAGGCGGCGCGCTGGGCCGACTTGTTGCTCAACAAGAGTTTCCTCGATCCGGCCCTGAAAGGGGGCTATGACCCCGAGCTGGTCACCTTGCTGCGCCAGCATGATCTACTGCCTGCGGTGGAAGCCGGTGACAAGGCGCTACTCAGTGCCGGACGGGTGGATTGGCTGGGGATCAACTACTACCAGCCACGGCGAGTCAAGGCCAAGGATCAAGTCTGCTCGGGGGCGCCGCGTACCCCCGAAGATCTGTTCGATTTCTATGAGATGCCGGGTCGCAAGATGAACCCGCACCGGGGCTGGGAGATCTATGAGAAAGGGATCTACGACATCCTCACCGAGCTGCGCCTGGGCTATGGCAACCCCCGCTGCTACATCTCGGAAAATGGCATGGGGGTCGAAGGGGAAGAGCGCTTCATCGGGCCCGAAGGGCGGGTAGAGGATGACTACCGCATCGACTTCATTCGTGGTCACCTCGAGTGGCTGCATCGCGGCCTGCAAGAGGGTAGCGCCTGCTGCGGTTATCACCTCTGGACCTTCATCGACAACTGGTCCTGGCTCAATGCCTACAAGAACCGCTATGGCCTGATCCGGCTGGATCTTGACAGCCAGACCCGCACCATCAAGAAGAGCGGTTATTGGTTTGCCGAGGTGGCACGCAACCATGGTTTCAATTAAGTGGGATTCCATTAAACCGCTTTCAATTAACTAGCTGTAATCAAGAGGATAAAGAGATGTTCGATATGGACAACATAGAGGCAGAGACCACGACTTGCGATGACATGGAAGAGGTGGTGATGGGACTCATCATCAACTCGGGGCAGGCACGCAGCCTGGCCTACAACGCCCTGAAGAAGGCCAAGGAGGGCGACATAGCCGCCGCCCGCCTGCTGATGACCCAATCCCGCGAGGCCCTCAACGCCGCCCACTTGGTGCAGACCCAGCTGATTGAGAGCGATCAGGGCGAGGGCAAGGTCCCGGTTACTCTGGTACTTGTTCACGCCCAGGATCACCTGATGACCTCCATGCTGGCGCGGGAGCTGATCAACGAGCTCATCGACGTGCACGAAAAACTGCTCGGCAAATAACAGCGGCATCGGCCAGCCATAGGGGGCGAATAATGAGCGTCAAGACCATCCGGGAAAACGAGCTGTTCAACAACAGACCCTTTCACATGTTCATCTACAACAAGCAGGTGAGCGGTACCGGTTTGCATCAGCACGACTATTACGAATTCACCCTGGTGTTGACCGGCCGTTACTATCAGGAGGTCAACGGCAAGCGGGTACTGCTCGAGCGCGGCGATCTGGTGTTCATTCCGCTGGGCTCATCCCATCAGAGCTTCTACGAGTTCGGTACCACCCGGATCTTCAACGTCGGGATCAGCCGCAGCTACTTTGACCAGCACTTCAAGTACCTGCTGCCGGAACACTTCGTGGCGTCCCAGGCCTATCCGCTCAAGCATGAATTCCTGAGTTATATCGAGTCGGTACTGGTTTCTCCCGGCTTCAGGGAAGAGGCGCTGACCGAATTTCTCGAAGTGGTGACCTACTCGGTGATGAACCGGCTGCGTCACTACAAGGACGCCTCGGCCAGCGAGGATCTTCCACTCTGGCTCCATGAGGCGGTAGAGCGCATGCACGATCGCTCGTTGTTTGCCGACGATGCCCTGGCCAATCTGATCCATCTCTCCGGCAAGAGCCAGGAGTACCTGACCCGTGCCACCCGGCGTTACTACAACAAGACGCCGATGCAGATCATCAACGAGATCCGGGTCAACTACGCCAAGATGCAGCTGGAAGTCACCAACGACTCTGTGGCCGACATCGCCTTCGAGACCGGCTACAACGATGTCAGCCTCTTTATCAAAAACTTCAAGAAGTTGACCTCCTTTACCCCGGGCAGTTACCGAAAATATCTCTATCCGAAATTTGAAACCCCGGCCTGAGATTGGCGAGCCGTATTTTTAAAAAACCATGTGCGGCAAAACCGCTGACCCAGATTGACCGGCCCCTGCCACAGGTGGCTGCGGCCCCTTATTCAACCTATTCGAGAATGATGAAAGAGGTGTTTATGAACAAGACGCTTAAAGTGGTCACCATAGGTGGTGGCAGCAGCTATACCCCGGAGCTGGTCGATGGCTTCATCAAACGCTACGCCGAGCTGCCCATCGACGAGCTGTGGCTGGTCGATGTCCCCGAAGGCCAGGAGAAACTGGACATCATTTTCGACCTTTGCCAGCGCATGATCCAGAAAGCCGGCATCCCCATGACGCTGCACAAGACGTTGGATCGCCGCGCCGCGCTGCAAGGCGCCAGCTTCGTCACCACCCAGCTGCGGGTCGGCCAGCTGCAAGCCCGGGAAAAAGACGAGCGCATTCCCCTCAGCCACGGTCTGCTGGGCCAGGAGACCAATGGTGCGGGCGGCCTGTTCAAGGGGCTGCGCACCATCCCCGTCATTTTCGACATCATCCGCGATGTGGAAGAGATCTGCCCGGATGCCTGGCTCATCAACTTCACCAATCCGGCTGGCATGGTGACCGAAGCCGTGCATCGCCACACCCAGTTCCGCCGCTTCATCGGGGTGTGCAACATTCCGGTCGGCATGCAGATGTTTGTGCGCGACGCCCTCAAGGTCACCGCAGAGGACGTCCTCTCCATCGACATTTTCGGCCTCAATCACCTGGTGTTCATCGGCGACGTGCTGGTCAATGGGGTATCGCGTTTCGATGAACTGCTCGAGGGGGTGATAGACGGCAGCCTCACCAGTTCCAGCTCGGTCAAGAACATCTTCGATCTGCCCTTCGATGCGAGCCTGATGCGCGGACTGCGCCTGTTGCCCTGCTCCTACCTGCGTTACTACTTCAAAGAGAAAGAGATGCTGGGGATCGAGATGGGCGAGTTCTACAAGGGCGGCGCCCGGGCCCAGGTGGTGCGACAAGTCGAGAAAACGCTGTTTGAGCTCTACCAGAACCCAGAACTCGACGAGAAGCCCAAGGAGCTGGAGCTGCGCGGCGGCGCCTACTACTCGGATGCGGCCTGCGAGGTGATCAGCGCCATCCATAACGACAAGCGCAGCGAACAGTATGTGATCATCCCCCACCATGGGCATGTCACCAACATTCCGGCCGACTGGACTGTCGAGATGACCTGCCTGGTGGGTCGTGATGGCGCCATTCCTCACCCGCGCCTCACCCGTTTCGACGACAAGGTCAACGGGCTCATTCACCTCATCAAGAGCTTCGAGATTGCCGCCTCCCAGGCAGCCTTGAGCGGCTCCTTCGATGACCTGCTGCTGGCCATGAACCTCAATCCGTTGATCCATTCGGACAACGAGGCAAAAACCGTTGCCCAGGAGCTGCTGCTGGCACACCGCGAGCACCTGCCCAAGTTTGCCGCCGCCATTGCGGATCTCGCCTGATAACACCGGGCCCCGTTGATCATCGGCGGGGCAATACAGGAGATAGAGATGCATAAAAGATTGATTATCAACGCCGACGACTTTGGTCTCTGCCCTGCCCAGAGCTACGGCATAGTGGAGGCCTTCGAGCATGGGGTGGTCAGCTCGACCACTGCCATGGTCAATTCCCCGGCCATAGCGCATGCGGCCTGGCTGGCCAAGCGCTTCCCGGACTTGCCCATCGGGCTGCACTTCGTGCTCACTTGGGGCAAGCCGCTCTCTCCTCTATCCTGCCTGGTCAATGCCCAGGGGGAGTTGGACAAGAGCATCTGGCAAAAAAGCGAGCAGGGCCTGCTGGTCGCAAGGGAAATCATGGAAGAGCTCAGGCAGCAGTTCGATCGTTTCGTCACCCTGTTTGGCCGCTCGCCTAGCCACATCGACAGCCATCACCATGTGCATATGCTGCCGAGCCTCTATCCGCTGGTGGAAGCCTTTGCCCGCCAGCAGGGCATCCCTATGCGCATCGATCGGGAGGAGGTGCGCCGTCACGGCCTGACCGTCAACCATGAGCTCAGTTGCCAGCGTTTTGACAGCCGCTTCTATGGTGAGTCACTCACCCGGGAGCTGTTGCTGCAACTGCTGGATGACGCCAATGAACAGGGGGTCAGCTCCCTGGAGATCATGTGCCACCCCGCCTTTATCGATCTCGAGGTGCAGCGCAGCGCTTATCACCAACCCAGGCTCACCGAGCTGGCCATCCTCACCGATCCGGCCTTGCCTGAGTTGATCGCGGCGAGAGGCTATTGCCTCACCAGCTACCAGGGGTGGCAGCCATCTTGAATCACCAAGGTGGCAGGGCTGTACTGTGATGGGCTCAGGCCTATGGTGGGGCGCTAGCTCGTCGATGTGGTGATGAGGTGGTTGAGAAAGAGGCTGAACAGCTCGGCCCGGGAGCCGAGCCGCAGCTTGCCGTAGAGGTGCTTGCGGTGATTCTTCACGGTGCCGCTGCCGATGCCGAGTTCGGCGGCGATTCCCTCGGTGTCCAGCCCCTGCAGCAGCAGGCTCGCCACCTGCCGCTCCCGGCGGGTGAGCCTGTCTCCGCCCACGCTGCTCATCGCCTGCTCCACCGCGGCCTTGAGGCTGGCGCCGTCCAGGCTGGCCGCTACGCCTTGCACCCTATCCTTTGCCGTACTCTTGGCTGCACTTGTCGCAGCACCATCCGTGGCTCTCGTCGCCGCGCTCTGGGCCAGCAGTGGTACCGCCTCCCGCCACTGCTGGCGGCACAGGGAGTGCACCAGGGGGAACAAGGCTTCCAGCCTGGCCCGCTCCTTTGGACGAAGGATCTGGCGCTTGTCGAGGCGGCCCAGAAACAGCATGAGCGTCAGTCCGTCCCGCACCGGCAGGATCAGCCCCACCTCCTCCTGCCAGCCGGTGGCCTGATAGAAGTGGTGGCGGTATTCGGGATCGAGCCGCCCCTTGGACACCTGCGCCAGGGTCCAGACCCCGGCGGGGAGGCCGTCCTGGAGCGCCTGCATAAAGGGATCCTGGCTGAAGTGGCTGGTGAGGTAGCGATCAAACAGCAGGGCCCGCTGGTGGCTCAGGTTGTCGTGGAGGTAGACCGGGCGCTGCCCCACCCCGAGCAGCAGGGCGCAGTCGAACGCCACCTGCTGCTGGATGAGGCGCACCAGGGCCGCCGCAAAGGCCGGGCTGTGCAGGGCATCGACGACGGCGGTCAGGCCCTGGGTCAGCGAGTCTGTGGCGAGGGGCTGGCTCATGGCGACGGGCTCCGGCTGGCGGGGAAAGCACCCCGATATGGGCGGGATGCTAGCACGAGAGTGGCAAAACTGTCCCCTGGGGGACATATCCGCCACCAGTCATAGGGGCGAGTATGGCGACTTTCCCCTGCTGTTGGAGACCCCATGATAGACCCCCATTTACTTGATGATCTTGCCGAGCGCGGCCTGGTGGCCCAGATGTCCGACCCGGCGGCGCTGGCCGACCATCTCGCCACGCCGCGAACCCTCTACTGCGGCTTCGATCCCACCGCCGGCAGCCTGCACATAGGCCATCTGGTGCCGCTCTTGATGCTGCGCCGCTTCCAGCTCGCTGGCCACAGGCCGGTGGCCCTGGTGGGGGGCGCCACCGGCCTCATCGGCGATCCCAGCTTCAAGGCGACCGAGCGCAGCCTCAACAGCAGCGAAACCGTGCAGGGCTGGGTGGCCAGCCTGTCCGCCCAGATCCGGGCGCTGCTGCCCGCGAGCGAGGGGCTGGCGGCCCCTGTGCTGGTCAACAACGCCGACTGGATGGGGCAGATGTCCGCCCTCGATTTTCTGCGGGACATCGGCAAGCACTTCTCGGTCAACGCCATGCTGGCGCGGGAATCGGTGCGCCAGCGGCTGGCTCGCCCGGATCAGGGGATCTCCTTTACCGAGTTCTCCTACGCCCTGCTGCAATCCCAGGACTTCGCCGTGCTCAACCAGCGTCTCGGCTGCACCCTGCAGATCGGCGGCAACGATCAATGGGGCAACATCACCAGCGGCATGGATCTCACCCGGCGACTGCATCAGGCCCAGGTTCATGGCATGACCCTGCCCCTCATCACCAAGGCGGATGGCACCAAGTTCGGCAAGACGGAAGGGGGCGCCATCTGGCTGGATCCGGCGCTCACCTCGCCCTACGCCTTCCATCAGTTCTGGCTCGGCACGGCGGACGAGGATGTCTACCGCTTCCTGCGCTACTACAGCTTTATGCCGCTGGCGGCCATCAGGGAGCTGGAAGTCGAAGATGCGGGTCGGCAGGGGCGCAAGCAGGCCCAGCAGGTGCTGGCGGACGAGCTGACCGAACTGGTGCACGGCAAGGGGGCTCTGGCGGCGGCGCGGCGCATCGGCGAGCTGCTGTTTTGCGGCGACGTGGCTCGGCTCGGGGAGGGGGATCTCGCCCAGTTGGCGCAGGATGGCATGCCGAGCTGCCGTATCGAGAAGGAAGCGGATCTGGTGACCCTGCTGGTGGAGAGCGGTCTGGCGAGTTCGAAGCGGGTTGCCCGCGAGCTGCTGGGGGCGGGCGCCATCAGCCTCAACGGCACCATCAGACAGGATGAATGGCTCAGTGCGGCGGATCGGCTGTTTGGTCGCTACCTGCTGCTGCGCCGGGGCAAGAAGCAGTACCGGCTGGTGGAGTGGGTGGACTAGTACGCCCGATCCCAAGGAGAAAGGGCTGCCAGGCAGCCCTTCTGTTTGTCCGCTTGCTCATGGGGTCTGTGGCTTCCCCATTGATGCGCAAAATGCCGATTCACACGGCCAGCGGCAATAACTCGGCGTAGTCGCGGATCGCCGGGAAGGCGGTAATCTGCTGCTCAGGCTGGCGACTGTCCGGGTTCTGGATGGCGAGCTGATAACCGATGCCGTAGTCGGCGGCGGCGCGCAGGATCCGCTCGCTGTCATCGACGAACAGGGTGCGGGCCGGATCGAATGCCAGTCGATCTGCCAGCGCCTGCCAGCAGTGCTGGCTCTCCTTCGACCAGCCGAGCTCATGGGTGCTCACCATGAGATCCAGGTGGCTGGCGAGATCGAGGTGCGCATCCTTGACCGACAGGCTGGCGGGGTGGGCATTGGTGAAGAGCACCAGCTGCTTGCCCGCCGCCCGCAGGGCGGCCAGGAAGGGGATGACGTGGGGCCGCCACTGGATCTTGTCCAGTATCTCCTGCTTGAGAGCGCGGATGTCGAGCCCGAGGGTCCGGCTCCAGTAGTCGACGCAGTACCAGTCGAGGGTGCCGCTGACGGCCTGATAGTGGGCATCGATCTGCGCCTTGGCGTCGGCCAGCGGCAGGCCGAGGCGCGCAGCGTAGCGCTCGGGCACCAGCTGCTGCCAGAGGTGGCTGTCAAAATGAAGGTCGATCAGGGTGCCATCCATGTCGAGCAGAACTGTGTCTATCTGGTGCCAGGGCAGTGGGGTGGGCATGGGGCCTCTTTGTGTCGGACTGGGTGGGGAAAACGGGGGGCATTATAACGGATTTTTCAGGCACCTTTCCGGCCCTTGCCCCGTGGTGTTCCCTCGGGGAGTCGTTTACTCTTGAAGCACTCTTTTTTAACGAGCAGTCAGCCCAGATGAGTGACCCCCACAAGTGCAAACCCGAACACGTCCGCGTCGAGGCCATGGCCCACGACAAGCGCAAGCCGGAGATCATCAAGGCCGAGCTGGTGGCCGAGAGCCGGCTGTTCAAGGTGGAATCCCTGCACCTGAAATTCAGCAACGGGGAGGAGCGGGTCTACGAGCGGATGCGCGGCGGCAACCGGGGGGCCGTCATGGTGGTGCCCCTGTTCGATGCCCACACTCTGCTGCTGGTGCGCGAATACGCGGCGGGCACTCACTCCTACGAGCTGGGCTTCCCCAAGGGGCTGATCGATCCGGGCGAAGATGCCTTCGAGGCGGGCAACCGGGAGCTGATGGAGGAGGCGGGCTTCGGGGCCCGTGACCTCATTCCCCTCAAGCAGGTCTCCCTGGCCCCCGGCTATTTTTCCAGCCGGATGGACATACTGCTGGCGCGGGATCTCTACCCCGAGCAGCGGGTGGGCGACGAGCCCGAGCCCCTCGAGGTGATCCCCTGGCCCCTCAATCGCATCGACGAATTGCTGGCGCGACCCGACTTCACCGAGTCGCGCAGCATCAGTGCCCTGCTGCTGGCCAGCAAATGGCTGGCGGAGCAGGAAAGCTAGCCCAAGCGTGGGTAAAGGTAATAAAAACAGAGGATAACAAGATGCAGGAGTTGTTGGCCTGGATACCTGGGGTCAAGGAGATAGCCCGCGAAGCGGGGCGTATCCTTCACGAAATCTATCACGGCGGTCAGTTCGAGCGTCAGCTGAAGGAGGATGCGACCCCGGTCACCAGTGCCGATCTTGCTGCCGATGCCTACCTCAAGCAGGCGCTGTCGGCGCTCACTCCCCATGTGCCCGTGCTGACCGAAGAGGCGGCCGATGTGCCCTTCAGCCAGCGTGCCAACTGGCGGCAATACTGGCTGGTGGACCCCCTCGACGGCACCGGCGAGTTCATCGCCGGCAGCGGTGATTTCGCCACCCTGATCGCCCTGGTGCGGGACAATGTCCCGGTGCTCGGGGTCATCTATGCCCCCGAGGCCGACGTGCTCTACTGGGCGGTGCGCGGCCACGGCGCCTTCAAGGAGGTGAATGGCGAGGTGTACCCCATCAGCGCCATGCACCACGAGCACGACCAGCCCGACTCCCTGGTGGTGGCCATCAGCCGCCGCCAGAAGCTGGAGAACCTGACCCGCCGCCTCAACCCGGCCATCAACTACGAGCTGATCCCGCTTGGCTCCAGCTCCCTCAAGTCCTGCCTGGTGGCGGAAGGGGCGGCAGACTGCTACGTGCGGCTCGGCCCCACCGGCGAGTGGGACACCGCCGCCGCCCAGTGCATCGTCGAGGCGGCGGGGGGGCGCATCCTCAGCCTGGCGTTGCAGCCGCTCAGCTACAACGAAACGGAGTCGCTGGAGAACCCTGACTTCATCGTGATGGGGGACCCGGATCTCGCCTGGGGCAAGATCCTGACTCACTGAGCCGGTTGAAATGTAGCCAGTTCATCCAATCAGGCGGCCCCGTGGCCGCCTGATTGCCTGGTGTGATCCGCTGGCTTGGCGCGGTATATTCAGGTGTATTCGCTACTTAAATGGATTGCTGTAGTGGATCATCACAATCAAACCCAAAGTGCCGGCATCTATTTTCAGGTAATTCTGAAAACCGCGCATTGGTCGAAATAAAAAATCGACCAGTGGTGATATTTTGGTTTTATATTTCGTGCTATTCGCTATTTAAAGGTTTAACCGAACAGGGCGGACTGGAAATGCCACCCAATCTCACTGGCTGAACCTGACTTTGCCAGTGAGATCTGCCAATGCCGTTTTTTGAGAATTAAATGCTAAAGGAGCACAATATTTTTAGATTTTAATACTATATATAAGTGGTTTATCAATGAGTTCATCTGCAGAGGTCACCCGGGAGCTATCCGGTTCCCCATCCATCAGCCGCACTGGCTGGCGTCGTCACGATACCCACTGGGTCATCAGCCTGTTTGGCACCGCGGTCGGCGCCGGCATACTGTTCCTGCCCATCAACCTGGGTCTGGGGGGCATCTGGCCCCTCGTCATCGTCGCCGTGCTGGCGGGCCCCATGACCTTCCTGGCCCACCGCGGGCTGGCGCGCTTCGTGCTCTCTTCCTCGCGCCCCCACGCCGACTTCACCGAGGTGGCGGAGGAGCACTTCGGCAAGATGGCCGGTCGCCTCATCTCGGCGCTCTACTTCCTCTCCATCTTCCCTATCCTGCTCATCTACGGCGTCGGGCTGACCAACACGGTGGAGAGCTTCATGATCAACCAGCTCGGCATGGATGCCCCGAACCGGGTGATGCTCTCCGGCCTGCTGGTGTTCGCCATGATCGCCGTGATGATGGCGGGGGAGAAGGCGATGCTGCGGGCCTTTGCCTTCATGGTCTATCCGCTGGCGGCCATTCTGGCGGCGCTCTCCTGCTACCTTATTCCCCAGTGGCACTGGCCGGAGGCGACCGCGTTCGAGGGGGCCAGCTTCCTCAACACCGTCTGGCTGGCGCTGCCGGTCACAGTGTTCGCCTTCAGCCACGCCGCCGCCATCTCCGGCTTTGCCAACGTGCAGCGCCGGGAATATGGCGAGCAGGCCGAAGCCAAGAGCGGCCTGATCCTGCGCAACACCACAGTGATGCTGGTGGGCTTTGTGCTCTTCTTCGTCTTCTCCTGCGTGCTGAGCCTCTCTCCGGCCCAGCTGGCCGAGGCCAAGGCCCAGAACGTCTCCGTGCTCTCCTATCTTGCCAACATCACAGACAACCCTGTGATAGTGACCCTGGGGCCGCTCATCGCCTTCATCGCCATCAGCTCCTCCTTCCTCGGCCACTTCCTCGGCGCCCGGGAGAGCCTGAAAAGCCTGATCGCCAAGCCCACCGGCCTGTCGCTGGCCAAGGCGGACCGGCTCGGCATCGCCCTGATGTTCTTCGCCATCTGGGGGGCGGCTGTCATCAACCCCGGCATCCTCGGCCTGATGGAGACCCTCTCCGGCCCCGTCATCGCCATGATCCTCTTCATCATGCCGGTGGTGGCCATCTACAGGGTGGAGGCGCTGGCCCGCTTCCGTCAGGGCTGGGTGAACGGCTTCATCCTGCTGACCGGTTCGCTCTCGGTCTCGGCCCTGCTCTTCAGCCTGCTGAAGTAACAGCGGCGCAGCGGCCAGAATGAGAAGAGGCGACCCCGGGGTCGCCTCTTCTCATTCATGGGGCACAGGGCCTCAACCCAGCTTGGCGCCGTTCTCCACCGCCTGCTCCGGGATGGCCATCACCACGGCGCCATCGGCCCGGTAGAAGCCGGTCAGCAGAAACTCCGACTGGATGGGACCTATCTGCTTGGCCGGGAAGTTCACCACGGCGACGATCTGGCGCCCCACCAGATCCTCCGGCTGATAGAGATCCGTTATCTGGGCGCTGCTCTTGCGCACCCCGAGCTCGGGGCCGAAATCCGCCCACACCTTGTAGGCGGGCTTGCGTGCCTCGGGGAAGGGCTCGACCCGCACCAGGGTGCCCACTCTCAGCTCCACCATCTCGAACTGCTGCCAGCTTATGGTCTGCATCTTGGCTCCTCCTTTCACACACCTTGCATTGACCCCAGCATGCCTCGAAACGGCAGCCCCTGTCTTCGGCAAGGAGCCGGACTGTTATGGCTGCGGGCCGTTTTGCTGGCGCCAGCGGGAGGGGGTGAGGCCCGTCTCGGCCAGGAAGCGCTCGGCGAAGGCTCCCTGATCCTGATAGCCGCAGCGGCTGGCCACCTCGCCTATGGGCAGGGCACTGTGAGCCAGCAGGGTGCGTGCCAGCGCCATGCGCCGCCCGCGGATGTAGTGGGAGGCGCTCATGCCGAACTGCTGGCGAAAGGCGTGCTTGAACTGGCTCTGGCCGAGGCAGGCAACAGCGGCGAGGCGCTCATTGGTGAGGGGCTCGGCGAGGTGGGCCTCGATGTGGCGCTGCACTCTTGTCATGCGGGGGGCCAGGGTGGGGCCCATGCCCTGACCCTGGGCCAGGAGGCCCAGCCAGACTTGCTCCATGCCGGCCACATGGCGACCCTGGCGCACCATCTGATGGAGGAAGGCGAGGTAGTGGCGCTGGGGCTCGTCCAGGGGGATGAAGGGGCGTTCGCCAAGGGTCTCGGGCAGCCAGTGGCTCTCCTGCACCAGGAAGGAGAGCGCCGGGTCGGCGGCGTAGTCGTGGCGAAGACCGGGGGCGATGACGCAGGCAAAGCCAGGGGCGAGGCGACGACCCTGGCCCTGCACCTCGATCTCGAGGGGGCCGTCCAGGGGGATCACCAGCTGGGCGAAGTCGTGGCTGTGGCTGCTGATGTCGCTCTGGTAGCGGCGCAGGCTGAACGGGCAGGGGGCGGATAGGGATGACGCGGCACCGGGCCGCGTCATCGAAGAGGGGGGATTATGTGCCATGGGCCACCGGATTACTCGGCGTCGAAATCTTCGATCTCTTTGCCGAGCGCCTCCATGATGGCGCGGGCCTCGGCGGGGACGCTGTCCGGATGATCCTTGCGCAGATCGTCGTCACAGGGCAGCGGCTGACCGGTGAATGCGTGCAGGAAGGCCTCACAGAGCAGCTCGCTGTTGGTCGCATGACGCAGGTTGTTCACCTGGCGACGGGTGCGCTCATCGGTCAACACCTTCAGCACCTTGAGCGGGATCGAGACGGTAATCTTCTTGACCTGTTCGCTCTTCTTGCCGTGCTCCGCATAGGGGCTGACGTAGTCGCCGTTCCACTCTGTACCCATGTTCCACCTGTTCTCGTTTGGCCGTGAGCGCGGATTTTAACCCTTAAGGAATTCAATGGCAATCCAACAGCAAAGCCATTTAGACGTCTAGAAGTGTTGACGGCTTTTTTAAGGTGGCGTAGTGTGATGCACCATGGGCCGGCACTCCGGCCAGCGCAAATGAGAGCGGGGCAGGACGACCCACGAGGCGGACCGGCTCCGGCAACACATCAAGGAGAGTGACATGACCCACAAGGCCACCCTGGCGGTACGCACCGGGATTGAGACAGACACACAACACGGTGCCGTGGTGCCCCCCATCTACCTCTCCAGCAACTACACCTTTGCCGACTTTGGCGAGCCTCGTCAATACGATTATGCCCGCTCGGGCAACCCGACCCGAACCAACCTAGCGGACGCCCTGGCGGCCCTGGAAGGGGGCGCCGGCGCCGTGGTGACCGGCACCGGCATGGGGGCCGTCCACCTGGTGACCACGGCCCTGCTCAAGGCGGGGGATCTGCTGATCGCCCCCCACGACTGCTACGGCGGCACCTGGCGCCTGTTCGAGTACCTGGCGGCCAAGGGCCACTACCGGGTGCAGTTCGTCGATCAGGGGGACGAGGCGGCGCTCGCCGAGGCCCTGGCGCAGCAACCGGCCCTGGTGTGGGTAGAGACCCCCTCCAACCCGCTGCTGCGGGTGGTGGACGTGGCCGCCATCGCCGCCGCCTCCCATGAGGTGGGTGCCAAAGTGGTGGTGGACAACACCTTCCTCTCCCCGCTGCTGCAACAGCCGCTCTCGCTGGGTGCCGACGTGGTGGTGCATTCGACCACCAAGTACATCAACGGCCACTCCGACGTGGTGGGCGGGGTCGCGATCGCCAAGGAGGCCCAGCTGGCCGAGTCCCTGGTGTGGTGGGCCAACTGTCTGGGGCTCACCTCCGGCGCCTTCGACTCCTACCTCACCCTGCGCGGCCTGCGCACCCTGGCGCCGCGCCTGCGTGCCCATCAGGAGAACACGGATCGCATTCTCGCCTTCCTGCAGCAGCAGCCGCTGGTCAAAAAAATCTATCATCCCAGCCTGCCGAGCCACCCGGGCCACGAGATTGCGCGCCGTCAACAGTCCGGCTTCGGCGCCATGCTAAGTTTTGAACTCGATTGCACCGAGACGGGGCTGCGCGCCTTCCTCGCGGCGCTGCGCCTCTTCTCGGTGGCGGAATCCCTCGGCGGAGTGGAGAGTCTGGTGGCCCATCCGGCCAGCATGACCCACAGGGCCATGACTCCGGCGGCGCAGCAGGCGGCGGGCATCAGCGCCCAGTTGCTGCGCCTCTCGGTGGGCATAGAACACGGTGAAGACCTGGTGGCCGATCTGGCTCAAGGCTTTGAACAGGCGCAGTTGGCACAACAGGCAGAGCAGGTGAAGTAATGGAACAGCAACAGCAAGGAGAGAGTGCGGTGGCGGCAGAGAGAGCCTTGAAGCGGCGTCATGTGCACAAGTTTGGCGGCAGCAGCCTGGCGGATCCTGTCTGCTATCGCCGGGTCGCCAGCATTCTCGAACAACAGGCCGAGCAGCAGGGCGGGGGCAGGGAGCTGGTGGTGGTCTCCGCCGCCGGCAAGACCACCAACCGGCTGATCCAGCTGGTGGAACTGGCCGAGGCGGGTGACGAGGCCGCAGGGGAAGCCATCACTGCCCTGCACGCCTACCAGCAGAGCCTGATCGACGGCCTGCTGGAGGGGGAGTTGCTGCTCGACTTGAGCCAGCAGCTGACCGACGACATGCAGCAGATCGCCAAGACCCTGGAAGGGCAGTTTGATCGCTTCGAGCGCAACGGCCTGCTGGCCTTTGGCGAGGTGTGGTCGGCGCGCCTGCTGGCCGCCCTGCTCAGCAGCCGCGGCGACAAGGCCATCTGGCTCGACGCCCGCAGCTTCCTGCGCGCCGAGGATGGCGCCCTGGTCAAGGTCAATACCGCCATCTCCAGCGAGCTGCTCAAGGCCCGCCTGGCGGAGCATCCCGGCCGCATAGTGGTGACCGGCTTCATCGCCGCCGACATGGAGGGGCGCTCCCTGCTGCTCGGTCGCAACGGCTCCGACTACAGCGCCAGCCTGCTGGCCGCCCTGGCGGACGGGGAGTCCACCACCATCTGGAGTGACGTGGCCGGTGTCTACAGCGCCGATCCGCGCCGGGTGAAGGAGGCGCGCCTGCTGGAGCGCCTGAGCCTGGCGGAGGCCAACGAGCTGGCCCGCCTCGGCTCCTCCGTGCTCCATTCCCGCACCCTGCAGCCGGTGGCCGACAGCCGCCAGCGCCTCACCCTGCGCTGCAGCTACAACCCGGACGAGGGCTGCACCCATATCCTGCGCCGGGCGCCGCGCTCCGGCGGGGCGCGCATCGTCTCCTCGGTGGATCAGATAGCCCTCATCGAGCTCAAGGTGCTGCCCCAGACAGGTTATGAGCAGACGGTGGCGGCTATCGAGGCCCATCTGGCCCGCCATCGCCTCCACCCGCTCACCCTGCAGCGCCAGCCGGATCGGCGAGTGCTGCGCCTGGCCTACACCCTGGAGGTGGCGCAAGGGGCCTTCGAGGTGCTGCGGGACTTCCAGCTGCAGGGCAGCTTCACCGGCCTCATCCAGAAGGAGGGGTTCAGCCTGGTGGCCCTGGTGGGGGCAGGGGTGACCGACAACGCCGAGCAGTGTCACCGCTTCTACCAGCTGCTGGCGGATCAGCCCCTGGAGTTCGTCCAGGTGGCCCGAGATGGCCTGAGCCTGGTGGCCGTGCTGCGCCAGGTGGTGCTGGAGCCCTTGCTCATCGCCCTGCACAGCGCCCTGTTCAGCCGCCCGACCCGGGTCGGTCTGGTGGTGTTCGGCAAGGGCAACATAGGGGGTCACTGGCTGGCGCTCTACGCCCGGGAGAAGGCGCGGCTCGAGCACGAGCTCAATCTGGCGCTCACCCTCTACGGGGTGTTCGACTCCAAGGGCGGCCTGCTGGATGAAGAGGGGCTGGATCCCCTCAAGGTGCGCGACAACTTCAACCCCAGACCGCTTATCTGGCCGGAGCTGCTCTCCCAGCTGGAGCAGCACGGTTTTGACTCCCTGATTGCGCTGGACATGACCGCCAGCGAGACGGTGAGCCGCTACTACCCGGACTTCGCCCAGCTCGGCTGCCACATCATAGCGGCCAACAAGTTTGCCGGCGCCGCCGACAGCGAGTTCTACCAGCGCATAAAGCAGAGCTGCCGCGATCACCAGGTGCAGTGGCGCTACAACGCCACCGTGGGGGCCGGGCTGCCCATCCAGTCCAGCATCCAGATGCTGCGCCAGAGCGGGGATCGCATCCAGGGAGTCTCCGGCATCTTCTCCGGCACCCTCTCCTGGCTGTTCCAGCAGTATGACGGCAGCCGCCCCTTCTCCGAGCTGGTGGACGAGGCCTGGCAGCACGGTCTGACCGAGCCGGATCCCCGGGAGGATCTCTCCGGTCAGGACGTGCGCCGCAAGCTGCTCATCCTGGCGCGAGAGGCGGGCTTCGAGCTCGACTCCGCCGACATCGAGCTGGAGAACCTGGTGCCCGTCTCCCTGCGCAAGGTGAGCACGGATCAGTTCATGGACAGGCTCAAGGAGCTGGATGATCCCATCCAGACCGCGTTCGAGGGGGCACGCCGGGTCGGCAAGGTGCTGCGCTACGTCGCCCGTTTCGAGCACGACGGCAAGGCGCGGGTCGGGCTGGAGACCCTGGAGCCCCACCATCCGTTCGCCAACCTCCTGCCCTGCGACAACGTGTTTGCCATCGAGAGCGACAGCTATCGCACCAATCCGCTGGTCATTCAGGGGCCTGGGGCGGGGCGCGAGGTGACGGCCGCCGCCATTCAGTACGACTTGTGGCAGATCTGTGCCAGCCTGTAATGGTTGAGAGCAATGAAGAAGAGGCGCCCAAGGGCGCCTCTTCTCGTTGGTGGTCGCAATGCCTTACCAGAACAGCCTGCCCAACAGGGGGGCGAGCAGCACAGTCGCCATGCCGGCTATCATCATCACCATGCTGGAGACCACCCCCTCCTCGTTGCCCATCTGGTACGCCCTGGCGGTGCCTGCGCCATGGGCGGAGGCGCCGAAACCCGCCCCCTTGCCAAGGCGGCTGCGGATGGCGAGCACCGTCAGCACGCTCTCCCCCACCGCCATGCCGATCACCCCGGTCAGTACCACGAACAGGGCGGTGAGATCGGCGTTGCCACCGACCGAGCGGGTTGCCTCCACCGCGAAGGGGGTGGTGATGGATCGCATGGCCATGCTGCGCTGCAACAGCTCGGAGAGGTTGAGCCAGCGGGCCAGCAGCACTGTGCTGCCCACCGCCATCACCACAGAGGCGATCACCCCCACCGACAGGGAGAGCCAGTGGCGGCGCATCAGCGCGCGGTTCTCGTAGACGGGCACCGCGAAGGCGACGGTGGCCGGGCCCAGCAGCCAGAGCAGCCAGTGGGATTCGGCCATGTAGTCCTGATAGGGGATGTGGAACAGCACCACCATGGCCACCAGCAGGGCGGGGGCCAGCAGCAGTGGCATCAGGGGCAGGATGCGTTTCTTGCCATAGAGCCACTTGCTGGCGTAGTAGAACAGCAGGGTGAGGGCGAAGCAGAGCAGGCCGAGCAGGGTGTCAGACATGGCGGCGACTCCGGCGGGCCAGCTTCAGCTCCAGGCGATAGACCCTGTCCACCACCAGGGCCGTGGTGCCGAGCACCAGCACAGTGCTTGTCACCAGCACCACCATGATGCGCCACCCCTCCTGCAGCAGCAGATCCTGATAGTTGACCACGGCCACCACGGCGGGCACGAAGAACAGCAGCATCTCCGCCAGCAGCCAGCGGGCCCCGGCGCTGAACCACTGGGCCTTGACCACCCCGAGCAGGATGCAGACCAGCAGCAACAGCATGCCGGTGAGGTTGGCGGGCAGGGGCAGGTGGAAGGTGCGTACCGCGGTGTCGGCCAGCAGCCAGATGGCCGCCAGCAGGGCGATTTGGAAGGGGGTTTGCAACCAGCGAAGGCAGAAGGCTTTCATGATGGGCGTCTTTCTGTGAACCTGGTCACAGTATAAGCGGGGGCCAAACCTGCAAAAAATGAATTTAAATTATGAGAAATATGCCAAATTGGCATTATTTGGCGATAACCCCAGACGAGCGTCCCATGGATATCCGAGCCCTGCGTTACTTTGTCGAACTGGTGCGGGAGAAGAGCTTCACCCGCGCCTCCGAGAAGCTGTTCGTCACCCAGCCCACCATCAGCAAGATGATCCGCAGCATGGAGGAGGAGCTGGGCCAGCCCCTGCTCAATCGGGAGGGGCACAGCTTCACCCTGACCGACAGCGGCCAGGTGCTGTTTGCCCGCGGCCAGCTGATCCTGGCCCAGATGCAGCAGCTGGAGGCGGAGCTTGCGGATCTGCAGAGCCTGCAGCACGGGCGCCTGGCGCTGGGCATCCCCCCCATGGTGGGCCACGTCTATGCGGATCTCATCCGCGCCTACCGCAGCCGCTACCCCAAGGTGGAGCTCTCCATCGTCGAGTACGGCGGGCGCCGCATCGAGCAGGCGGTGCTGGAGGGGGAGCTGGATCTCGCCATCACCATGTTGCCGACCAGGGAAGAGGGGGTACTGAGCGCCCTGGAGCTGGACTGCTATCCCATTCAGGTGGTGCTGCCGGACCTGCCCCGCTGGCGCGGGGAGAGCGAGATCCGGCTGGCGGATCTGCAGGAGGAGCCCTTCCTGCTCTACACCCAGGCCTTCACCCTGAGCGAGCGGCTGGAGCAGGCCTGTCAGCAGGCGGGCTTCGTGCCCCAGGTGGCGGCGCGCAGCAGTCAGTGGGATTTTCTCACCGCCATGGTGCGCAGCGGCATGGGGGTCGCCTTCCTGCCCGAGCCCATCTGCCGGCGGCTGACCCCGGACGGCCTGGTGCTGAGGCCCTTGTTGCCGGAGCTGAGCTGGCGGCTCGGGGTGATCTGGCCCGCGAAACGCTACCTCTCCCGCACCGCCGAGGCCTGGCTCGCCCTGTGTCGCGAGCAGGGGGCGCGGGGCTAGACGCTACTTGCCGACCTTGTCCCCCTGTGTCGCGAGCAGGGGGCGCGGGGCTAGGTGCTACTTGCCGACCTTGTCCCCCTGTGTCGCGAGCAGGGGGCACGGGGCTAGGCGCTACTTGCCGACCTTGTCCCCCTGTGTCGCGAGCAGGGGGCACGGTGCTAGGCGCTACTTGCCGATCTTGTCCCCCTTGTCGTGGGGAGGCACACCGAAGGCATCCCGGGCTGGATCATAGAGATAGGACCTGTAGTCGCTCCCCTCGCCGGGCAGCTGGGGGTTGCTCAGCCTGAACAGCTGGCGCGCGGCCAGCTGGGTGAACGCCAGGGAGGGTTGGAAGTGCTGGCGCCAGAGCCGTTTGAGTGAACCGTCCTGCCAGGCCAGCCGCAGGCCGAGCTGGATGCGCTCGCGCTCCTTGTCGTAGGTGGCATGGCTGTAGAAGGCGTGGATCAGCGGGTAGAAGAGGGCCACATGGCGATCGACGGCGAGGGTCGGCAGCCTGGGGTGGTGGGTCTCCCACTCCGCCAGTATCTCGTTGGCGCCGCGACAGAAGAGATCGACCCGGCCACGGGCCACCATGCGAAACAGCGACTCGTAGTTGTCCACCTCCTGCACCTGGAAGCCGTTGTGGCGCAGGATGTCGGCATCCTGCCACTCCTTGCCTGTCCCCTGACTGAACGCCTGCAGCTGGGCCAGGGTACGGACCCCGGCCAGATCCTTGGCGCGGTCAGCCGCGACGAAGCAGACCCGGTAACCGAGAATGCCGAGATCGATGGGGAAGGGGAGCAGGCTGACCTCGGGGTGAGGCGTCTTCTGGGGCCAGCTGTCGACGATGAAGAGGGCACTCTTGCCCGGTTTTTGCACCTCGAGCCGCATCCGCGCCTTGTTCATCTTGAGGGAGTCACGCAGTTCGTAGTCGCCGTATTGCTGGCGGGTCTTCTCCAGCGCCAGCCGCATCGCCTCCCGGTAGTAGTCCATGCGGGCATCCTGTTCGTTTTCCGGGCTGAGCAGGGTAAATCGGGTGGCCGCCATCGGGGAGGAGGAGAGGGAGAGCGTGAATAGCAGGAGCAGGAGTCGATACATCTTGGCCGGGTTCTACAACGGGATTGTGCCCATTATAGTTCGCTGCCCCACCGGCGACACAGCCCTATTGGCCCCCGGCTCCTCTGACCTCTGGGCCTGGCCCCAGACGGCTTTCATAAGCAAACCCGATTGGCGACACAGTGCGATTGTCCCCCCGGCTCCTCTGACCTTTGGGCCTGGCCCCAGACGGCTTTGGGGCCCGGACGCCTCGGGCCTCCGGGCTTATCCCAAGCGGCTCCATCAGCAAACCCCATTGGCGACACAGTGCGATTGCCCCCCGGCTCCTCTGACCTCTGGGTCTGGTCCCAGACGGCTTTGGGGCCCGGACGCCTCGGGTTTCCGGGCTTATCCCAAGCGGCTCCATCAGTAAGCCCGATTGGCGACACAGTACGATTGTCCCCCCAACACCTCTGACTTGTGTGGCTCGTCTCAGACGGTTTCCATCAGGGCGCCCAGCTGGCGACACAGCCGGCGCAGGGTCTGGTTGTCGAGGCAGCCGAAGCCGAGCAGCCAGCCCTCCCGGGTGGGAGGGGCGAGGTGATACTGGTGCAGGGGGCGCAGCCCCAGCCCCCGGGCGTTGGCCGCCTCTGTCCAGCGGGCCTCGCCCCCGGCGGGGAGCAGCACGGCGCACTGCAGCCCGGCGCCGCTGTGGATGGGGATGAGCCTGGGGCAGTGTTCGGCCAGCTCGGCCAGCAGCAGATCCCGCCGGCTCTGGTAGACGAGGCGGCTCTGGCGCAGGTGGGTGGCGAAGTGGCCGGCGCGGATGAAGTCTGCGGTGACCGCCTGCTGCAGCTGGTTGCTGTGGCCGTCGACGGCGGCGCGGGCCCGGCTGAAGGCCTCCATCAGGGGGCGTGGCAAGACCAGGTAGGCGAGGCGCAAGGAACCAAACAGCACCTTGCTGAAGGTGCCCACATAGAGGACGCGCCCCTGGCCATCCAGCCCCTGCAGGGCGGGGAGCGGCCGCTGATCGTACTGGTACTCCCCGTCGTAGTCGTCCTCCAGGATCCAGGCCCCGCGCCGCTCGGCCTCCGCCAGCAGCGCCATGCGGCGCGGCAGGCTCATGGGCACGCCCAGGGGGTACTGGTGGGCCGGGGTGCAGTAGATGAGCCTGGGGCTGGGATGTTCACCGGCAGGGTTGAGCCCCTCGGCGTCCACCGGCACCGGGTGGATGCGGGCGCCGGCGCTCTCCATGGCGGTGCGGGCCCCAGGATAACCCGGATCCTCCACCCAGACGGTGTCACCGGCATCGATGAGCAGCTGGGTCGCCAGCAATATGCCCTGCTGGGAGCTGGTGAGGATCAGGATCTGCTCCGGCTCGCACACCACGCCCCGCGACTGCACCAGGTAGCTGCTGATGGCGGTGCGCAGCTCCCCAAGCCCTTGCGGATCCCCGTAATTCATCCAGTCGCTGGCCCCCCGGCGCCACTGCTGCTGCATCAGGCGACCCCAGAGTGCCTGGGGAAAGAGGCGGGGATCCGGCTGGCTGGAGGCAAAGGAGTTGCCCACCTCGGGCACCTCGTGGCAGGCCCCCCCTTGCGCCAGCTCCTGACCACGGCGGGAGAGCCCCGCCGCCGACTGGGGCGGGCGCGGAGCGGGGCGCACCGTCGCCAGGGCGACGAAGCTGCCGGCCCCCACCTTGCGCACCAGATACCCCTCCGCCTCCAGCCGGCCATAGGCCAGCTCCACAGTGCTGCGGGAGACGCCGAGATCCCGGGCCAGCATGCGGCTGGCCGGCAGCCTGCCGTGCAGCGGCAGATGGCCCGCCAGTATTGCTTCCCGCAGGGTGCGCACCAGCTGTTCGTGCAGGGGAAGATCGTTTTGCTGCTGGTCGGCAAAGAGGGTTGGCAGGACTGTCATGATTGGCCTCCGCGGTGCCGGGGCAGATGGCCCCCCCATCCGGATATAGCCTCCCGCAGGGTGCGCACCAGCTGTTCGTGCAGGGGAAGATCGTTTTGTTGCTGGTCGGCAAAGAGGGTCGGCAGGACTGTCATGGCACTTTCCGTTGCGGATAAATTGGTCTGCCCATATTGGCAAAATTGGTCGGCGTGGCAAGGCCATTTTGTCGCTACATTGGTGGACAAGGAAGTGAAGCAACCCCATTGGCAACACACATTGGCTACAGAAGGAGTCTGCATGTCGGAATACAGTGCCACCATCAGCTGGCAGCGAGGGGCCAGCGAGTCCTTTGTCGATCAGCGCTACAGCCGGGCCCATGAGTGGGCGTTTGACGGCGGGGTCAGGGTGCCCGCCTCCTCCTCCCCCCATGTGGTGCCCTTGCCTTACTCGGTGGCCGAGCACGTGGATCCCGAGGAGGCCTTCGTCGCATCCCTCTCCAGCTGTCACATGCTGACCTTCCTCTGGCTGGTCGCCAGGGCGGGTTATCTGGTGGAGAGCTACCGGGATGAGGCCGTCGGCGTCATGGAGCCGAACGAGCGTGGCCGCCAGTCCATCACCCGCGTCACCCTACGCCCCAGGGTGGTGTTTGGTGGCGAACGCCGGCCGGATCTCGCCGCGCTGGAGCGGCTGCACCACCAGGCCCACGAGGAGTGCTTTATCGCCAACTCGGTCAACACAGTCGTCACCACAGAGATAGCACTGTAATCACAAGGAGGCTCAGGATGAGTCATGTATTGAGTACCGGGGTTGCGAGCCCGCTGGAGGCCAGCGCCTTCTTCGAGGCCCAGTTGAAGTTTCGCACCGATCCGGCGGATCTCGCCGCCGATCTGCTGGCCGGGGAGGCGGGTGAAGGGGGCGGCATAGTGGTCATCGACACCCGCTCCCCCGCGTACTACGCCGAGGGCCATATCCCGGGCGCCATCTCCTTCCCCCATCGCACCATGAGCCCGGCGACCACCCAGGGGCTGTCGCGGGACAGGGTCTATGTCTGTTACTGCGATGGCATCGGCTGCAACGGCTCGACCCAGGGAGCGTACAAGCTGGCGGCGCTCGGCTTCAGGGTCAAGGAGCTGATCGGCGGCCTGCACTGGTGGCGTCAGGACGGCTTCGCCGTCGCCACCGGCAGCGAACCTGGGGTGCTGCTGGAAGGGGGGATCGCCTGTGCCTGCTGAACCCCTCTTCAACGGCCATGGCCAGCCCCTGGGGAGTGCGCTGCCAGACTGGCGGGGTGCCGAGTTTCCCCCTCACCGCGTGCTGAGCGGCTGGGGCTGTCGCCTGGAACCGCTCGATCCCGAGCGCCACGGCGGCAGCCTGTGGCAGGCCTTCAGTGCCGACAGCGGGGCCATGTGGACCTATCTCACCAGCGGCCCCTTCGAGGATGAGGCGGCCATGCTGGCCTGGCTGCGAGGCGTCGCCGCCAAGGTCGATCCCCAGTTCTATGCCATTGTCGATGCGGGGAGCGGCCGGGCGCTGGGGCTCGCCAGCTATCTGCGCATCGACCCCGCCGCGGGCAGCGTGGAGGTGGGCTGGCTGCACTTCTCGCCGGCCCTGCAGCAGTCGCGGCTGGCGACGGCGGCCATGGCGCTGATGATGGCCAATGCCTTCGCCCTGGGGTATCGCCGCTACGAGTGGAAGTGCAATGCCCTGAACCGCCCCTCCTGGCAGGCGGCGCTGCGCCTCGGCTTTTGCTATGAGGGGACCTTCCGCCAGGCCCGGGTGGACAAGGGGCACAGTCGGGATACCGCCTGGTTCTCGGTGATAGACGGCGAGTGGCCTGCCCTGAAGGGCTGTTTCGAGCGCTGGCTGGCGGAGGATAACTTCGACGAGCAGGGGCGCCAACGGTTGCGACTCTCCGAACTGACCGCCGAAGTGCACCGCACCTAGGCGAATGAGTGGTAGCGACAAGGGCGGCATCGAGCCGCCCTTGTCATCTCCCCAGCCATCTCCCTTCTCTGCACGCGGGCCACCTTCAGGTCCCGAAGCAACCCGGGCCTTTCTCTTTACATCTCCCCCCTTGCATTAACTTCCGCTTACTGTATTTTACATTTAAAGATTTTAGTCTTTCGAACGAAAGCAAAAGGGAAGAGAGCGAGGGATATCATGGCTGACACTTTTACCTGTGAAACACTGCCTGCCGATCACAAGGCGGCTATCCGCGAGATGAAGCGGGCGCTGCGCGCCCGGCTTGGCGATGTGAACGCGCTGTTTCGGCGGCTGAGCCAGAGGATCGAAGAGCGCCTTGCCGAGATTGAACGGCTGAAGGCGAGCGGAGACCCCGTGTGGCCGGTGCTCGATTATCGCGATGTCGCCGCAGGCTGCGTGCCGGAGTCGGTGCGCGAGCTGATCAAGCGGCGGGGTTGTGCCGTCATCAAGGGCCATTTCCCCCGCGAGCAGGCGCTGGCCTGGGATCAGTCGATGCTGGCGTACCTGGACCATAACCGCTTCGACGACATCTACCAGGGCCCCGGCGACAGCTTCTTCGGCTCCCTGGAGGCCTCGCGGCCCGAGATCTATCCCATCTACTGGTCACAGGCACAGATGCAGGCACGCCAGAGCGAGCAGATGGCGTCGGTGCAGTCTTTCCTCAACCGGCTCTGGACCTTCGAGCGCGATGGCAAGCGGTGGTTCGACCCCGACATCAGCGTGATCTATCCGGACCGGATCCGCCGCCGCCCGCCCGGCACGACCTCGAAGGGGTTGGGGGCCCATACCGACTCGGGGGCGCTGGAGCGCTGGCTGCTGCCGGCCTATCAGCGGGTGTTCGCCAGGGTCTTCGATGGCCGGCTCGACAGCTATGATCCCTGGGATGCCGCGCACCGCACCGAGGTGGATGAGTATACGGTCGACAACACCACCAAGTGCTCCGTCTTCCGCACCTTCCAGGGGTGGACCGCGCTCTCCGACATGATCCCGGGGCAGGGTTTGCTCCATGTGGTACCCATTCCCGAGGCGATGGCGTACATATTGCTGCGTCCGCTGCTGGACGACGTGCCGGAAGACGAGCTCTGCGGCGTCGCGCCGGGCAGGGTATTGCCCGTCTCCGAGCAGTGGCACCCCTTGTTGATCAAGGCCCTGACCTCGATCCCTGCGCTGGAGGCGGGTGATTCCGTCTGGTGGCACTGCGATCTCATCCATTCGGTGGCCCCGGTCACCGACCAGCAAGGCTGGGGCAACGTGATGTATATTCCGGCGGCGCCCATGTGCGACAAGAACCGGGTCTATGCGCACAAGGTGAGGGCGGCGCTGGAGCTCGGCGCCTCGCCGGGCGACTTCCCGCGGGAGGACTACGAGACCGACTGGCGTGATCGCTTCACCCCAGCCGATCTGAACCGCAATGGCCGACGGGCGCTGGCGATGGAGGATTGATGGCCTCCTTCGCCAGCTGTATCGGGTTGGCGCCTTGAGGTGCGACCCGTCACGGGACAGGGAGAAACGACAAGGGCGGCCATCGGGCCGCCCTTGTCATCTACATCGCTTGCGCAGCATCACTCGCCTATGGGGGCGGCAATCCAGTTCATCAGGCGCACCATGTCTTCCGGGGCTACCCCGACCGAGAGGCCGCGCTTGCCGCCACTCACCAGTATCTCGTCAAAGGCCATGGCGGAGTCGTCCAGCACGGTCGGCAGCAGCTTCTTCTGGGCCAGCGGGCTGATGCCCCCCACCTTGTAACCAGTCAGCTTCTCGGCGTCGGCCGGCTTCATCATCTCCACCTTCTTGAGCCCGGTGGCCTTGGCGAGTCGCTTGAGGCTGCACATGCCGGAGGAGGGGACTATGGCGACTACCGCCTGCTTGTCGTGGTGGGCCAGCAGAGTCTTGAACACCTGAGCCTGGGGCAGGCCCAGCTGGGTCGCGGCATGCTTGCCGAAATCGTCGTGGGCCTCGCACTCGTAGGGGTAGAGCTTGTGGGGGATCTTGAGTTTCTTCAGCAGGTTGATGGCGGGTGTCATGGGGTCTCCTCGGGCCGGAACAAGGCCAGACAGTCTGCGCCCGGGCGACGGGCATGGCAAGTGTCAGCCTTCCCCCCCCATGGGGGCCTCTGTTCGCGCAACCGGATGCCGGATCCTATGATCTGAGCTCTTGTTCCCGCATTCCACCGCGATGCGATGGCGATCGAAAGGAATCGTAGCCATGAATACCCCAGCAATCCGCTCTCGCGATATCGACACGTTCGATCGTTATGAGGCCCTGGCCCGGCTGACCGCCCTCGACCGTACCTACGGCATGGTCGAGTTCGATCTGGATGGCCGCATGGTGTCGGTCAATCCGCTGTTCTGTCGCATGTTCGGTTATGCCGCCGATGCGCTGGTCGGCGAGTCCCATCTGCTGCTGTTGCCGCCGGAGCTGCACGCCGACTACGGACGCTTCTGGCAGGACGTGCTGAAGGGCGAGATCCACTCGGGGGAATTTCGCCGCATCATGCGCGATGGCGGTACCCTCTGGATCCACGCCACCTACATGCCCGTCACCGACGAGGCGGGGGCCCTGCTCGGGGTGATCAAGCTGGCCCACGACATCACCTCAGAGGTGCTGGCCAAGCAACGGGTCGAGCAACAGAGCCAGCTGTTCGACATCGTCGTGGCCGCCCACCAGAGCTTTCTGCTCGATCGCAATCTCGGCTCCGCCTGTGACACCGTGTTCGAGCGGCTGCTGAGCGTCAGCCAGAGCACCTATGGCTTCATCGGCATCGTCCAGTACGAGGAGGGGCGGCCCAGCCTCTACATCCCCTCCATCTCGAACGTCTCCTGGGACGAGGCGACCCATGCCTGGTACGAGCAGCAACGCCAGAACCGGGGCGGCCTCATCTTCAGCAAGCTCGACAACCTGTTCGGTCACGTGGTTACCCACAATGCCCTGGTGTGCTGCAACGATCTGCCGAGTCATCCGGCGAGCCGCGGCGTCTCCCCCCGGGGGCATCCCCGTCTGGACAGTTTTCTCGGCATCCCCATCCGCCACAAGGGGGAAGCCATCGGCATGATAGCCCTGGCGAACCGTCCCTGTGGCTTCGACGAAACCCTGGTGACCCAGCTCGAACCGCTCACCACGGCCCTGGGCACCCTGATCCACGCCCGCAATCTGGAGGACGAGCGCAGCCGGATGGAGCGGGTGCTGCGCTTCAACGCCGAGCACGACTTTCTCACCAAGCTGCCCAACCGCAGCAGCTTCTTCACCCAGGCCAATGTGCTGCTCGATCACATCCAGCGCCATCCGGCCGAGGGGGAAGCCTGCTGCCTGGTCCTGATCGATATCGACTTCTTCAAGCAGATCAACGATGAACATGGCCACCTTGCCGGGGATGCGGTGCTCGAGGAGCTGGCCCGTCTGCTGATGCAGTCGGTGCGCAGCCAGGATCTGGTGGCGAGGTTCGGCGGGGAGGAGTTCATCATGCTGCTGCGCGGCACCACCCAGGAGGAGGCTCGCGCCATCATGGAGCGCATCCGGCAACTGGTCGAGCAGCACAGCTTCCAGTATCAACACCAGACGATCACCGTCACCATCAGCCTGGGCCTCACCCCCTATCAGATGAGCTACCGCTGCATGGATGACTGGCTGCTGTGCGTGGATCAGCGCCTCTACGAGGCCAAGCGCCGGGGACGAAACCGGATTGCCTAGGCTGGTTGCCAGCTGACATAAAAGGGCGCCATATAGGCGCCCTTTTATGTCAGCTGGATAGCCCGGCCATCAACCCGTGTTTAGCATCTTGGATCGAGTTGCGACATGCTTGCCGAAATCGCCGTAGGCCTCGCACCGTAGGGGCAGAGCTTAAGAGGGATCTTGATCTCATTCAGTAGATTGATGGCGGTAGTCATCAGACTTCCTCTAGTCTGATCAAGGCCAAATAGTCTGCTCCTGCAGCGGGGATGCACCTTAGGTTCGATTAGCGAAGCGTAATAGAGCCTAAGTGGCAGGGTTACGGCAGGTATTTATTACTTTAATTTAAATAGCCATAAATATGTAGCCACAGCCAAGTGGCCACATGCTCCATGTTATTATTTACTACATAGGCTCAAGATAGATAAATATCGTGTCTTGGCCTGTTACGGCTGGGTCGTAATACCCTCTTAGCCTGGAGTTTTTATGGCCGCTAATACCATCGGTATCGTTAACAGTCGAGACTGAACCGGAAGTCATGTCGACGACTATGGCCTGCCTTTCCCCTCCATACTCATACTTCAAAAAGTCATTGCCGTTTGACTCATCAGGGAATAAATCATCCGATTTCCCCCCGTCATTCAGATCCAGCATCTGAATGCCAGCTCCAGTATATTCGAACCGGGCTTGTCCATTATCCCAGTCGAAGACGAACTCATCACCCATTGCAAAGGTTATGGTGTCAGGATCAGCCACATCATCCAAACGCACTTTGAGGGGGATGGTTCCTATCTTGTTGATAAGTTTTACATATCTTATATCTGCCTTGTTGAAATACACATTTTGTGTCGGGTCCCAGTTTGAGTTGGAAGCAGTGCTTGCTTGTTGAACACCTGCGGCAGCTGAGGCAACGTCACTATTTTCATCAGCAATTGCATTACCGACACATACGGAGAGCAAGGCTGTCAGTATGATTTTTTTCATAATATTTATCCCAGTGGTTATCTCATCGTTCAGTATTTTTATTTGGTACTGTTATCGTACCTGCTCACAATAAATGCGCACTTGATCTTACGCAATTAAAATGAGACCTGTGTTTTTTGGTTTTCAATTTACATCACAAAAAGAAGATTAGAACCTATTGGTTGCTCAATCGTTAAGTTTTTGTACAGAGTCATCTGCTATAGGAACGTCTCAATACTTTTTTAAGTATTATTCAGTTCTGGTTATGTTAATAATTATCAGTATGTGCAATTACCATATGCGAGTTTTCCTGTAGGTGGTTTCAGTAAGATATCCATATTGAAACTACTGAGGCGGTAATTTAAAAGGCTTCTGGCATCGGAAGTTTGTAACCTGGGTAGATGTCGAGGTGGGCAGGGTATCGATCCCTCTCTTATTCGCCGAGACGAGCCACTGGTCCAGGTCGCGAGACAGGGAGTAGAGCGGCACGGGGGCTGGGATGGCCCGTCGGCCTGTGCCGCTGGACAAGCGGGTGAGCGAAAAGAACCCGACGAAGTCGGGCGGAGCGGCGGGCGAAATCTCTTCGAGGCCAAGGGCCTCGCATACCACTCGGCGAAGTAGTGCCATCATCCCCCTATCACGGAGCTGTCGATTACGCCTGACGGTTAATCGACCCTACGACGACATGGCGCTACCGGCAGCAAAAACAACAAAGGGCGCCGAGGCGCCCTTTGTTGTCAGCGGGATAGCCCGGCCATCAACCCGTGTTGCGCATGCCTGCGGCAATACCGGCGATGGTGACCATCAGCGCCTGATCCAGCTCGGGGTGCAGGGTCTCAGGGTTCTTGCGCGAGCGGCCAAGCAGCTCGACCTGCAGCACGTTGAGCGGGTCTGTGTAGGGGTTGCGCAGCTTGATGGACTCCTTGATCCAGGGCTGGTCGTCCAGCAGATCTCCCTGCGGGCGCAGCTCCAGCACCACCTGGATGGAATCGGCAAGCTCCTGACGCAGCTGCTTGCCGAGGGCCCACAGCTCTTGCGGCACCAGACGGGTGTCGTAGTACTCCGCCAGCCAGAGGTCGGCTTTCAGGAACACCATCTCCAGCATCTCGAGACGGGTGCGGAAGAAGGGCCACTGGCGGCTCATCTCGTCCAGCACGCTCTTCTGGCCGTCGGCGATGGCCTGCTGCAGCCCCTTGTGGGCACCGAGCCAGGCCGGCAGCATCAGCCGGTTCTGGGTCCAGGCGAAGATCCAGGGGATGGCGCGCAGGCTCTCGACACCGCCGTTGGGCTTGCGCTTGGCGGGACGGGAGCCCAGCGGCAGCTTGCCGAGCTCCATCTCCGGGGTGGCGGCGCGGAAGTAGGGCACGAAGTCCGGGTGGCCGCGCACTATGCTGCGGTAGTGATCGCAGGAGACGGTGGCCAGCTGCTCCATCACGGCGCGCCAGCACTCCTTGGGCTTGGGCGGCGGCAGCAGGTTCCCCTCCAGCACGGCGCTGGTGTAGAGGTTCAGGCTGTGGATGGCGACCTTGGGCAGACCGAACTTGAAGCGGATCATCTCCCCCTGTTCGGTGACCCGCAGACCACCGCGCAGGGATCCCGGCGGTTGGGACAGGATCGCCTGATGGGCGGGGGCGCCGCCGCGACCCACGGTGCCGCCACGGCCATGGAACAGGGTGAGGCGGATGTTGTTGGCTTCAGCCAGCCCCACCAGGGACTCCATGGCGGCGTACTGGGCCCAGCCGGCGGCCATCATGCCCGCGTCCTTGGCGGAATCCGAGTAGCCGATCATCACGTACTGGCGACCCTGGATGTAGCCACGATACCAGTCCACCGACAGCAGGCGATCCATCACGGCGGTGCCCGCCATCAGATCTTCCTGGGTCTCGAACAGCGGCGCCACTGGCATGCGGAACTTGCAGCCAGCTTCCTTGAGCAACAGCTGCACCGCCAGGACGTCTGAAGGGGCACCGGCCATGGAGATAATGTAGATGCCGAACGCATCCGGGTCGTGACCGGCGATCACCCGGCAGGTGTCTATGGTCTCGCGGGTCTCGTCGCTCGGTGCCCAGTCGGTGGGGATCAGCGGGCGGCGGGAGTTCAGCTCGTTGAGCAGGAAGGCCTGCTTGTCGTCCTCGCTCCACTCGGCGTAGTCCCCCATGCCGAGGTAGCGGGTCAGCTCGGAGAAGACCTGACCATGACGCTCACCGTCCTGGCGGATATCCAGCTTGACCAGATGGATGCCGAAGCAGGCCAGCTTGCGCAGCACGTCCAGCAGCATGCCGTCGGCGATGTTGCCCATGCCGCAGGCGTGCAGGGAGTGGTAGCAGAGCTCCAGCGGCTCGCGCAGCTGGGCGGTGCTCTTGATGAGATCGCGGCTCTCGCTCGCCTGACCCTGCACCTTGGCGGTGAGGAACTCCTGGGTCTCGCGCAGCTGCTCGCGCAACTCGCGCACCAGGGCGCGGTAGGGCTCGGGGTTGTCACCGACCCGGGCGCGCACGGCGTCGGTGCAATCGGACATGGAGAGCTCGGAGGTGAGCTCCTTGATGTCCTTGTAGAAGAGGTTGACCGCCATCCAGCGGCCCAGCTCCAGCACCTCGGCGGTCACCTTGGCGGTGACGAAGGGGTTGCCGTCGCGGTCACCGCCCATCCAGGAGGTGAACTTGACCGGCGCGGCATCCAGGGGCAGTCGCACACCTAGGTGGTGTTGCAGACGCTCGTCCAGGTTGCGCATGAATTCGGGAATGGCCGGCCACAGGCTGTTTTCCACCACGGCGAAGCCCCACTTGGCCTCGTCCACCGGGGTCGGACGCTGCTCGCGGATCTCGTTGGTGTGCCAGGCCTGATTGACCAGCTGTTCGATGCGATTGAGGATCTTGTCCCGCTCGCGGGGCAGCAGATCGGAGAGTTCCAGCGCTTCCAGACAGTCGTTGAGCTGGACATGCTTGTGGATCAGGGTACGACGGGTCACCTCTGTGGGGTGGGCGGTCAGCACCAGATCGATGTCCAGCTCGCGCACCGCCTGGATGATGGCTTCCTGGGAGAGGTTGGACGCCTTGAGCTTGGCGAACATCTGCTCCAGGGGATCCGGGGTGCAGACCTGCTCTTCGCAGCGGCGGGAGATGGTGTGGAACTGCTCCGCCACGTTCGCAAGGTTGAGGAACTGGCTGAAGGCGCGGGCCACCGGCAGCAGCTCGTCATCGGAGAGGGTGCGCAGGGTCTCGAGCAGGCGCTCTCTGTCTGCCTCGTTCCCCTTGCGGGAAGACTTGGCCAGTTGACGAATGGTCTCAATCTTGTCGAGGAAGGCCTGCCCCTGATGATCCTTGATGGACTTGCCCAGCAGCTGGCCCAACATGCCTACGTTGGCCCGTAGTGCGGCGTACTTTTCGTTCATTCCACATCCTTATTTTGTTGGTGCCCCCTGACCTTCCAGGCGGGAGGCGACCTCACTTATTGTTGTGCGATTACAACATATGCTCCGTCATCTTAGGGGGACAATCTACCCAGATTGTCTGCGCAAGGTCAAATAACAAGCCGATTCAGAACATGTATTTCCCTCACCTGTCCCGTCCCGGCATGTCATGTAACTTACTTACATTCCCGTCGAGCTAGACGCAGAAACGTCGGATCAGGTGCTGCAGCACCGCCGTGGTCGGTTTGACGAACGACAGATCCAGATACTCGTCCGGCTGATGGGCCTGGGTGATATGGCCCGGGCCCATCACTATGGTCTCGCAGCCAAGCTGCTGAATAAAGGGGGCCTCGGTGCAATAGTTCACTGATTGCGCGGCCCGGCCGCTCGCCTTCTCGGCCTCGCGTACCAGATCCGAGTCATCCTCGCAGGCATAGGCCGGAATGGGCTCGTGCAGGTGCTGCAGGTGCAGGCAGCCCGGCTGATGGATCTCGATGGGGGAGAGGGCTTCTTTGAGCATGCCCATCAGCTCGTCGGGGCCCACCTGGGGGGTGGGGCGCATGTCGATGTGCAGCTCGCAGCAGCCGCAGATGCGGTTCGGGCTGTCACCCCCCTGGATGTAGCCCAGATTCAGGGTGGGCTGTGGCACCGCGAATCTGTGGTCGGCGTAGCGATCCTTGAGATCCCGCTGCAGCTTGAGCACCTGGCCCATGGCTTGGTGCATGATCTCCATGGCGTTGACGCCGTTGGCGGGATCCGAGCTGTGGCCGCTCTTGCCTGTGATGCGAATGGCCTCCGACATGTGACCCTTGTGGGCCACCACGGGCACCAGACCGGTGGGTTCACCGATCACCGCATAGTCGGGTTTGATCTCGGCGGCCGCGGCGATGGCACGGGCCCCCGCCATGGTGGTCTCCTCGTCGGCGGTGGCCAGGATGCGCAGCGGCTTGCTGAGGGTGGTGAGATCGATATCTTTCAGCGCCTCCACGATAAAGGCGAAGAAGCCCTTCATGTCGATGGTGCCGAGCCCGTACAGGCGGTTGCCCTCCTCGGTCACCTTGAAGGGATCCTTGCTCCAGCCCCCTTCGTCAAAGGGCACAGTATCTGTGTGACCCGCCAGCAGCAGGCCCCCTTCCCCCTGGCCATAGGTGGCCACCAGGTTGAACTTGCCCGGCAGGTCGGGCAGCGCCGTCACCTCGCACTGGAAGCCGAGCTGGCCGAACCAGTCGGCCAGCAGCCGGATCACCGCCTCATTGCTCTGATCCCAGCGGGGATCCGTGCTGCTGATTGAGGGAATCGCAATAATATTCTTATAAAGTGAAAAAAAATCCAGATTGGCCATCAGCTCCTCCTTGCGTCCCCGGAGTGTTTCTGTTAGAAAATACAAATGCAAAGTGAGTGCATGAATATTCTGTTCGAGTGCTCATCAACAAGGCTTCTAGTTGTAAGGGAAAGTTAATGTTCTGTCACCTGATCTGTAACCGACGACGCATATCCGCCTGAATTGCCCCTCCGCACTCGTTGCATCTAAGGGGCGATAGCCGACCCCTTGCACCGCAGCACCACGCTGTGAATTTCGAACCCAGACTTGGAATACTCAAACATGCTCAATACCGTTATCGTCGGTGCCAGTGGC
This sequence comes from Aeromonas sp. EU05-FHT14A05, assembly GCF_058791175.1. Classification (NCBI taxonomy): domain Bacteria; kingdom Pseudomonadati; phylum Pseudomonadota; class Gammaproteobacteria; order Aeromonadales; family Aeromonadaceae; genus Aeromonas; species Aeromonas sp. EU05-FHT14A05. Next base: position 156,748 of record NZ_JBYTDH010000007.1, on the reverse strand, counting down.
TACGCGGGGGCCGAACTGGCCGCACTGGTCCAGAACCATCCAGAGCTCAAGCTGTTCGGCCTCTATGTCTCCGCCGGCAGCCAGGACGCCCACAAGCGTTTCTCTTCCCTGCATCCCCAGTGGGTCGGTGAGCTGGATCAGCCGCTGCTGCCGCTGGACGAGGACGGCATGACCCGGATCCTGACCCAGGCCGATCTGGTGCTGCTGGCCACCGCCCACGAGGTGAGCGCCGAGCTTGCCCCCAAGTTCCTGGCCAAGGGGCTGCCGGTGTTCGATCTCTCCGGCGCCTTCCGGGTCAAGGATCAGGGGTTCTACGCCTCCTTCTACGGCTTCACCCACGAGAGTGAGCAGTGGCTGGACCAGGCCGTCTACGGTCTGGCGGAGTGGAATGCCGATGCCATTGCCGCCGCCCAGCTGATTGCGGTACCCGGCTGCTACCCGACCGCGTCCCTCTGCGCCCTCAAGCCGCTGCAGCAGGCCGGTCTGATTGCCGAGGGGTGGCAGCCCATCATCAACGCGGTGTCCGGTGTCTCCGGGGCCGGTCGCAAGGCCGCCATCAACACCAGTTTCTGCGAAGTGAGCCTGAGCCCCTATGGCACCTTCAATCACAGACACCAGCCGGAGATCAGCCACCACCTCGGCAAGGGGGTGCTGTTCCAGCCCCACCTTGGCAACTATGTGCGGGGCATACTGGCCACCATCTATGTGCAACTGGCGGACGGGGTGACGCAGACCCAGGTGGATCAAGCCTATCTCAAGGCCTATGAAGGCAAGCCCCTGGTGCGCCTCACCGGCCAGATGCCCTCCATCCGTGGCGTGGCCAATACCCCTTACTGCGACCTCGCCTGGCAGCAGCAGGGCAACATGCTGGTGGTGGTGTCCGCCATCGACAACCTGCTCAAGGGCGCCGCCTCCCAGGCGATGCAGTGCATAAATATCAAGTTTGGTTTTGAACCGGCCACCGGCCTGATTTAACGCTTTAAGGAAGGATCGAGAAGATGGACAAGCAGACGCTGGTAATCAAGTTGGGCGGCGCCCTGATCGAGAACGACGAGGCCCTGACCGCCCTGTTCGCCACCCTGAAAACCTTCCTGGACGATCAGCACCGTCCCCTGGTGCTGGTGCACGGTGGTGGCTGCCTGGTGGATGACCTGCTCAAGGGGCTGGGGATGACCTCCACCAAGAAGAACGGCCTGCGGGTCACCCCGTTCGAGCAGATCCCCTTCATCGCCGGGGCCCTGGCGGGCACCGCGAACAAGATGATGATGGCCAAGGCCATCGCCACCGGCATCCCTGCCGTGGGGCTCTGCCTCGCCGACGGCGGCCTGTGCCAGGTGACCCAGCTCGATCCGGATCTCGGCGCCGTCGGTGACTGCCAGCCGGGCAACCCGGCGCTGGTGGCCGGCATCCTGGGACAGGGCTTCCTGCCGGTGGTGAGCTCCATCGGCATCACCGCCGACGGTCAGCTGATGAACGTCAACGCGGATCAGGCGGCCACGGCGATTGCCGAGGCGCTGGGCGCCGACCTGGTGATGCTCTCCGACGTGAGCGGCATCCTGGATGGCAAGGGCAAGCTGGTGCCGCAGCTGGACAAACAGAGCGCGCTGGACCTGATGGAGAAGGGCGTGATTCGCGATGGCATGGCGGTGAAGGTGAAGGCCGCCCTGCATGCCGCCGAGACCCTGGGCAAGCCGGTCTGTGTCGCCAGCTGGCGCTACCCGGACCAACTGCTCAAGCTGCTGGCGGGCGGCGCCGTCGGCACCCAAGTCACCCTCTAACCCTGGCCGGAAAAAGGAACATCCGATGCAACATCTTCTGAAAGACAGCGACTTGAGCAAGGCCCAGATAGAGGCGCTGATCGCCCTGGGCAAATCGGTCAAGGCGGACCCCAAGAAGTACGGCCAGGCGCTGGCAGGCAAGAGCGTGGTCACCCTGTTCGAGAAGCCCTCCCTGCGCACCCGGGTCACCTTCGACATCGGCATCGCCCGGCTGGGCGGTCACAGCGTCTACCTGGATCAGCAGAACGGCGCGCTCGGCAAGCGGGAGTCGGTGAAGGATTTCGCCGCCAACCTGTCGCGCTGGTGTGACGCCATAGTCGCGCGGGTGTTCGATCACCAGACCCTGGTCGAGCTGGCGGAGCATGGTTCTGTGCCCGTGGTGAACAGCCTGTGCAACCTCTACCACCCCTGCCAGGGGCTGGCGGACTTCATGACCATCAGCGAGCACTACAGCGATCTCTCCAAGGTGAAGCTGGCGTATCTCGGCGATGGCAACAACGTCAGCCACTCCCTGCTGCTGCTGGGGGCGACCCTCGGCACAGACGTGACCCTGGTCTGCCCCAAGGGCCACGGCCCGGATACCCAGATCTTCCTGCAGGCCCAGGCGCTGGCGGCGCAATCCGGCGCACACATCAACATCAGCGATGACGTGGGCGCCATCGAAGGCTTCGACGTGGTTTATACCGACACCTGGGTTTCCATGGGTGACAACACACCAATGGAGCAGGTAAAAGATATCTTCATGCCTTATCAGATCAACCAGGCCCTGCTCGATCGCACCGGCATCGCCCACGTGCTGCATTGTCAGCCGGCGCATCGGGAACTGGAGATCACCTCGGAGGTCATGGACGGACCAGCCTCCCTCATCATGGATGAGGCAGAAAACCGGATGCATATCCAGAATGCCGTGCTGCTGACGCTGTTGGGTCATAAATAAGCCGGCGACCGACCCTGAATCACAACCTTATCGAATCATCACGGAGAGAAGTAAATGAGCGGAATCAACAAGATCGTACTGGCTTACTCGGGCGGACTGGATACCTCGGCCATCATTCCCTGGCTCAAAGAGAACTACGATGCGGAGATCATCGCCTTCGTCGCCGACGTGGGCCAGGAGCGTGACGATCTGGAAGGGATCGAGCAAAAAGCCCTCGCCTCCGGCGCCACCAAGTGCATCGTCAAGGATCTGCGGGAAGAGTTCGTCAAAGAGTACGTCTATCCGACCCTGAAGACAGGCGCCGTCTACGAAGGCACCTACCTGCTGGGCACCTCCATGGCCCGTCCCATCATCGCCAAGGCGATGGTGGAAGCGGCCCTGGCGGAAGGGGCCGACGCCATCTCCCACGGCTGTACCGGCAAGGGCAACGATCAGGTGCGCTTCGAAGGCGCCGTGGCCGCCCTGGCCCCCCAGCTGAAGGTCATCGCCCCCTGGCGTCTGTGGGACATGCGCTCCCGTGAAGATCTGCTGGCCTATCTGGAAGCCCGCAACATCCCCTGCAAGGCGACCCTGAAGAAGATCTACAGCCGCGATGCCAACGCCTGGCACATCTCCACCGAGGGTGGCGAGCTGGAGAGCACCTGGAACGAGCCGTCCGAAGCGGTCTGGCAGTGGACTGTCTCCGCCGAGCAGGCGCCGAACGAGCCGGAATACGTCAAGCTGACCGTGGCCCAGGGCGAAGTGGTCGCCGTTGACGATCAGCCGCTGACCCCGCACCAGATCCTGATGACCCTGAACGAGCGTGCCGGCAAGCACGGCGTGGGCCGTATCGACATCACAGAGAACCGCATGGTGGGCATGAAGTCCCGTGGCTGCTACGAGACCCCGGGTGGTACCGTGATGGTCGCTGCGCTGCGGGCCGTGGAAGAGCTAGTCTTGGATCGCCCCACCCGCGCCTGGCGCGAGAAGCTGGGTGCCGAGTTCTCCCACCTGGTGTATGACGGTCGCTGGTTCACCCCGCTGTGCAAGGCCATTGTCGCCTCCGCCAACGCCATCGCCGAGGATCTCGATGGTGAAGTGGTGCTGAAGATGTACAAGGGTCAGGTCACTGCGGTGCAGAAGAAGTCGCCGAACAGCCTCTACTCCGAAGACTTCGCCACCTTCGGCGCCGACGAAGTGTACGACCAGAGCCATGCCGAAGGCTTCATCCGTCTCTACACCCTGGCCAGCCGGATCCGCGCCATGAAGGAGCAGCATCAGGCCATCGGCGGTGACCACACCCACGGCTAACCCTCGAGGTTTCAAGCCGCAGACAACCGGTGAGGGGGCTTGGCCCCCTCACTTATAAGCGGCGACCGGATTCCCTCGTCTGTAAGCGGGGGAAGGATAACCGATGAGCTGTGACAAGAGCGGCAGCGCCCGGGCCGCGTCTGTGAGATAACAGGGGCGGCTTTCAATGAGGGGTGTGCTTTGCCCCCTTCTCCGCTTGCGGGAGAAGGGTTGGGGATGAGGGGGAAATTGCCCTCACCCTAGCCCTCTCCCAAAGGGAGAGGGCACCGGTTCGCAGTTACTTGATGTGACAGCAGCAACATCGCTCGCTACCGCACTGTCATGCAGATAAACAGGGCACGATTTCAAGCTCGACGGCGCAAGGCGCCGCCGACAACGCATTCAAGGAGAGCAGTATGGCACTTTGGGGTGGACGCTTCAGTCAGGGAGCCGATAGCAGGTTCAAGCAGTTCAACGATTCGCTGCGGTTCGATTACCGGTTGGCGGAGCAGGATATTCAGGGCTCCATGGCCTGGGCCCGTGCGCTGGTGAAGGTGGGCGTATTGACCGCCGATGAGCAGGGCAAGCTGCAACAGGCGATGGAGGTGCTGCTCGCCTCCGTGCAGCAGGATCCCCAGCAGATCCTGAGCTCGGACGCCGAAGACATCCACTCCTGGGTCGAGGGCAAGCTCATCGATGCCGTCGGCACCCTGGGCAAGAAGCTGCACACCGGCCGCTCGCGCAACGATCAGGTCGCCACCGACCTCAAACTCTGGTGCAAGGCACAGGGCGAGCTGCTGCTCGGCTCCATCACGGCGCTGCAACAGGGGCTGGTCGCCTCGGCGCGCGCCAACCAGGCTGCCGTGCTGCCCGGTTACACCCATTTGCAGCGGGCCCAGCCGGTCACCTTCGCCCACTGGGCGCTGGCCTATGTGGAGATGCTTGAGCGGGACCATTCCCGTCTGCAGGATGCCCTCAAGCGCCTCGACACCAGCCCCCTCGGCTGCGGCGCCCTGGCGGGCACGGCGTACGCCATCGACCGTGAGGCGTTGGCGCTGGACATGGGCTTTGGCGGCGCCACCCGCAACAGCCTGGATTCTGTGTCGGATCGGGATCACGTGGTGGAGTTGATGCACGTGGCGTCCCTCTCCATGGCGCACCTGTCGCGCTTTGCGGAAGATCTTATCTTCTACAACACCGGCGAGGCTGGCTTCGTGGAGCTCTCCGATGCGGTCACCTCGGGGTCGTCGCTGATGCCCCAGAAGAAGAACCCGGATGCCCTTGAGCTCATTCGTGGCAAGACCGGCCGGGTGGTCGGCGCCCAGATGGGCATGCTGATGAGCCTCAAGGCGCTGCCGCTGGCCTACAACAAGGACATGCAGGAAGACAAGGAAGGGCTGTTCGACGCCCTCGACACCTGGCACGACTGCCTCGACATGGCGGCCCTGGTGCTGATCGATCTGAAGGTCAATGGCGAGCGCACCATGGCGGCGGCCCAGGGTGGCTACGCCAACGCCACCGAACTGGCGGATTACCTGGTGGCCAAGGGGATCCCCTTCCGCGAGGCGCACCATATCGTCGGCGAGACCGTGGTCTACGCCATCGGCGTGAAGAAGCCGCTGGAAGATCTCTCTTTGGCGGAGTTCCAGCGTTTCAGCCCGGTGGTGGGGGAGGATGTCTATCCGAACCTGGAGCTGGAAGCGACCCTGGCCAAGCGGGTCGCCAAGGGCGGTGTCGCCCGGGAGCAGATAGAAGCGGCCCTCACCGCCGCCGAAGCCTGGCTGGCCAAGCGGGCGGGCTGAGTCGAACCTGCCCGGACGAGTGAACAACGGCAACCCTATGGTTGCCGTTTTACTGCCTTGAGGTTCCTTCAGCTCATATGGCGAGCCGCCATCTGAGCGTTGGCACTGCCATAGAGCATGAGTGGGCTTGAGTCGCAAAAGGAAAATTGCAGCATGACAGTACTGATATTGCCCGGGATCGGAAATTCGGGAGCAGACCATTGGCAGAGTCACTGGGAGCAAGCCAACCCCCATTATGTGCGCGTCGAGCAGCGTGATTGGGACAGCCCCCATTGTGCCGACTGGGTGGCGTCACTGGAGGCCAGCGTCAAGTCCCATGGGGAAGAGACGATTTTGGTTGCCCATAGCCTGGCCTGTCTGCTGGTTGCCCATTGGGCGGCGCAGACGACGTTAAAGATCAAGGGTGCCTTGCTGGTTGCAGTGCCCAATCCGCAAGGCCCGAACTTTCCAGCGCAGGCGACGGGATTCGCGCCACTGCCACGGAAGGCTCTGCCATTCGCCTCCATGGTCATTGCCAGTACCGATGATCCCTATGGCGCAATCGCCTATGCAGAGCAGTGTGCGGCAGTCTGGGGGAGCGAGCTGGTCAATGTTGGCGAAGCCGGTCATATCAATGGCGCCAGCGGGCTGGGTTCCTGGCCAACGGGTCATGACTTGCTAAATGCGCTGACCCTGTCCTGAGTGCGGCGCATATAGTTGCATCGCTGTCATCAGCCATGGGAGGGAGAACCTGCTCTCTCTCCTGCTTCGCCCAGGAGAGCCATCTTAACCATCATCGGGTGATGCATCTCCCTGGCTGTGGGAGAGTATCAGCGCCCATGTTGCCCGTGCGGATCGCAGGCCTGCCATTGTCCAGGGAGCCGTCATGTCTCTTCCCCCTCACTTCGAAGCCCCCATCCCGAGGCCATGCACGAGCTGATGCGCGCCCGCTCTCTGGAAGATGGCGGATGCACCGCGAGACTATCTCGAGGCCATGGTGCAGGCCGTGGTAGGGGTGGAGACAGGGATCGACTGCCTGGTTGGCAAGTCCAAGCCGAGCCAGAACAAGGAGGTGGGGGACCGGCTGGGGGCGGTGATGGCTCTGGGCAATAGCGACAGGGGCGAGCTGGCCAGCAGCTATGGCAGCAAGTCTTCTCAGCCCTTGCGGGCATTGGCCCGATGCACGGCGTCGAGAAGCAGTGCCTGCAACTGGCGCTCGGCCTCGCTGGATTGGTGGTTGGCGCTGAGCAGGGCGACCCCCAATGTGCCCACTGACGGCAGCACGCTGCCGAGGGTCACCAGACTGGCCGGCATGCCGATGGTGGATCGCACCGTGAGCCCGAGCCCTGCCTGCAAGGCCGCCCAAATCCCCCCTAGACTCTGGCTGGTGAAGGCGATGCGCCAGGGGATCCCGGCCTCGTCGAGGGCCCGGGTGGCCCGTGATCGCATCAGGCAGGGGGCATCGAAGACCACCAGGGGCAGAGGCTCCCCCCGTGCCAGCAGAGGGGCGAGCTCCCAGTCCGGGTGCGCTATCCACTGCAGTGACACGAGATCGATGAGCCGGGCATCCATCCCCTCATCCTGTGGCTGCCAGGTCAGGGCCATGTCGAGGCTGCCCTCCTTGATCCCCTTTGTCAGCGGCCCATTGCGATCGATGCGGGTCGTCATGCGCAGCCCGGGATGCAGGCGACAGAAGGGCCCCAGCACAGCCGGCAGCAAAGATTCGCCAAAGTCCTCCTGTACCCCCAGCCTGAGCTCCCCTTGCAGCAGCTCCCCCTTGAGGGCGCGCACGGCCTCGTCATTGAGATCCAGCAGCCGTTTCCCATAGCCCAGCAGCAGCTCGCCCTGGGGGGTCGGGACCAGGTGGCGCCCGCTACGAGCGACCAGCGCCGTGCCGCATTGCTGCTCGAGTTTTTTCAACTGGGCGCTGACCGCCGAGGTGGAACGACATAGTCGCTGCGCCGCCAGCGCAAAGTTGCCGCACTCCATGCCGACGACATAGCTGCGCAGGGCATCGAGATCCAGGTTCAGGGGAATGGGTGTCATAATTATCCTGATAATCGGGATTGATGGTCTTTGATATTTCGATTTTCTAAATTGTAGCAGTGGGAGAGAGTGGCTTCACCATCCAAGGAGATTGCCATGACCCATCCTGTTCTTGATCGTGACGACCTGGCGCTGGTGGCGCCGAGACTGTCCCAACTGGCGGAAGACACGCTGTTTGGCGATATCTGGCAGCGGCCGGCCCTGTCAGCCCGCGAGCGCAGCCTGATCACCCTGGCCATACTGGCGTCGCTGGGGCGGGTGCAACAACTGCCGTGGCACATAGCGTTCGCCCAGCAAAACGGTCTGACACGGGATCAGCTGGAGGAGCTGTTCACCCATCTCGCCTTCTACGCCGGCTTGCCCGCCGCTGTCACCGCAGTGAGCCTGTTGCCCGCCCGCGAGGAGGCCAACCCATGCCGCTGACCCGCATCACAGTGCGCGAGGGGATGAGCGACGCGCGCCTGCAGCAGCTCTCCGCGCTCTATCACCAGACCCTGGTGGAGGTGTTCGAAGTGCCGCCGGAGGACAAGTTCCAGATCCTGGAGATCCTGCCTGCCAAGGCGCTCGTCTATCACCCCCACTACCAGACCGGCCGCCGGGACGGCGACTTCATCCTCTTCCAGATCCTGGCGGGAAAGCCGCGCAGCACTGAGGTCAAGGAGCGGCTCTATGAGCGGCTCGCCGAGCGCCTGCATGGGGAGCTGGGGATCCATCCCGACAACCTCATGGTGGTGATCCAGCAAAACGGCAGCGAGGAGTGGAGCTTCGGACGGGGTCTGATGTTCCAGCTAGGGGTGGCCATATGATCGCCATGCATTACAGATTCACCCTGCCCGCGGACTACGACATGGGGCTCATCGAGGCGCGGATTGCCAGCAATGGCGCCAGACTCGACGGCTTCCCCGGTCTGCTGTTCAAGGCCTATCTCTATGGCCGCCATGACGAGGCCGCACTGCCATGCCGAGAGAACCGCTATGCCCCCTTCTATGTGTGGCAAAGCGCCGAGGCGATGCACCGATTCCTGGCAAGCGAGGGCTTTGCGGCGCTCACCAGGCACTTCGGCTGGCCCCATATCGAGACCTGGCATCTGCTGTCAGCACCGCAGAGGGAGGATCTCGAGCAGGCCAGGGTGGCCATCTTGCGGCGCACTCCCATTGCCCCCCATGCCTGCCTGGCCGAGCTGCACACCGGGGCCATGGTGAGCGGCTGGGATCTTTCCCGCTGGCAGTGGCTGGAGGTGGATCTCTTGCCATCGCTCCCACAGGCGATGCCGGCAGGGGCCGATGCCTATCACATCGGCTACCTGGCCAAAGGGAGTCCTTTATCCTGAAAGGTGGCCGCTGTTCTCCGCTGGCGGCCAAGGCTTTCTTCGGTGGCGCTCGGCAGGCAAACTCGAGATGATGTTCTCCCGCCATGGGATCATCTCGACGGGTTTAGTACGGACACACCACCACGGATAAAGGAGCCTGCATGTACCTGCCACCCCATTTTGCCGCCACAGATCCCGCCTCTTTGCATCGGCTGATGCAGGCCCACCCCCTGGGGGCCCTGGTCACCCAGGGCGAGCAGGGGCTGGATGCCAACCACCTGCCGTTCGAGTTCGATGCCGATGAGGGGGAGCATGGGATCTTGCGGGCCCATGTGGCGCGCAACAACCCGCTCTGGCAGGAGGTGAAGGAAGGGCAGGAAGTGCTGGTGATCTTCAGGGCCGCCGAGGGCTACATCTCCCCCAGCTGGTATCCGAGCAAGCAGGCGCACCACAAACAGGTGCCCACCTGGAACTATGCCGTGGTGCATGCCCACGGCCGCATCCGGGTGCGGGACGATGCCCGCTTCGTGCGCCGCCTGCTCGCCACCCTGACCCGGACCCAGGAGGCTGAAGAGGCCGCTCCCTGGAAGATGGCGGATGCGCCGAGAGACTATCTCGAAGCCATGGTGCAGGCCGTGGTGGGCATAGAGATCGAGATCGATTGGCTGGTCGGCAAGTTCAAGCTGAGTCAGAACAAGGAGAAAGAAGACAGGGAGGGCGCCATCCAGGGGGCCCGTGAGCGGGGCGGGGAGGCGCTGGCCAAGGCCATGCAAGAGAGCATGCCAGCGGCCATGGCGGGGGCAGCGGCGCCTGCGGCAGACTAGCCGCGCCGCCCCGGAGTCCGGGGTGAGAGCGAATAAAAGAAACGGCAACCTTGGTTGCCGTTTCTTTTATTGCCGCGCCCGCGTCCCTGCCTTGGCTTTTCGTCGGAGGGCTGGGCGGGGCGCCGGTCTCCTGCCATTTGTCCGGCGGCATCTCTATAGCTCGTCGAAGGGGCGGCGCTTCTCCTGCTCCAGCACTATGGCCTCCAGGTTGGCGACCCGCTCCTGCAACTCCTTGATGATGAGATCCTGCTTGCCGAGGCGATCCGTGATGCGGACATCCCCCAGCTGGTAGCGGGCGCGCTTGCCGAGATAGCCAAACAGCACGCTGATAAAGACGATCAGGACTATGCCTGTCCACAGACTCATGAATGACTCCTTGCCTATGCCTGAACGGGAAAGGTCACCTCCCGGTCTCCCGTTGTCTCATACCCGCCCATGGGCGGCAATGCCCGCCTGGTGGTTCAGAGCCCCTGCCAGAGCGGCCGGCTGATCCAGAGTCCCCACAGGCCGAGGTGCAGCAGCACTATGGCCCAGAACCGCAGCCGGTAGCTGCCCTTCTGGGTCTTGTGGCGCAGCCAGTGGCGGGCCACCAGGGCGCCGGGCCAGCCGCCGAGCAGCTCCAGCAGGTGCAGGCGGGCTTCCGGGATGCGCCAGCCGCCACGCACGGCCTGGCGCTTGTCGTGGGCGTAGGCCAGCACTGTGAGCAGGCTCATGGTGGTGATCAGGGCCAGCGGCCACCAGTTGGCCTCCTGAATGCCGAGCCAGGCGGCCCAGATCAGGGGCAGCAGGGCCAGGGCCATCATGACCGCAGCGCCGGATCCCGGGTCTCGCCCGGGTGTAGCGTGCGGATCACCCGGGCCGGGTTGCCCACCGCCAGGGAGTCCGCCGGTATGTCGCGGGTCACCACGGCCCCTGCCCCTATGATGGATCGCGGCCCTATGGTGACGCCGGGGCAGATGATGGCGCCGCCGCCAATCCAGCAGTCATCGCCGATGCGCACCGGCTTGTTGTAGGCGGTCCAGTTGCGGCGCTCCAGATAGTCCATGGTGTGGGTGGCGGTGTAGATCTGCACGTTGGGGGCCAGCAGCACATGGCTGCCGATGTGCACCTCGCCCACGTCCAGTATGGTGACGTTGAAGTTGAAGAAGGTCTTCTCCCCCAGATGGATGTTGCGGCCAAACTCGCAGATGAAGGGGGAGCTTATCCAGCAGGAGTCGGGGCAGTGGCCGAACAGCTCGGCACACAGGCTCTGGCGCCCCTCGTGATCCTCCGCCGGTGTGGCGTTGAGTTTCGCCAGCAGGACCTGACCTCGAATGCGGTCGTTCGCTATCTCCTCGCTCTGGCTGTTCAGGGCGCCCCCCGCCAGTACCTTGTCCCAGTCGCTTGCCATGCTCACCTCCTCTCATGTGCCAAGAGGCGCCAGTATACGTGACGGGCAGGGCGGCGTCAGGCCTGGTGGCCGGGTCAGCCCGGCCAGAGGAGGGGCAGGATCAGCAGGGTGGAGAGGAGGTAGGGCAGCATGACCATCAGCCCCAGACGGCGACCGCCGATCACCAGCGCCAGCAGCCCCTTCACCAGGGAGTTGACCAGGCCGGCCAGCAGAATGGCCCGGGCCGCCACCTCCAGGGCCAGCTCCTTGTGGGAGAGCTGGGAGAGGGAGAGGGTGATGGCGTCCACGTCGGTGATGCCGGAGACCAGCGCCAGCAGATAGACCCCGGAGTTGCCTACCTTGCTCTGCAGCAAGGTGGCCATGAAGCCGATGAGCGCCAGCAGCAGGCCGAACTTGATGGCGGTGGCGAGATCCAGCGGGTTGCGGGTTTCGGGCTGCACCGGGTTGTCGCTCATCTCCTCGCGCTGGCGCCAGAACCAGAAGGCGAAGCCGTAGACGGTGGCCGCCAGCAGCAGCAGGGGGAGAGCCAGGCGCATGGCCAGTTCGTTGTGAATGAGCAGCACCAGCACCAGCAGTCGCAACCACATGGTGGCCCCCGCCAGCAGTATGCCGGTGGCCAGCAGCCGCTCCAGCCCGGGCTGCTCCTTGTTGAGGCGGGCAAATTGCAGGGTGAGGGCGGTGGAGGAGGCGAGCCCCGCCAGCATGCTGGTGAGCACCAGGCCGGCGCGGGTGCCGAGCAGGCGCACCGCGAAGTGACCGGAGAAGGAGATGCCGGCGATCACCACCACCATCAGCCAGATCTTGAAGGGATTGAAGGCGTCGAGGGGGCCCATCTCGACGTCGGGGAGCACCGGCAGCAGCACCAGGGAGATGAGCAGGAAGCGCAGGGTGGCGTGAAATTCCGTCTCGCTCAAGAACAGCATCCCCTGCTGGATCTGGCCCTTGAGTCCCATCAAGAGCGCCGCCAGCACGGCGCAGGCCACCGCCTCGCTCGGGCTCTGCAGCACAGACATCAGCCCCAGCAGGTAGGTGAGCACCATGGCCACCGAGCTGGTGAGGCCAAACTCCCCCTGCCAGCGCTGGGCCAGCCAGACCGAGAGGCCGCAGCCTGCCACCACAGCCAGCAAGCCGAGCAGGGCCAGCCAGGCACCCAGGGTTGGCAGCAGCAGGGCGCAGACGCCGCCGAGCAGGCCGATGAGGCCATAGGTCCGCATCCCGGCGATGCGCTGGTTGTCCCCCAGCTGGCGCACCTGCCAGCCCCGCTCCAGTCCGATGATGAGCCCTATGGCCAGTGACACCAGGGCGCCGTAGACGGGCTCAGCCTCGATCCACATGGGGTTCTCCTCTCATTGCTCTCCCTGTCAGGATGGCACAGACGGTGCGCCAGCAGGGGGAGCTGGCTCACAGAGCGGGCGCGCCGCCTGGCGCCTGCCAGGCACGCAAAAAAAAGGCGCCACCCAAGGGGGACGCCTGAAAACCAAACCCTGCGGTTTGAAGACCAACGGAACCAAAGATCACACACTCAGCACTTCCCTCGGCAGGATCAACCCTGCCATTTGCCTCCTTCCACTATGACATCGTTGGGATCGGTATTGGCGCTTAAGCGATCGCGCACATACTGGTCGTAGAGTTTCAGCAGGTACTTCTCTTCCCCCAGCCTGGCGAGGCGGTCGTTGACCCAGTCCCGCAGCTCGATATTGCCCTTCTTCACCGCCGGCGCGATGGGGTCTTCCGAGCCCAGCTTCTCGGGCAGCACCCGGTAGCCCGGGTTCTCCTTGGCCCAGCTGAACAGCACCAGGTTGTCCTGGGCGTAGGCGTCACCGCGCCCCTGGGCCAGGGCCTGCAGGGATTCGGTGTTCTTCTCGAACTTGAGCACCTTCCACTCCGGGTGGTTGCGGGTCAGCCAGATGTCCGCCGTGGTGCCGGTGGTGACGATGAGTGTCTTGCTGGCCAGATCATTGAGCTTTTTGGCCGGACTCCCTTGTGGCACCAGCACCTGCACCGCGACCTTGAGGTTGGGGTTGGTGAAGTCCACCACCTCGCGCCGCTCCGGGGTCACCGTCATGTTGGCGAGGATGAGGTCCACCTTGTCGCTCTGCAGGAAGGGGATGCGGCTGGCGGGCTCCACCGCCACGAACTCGACCTTGTTTTCGTCTCCCAGCAGATCCTTGGCGAAACGACGGCCGAGATCGGTATCAAAGCCGACGTAGTTGCCCTTCTCGTCCACATAGCCGAAGGGGGGCTTGTCGGTGAAGACGCCGACGATGAGCTTGTCGCGGGCCTTGATCTTGTCGAGGGAACCGTCCGCCGCCTGGGCGGCGCCGCCGGCGAGACCCAGGCCTATGAGGGCGCTAAACAGAACAGAGGTGATTATTTTCATGCTGACTCCTTTCGTTTGATGACATTTGTATAAGAGAACTTGGCGAGGAACTGGCGCGCGCGCAGGCTCCTGGGATTGTCGAAGAACTGATGGGGCGCGGCCTGCTCCAGGATCTGGCCGCCGTCCATGAAGAGGATGCGATCCGCCACCGCTTGGGCGAACGCCAGCTCGTGGGTGACGATGAGCAGGGTCATGCCGCTGCCGGCGAGATCGCGGATCACCTCCAGCACCTCCTGCACCATCTCGGGATCCAGCGCAGCGGTCACCTCGTCAAACAGCATCACCTGGGGGTTCATGCACAGGGCCCGCACTATGGCGATGCGCTGCTGCTGGCCGCCGGAGAGCTGGCGCGGATAGTCGTGGCGCCGCTCCCACAGGCCGATGCGGGTCAGCAGCTGTTCCGCTTGTAGCAGGGCCTCCTGCCGTTCCCGCTTCTGCACCTGGATGGGCCCGAGCAGCACGTTCTCCAGCACCGTCAGGTTCGGGAAGAGGTGATAGCTCTGGAACACCATGCCGATGCGCTGGCGCAGCCGCTGCCAGTCGGTATTGCCATCCAGCAGCACGCCGTCGAAGCGAATGTCGCCCCCCTGAATCGGCTCGAGCCCGTTGAGGGTGCGCAGCAAGGTGCTCTTGCCGCAGCCGCTCGGCCCCAGGATGACGATCACTTCCCCGGCGTTCACTGCGAGGCTGACCTCGTCCAGTACCCGGTGTTGGCCGAATTGTTTGCTGACAGCATTGAGCTCAAGCAGAGGTGTCATATCGCATTACCCCATTGTTGCTCCAGTCGGCGCGAGGCGAGCGAGAGCGGATAGCAGACCGATAAAAAGAACAGGAACAGCAGACCGTAGATAAGCAGCGAGCCATAGGTGCGCTCGATGATCTGCTGGCCCACCTTGATCACCTCCACCACCCCGATCAGCACCGCCAGCGAGCTGGTCTTGATGATGCGGGTATGGATGTTGATGGTGGGCGGCGTCAGCCGCTGCAGCGCCTGGGGCAGCAGCACGTGGCGATAGAGCTGCCAGCGGGAGAGCCCCAGCGCCAGGCCGGCCTCCTGCTGACCGCGGGCGAGGGACTTGAGCCCGCCGCGCACCACTTCCCCCACCTCGCTGGCGCCCCACAGGGAGAGCACCAGCACGGCGCACCAGAAGGCCGGGATATCCAGGCCGAAGAAGATCGGCAGCCCGAAGAAGAAGAGGTAGAGCCAGACCAGCACGGGTACCACCCGAAACAGCTCCAGATAGACCCTCAGCACTCCCCGGGTCAGCCTTCCCCCCTGCTGGGCCAGCACGCCGTAACCTAGGCCCCCCAGGGTGGCGAACAGGATGGCGAGCAGGGAGATGGCTAGAGTCTGACCCGCGCCCACCGCCAGCAGCGGCAGCGCCTGCGTCAGCTGCTCAGTGACCGGACTGGCCATATTGATCCCTCCTTTCCTCTGCACGGGTGGCGAGTGACGGTGGCTGCAGGACGATCGATGCCTGCATCAGCGATTCAGTGACCGAACTGACCATATTGCAGCCTCCTTTCAACGACGCGCAGGGCAAGGGAGAGCGGCAGAAAGATCAGCACGCACATCAAGGTCAGCACCGCCAGCATCTCGTAGGTCTTGTAGTAGAGGGCGATGTAGTTCCTGGTGGTGTAGAGGAGCTCTGGCACCGCCACCGCCGAGGCCACCGTGGTCTCTTTCAAGAGGAAGATGAAGTTGGCAAAGAGCGCCGGCAGGCTGGCGAGCCAGGCCTGGGGCAGCTGCACGTGGCGCAGCAGCTGCCAGCGGGAGAGACCTATGGCCCGCCCTGCCTCCAGCTGACTGGCGGGGACCGCCTGAACGCCCGCCCGCAGCGCCTCGGTGAGATAGCCGCCGCCGAGGAAGGTCATGGCGATCACCGCAGTGGCAAAGCCCGACAGCGAGATGCCGAGCGCTGGCAGCCCGAAGTAGAGAAAGAACAGCTGGATCAGCAGCGGCGTGTTGCGGGCCAGCTCCACATAGGCGCGGATCACCCCGTTCAGCCAGGGCTTGTGCAGGCTCAGCAGGGTCACGTTGAGCAGCGCCACGGTGAGGGAGCTGAGGATCACCAGGGCGCCGAGCTGCAGGGTGACCCAGACCGACTTGCCAAAGGCTGGCAGGGTGGTGAGGACAAAGGACCAGTCGAAGCTCATGCGGGGATACTCCCGTCGCGGCGCAGCCGCTGGGGCAGCACTGTGATGGCGTCCGGGTACTTGATGCCGGCGCCTGTGTTGAGCACCACCACCCGCTCGCCCCCCTGGATCCAGCCGCTCTCCCGCAGTTGGCGAGCGGCGGCGAAGGCGGCCGCCCCTTCCGGGCAGACGAAGCTGCCTTCGCGCGCGGCGAGCTGGCGGATCTCGCGCTGGATGGCGCCGTCATCTACTGCTATGGCGCAGCCCTCGGTGCGATAGAGGGCGTCCAGCACCAGAAAATCCCCCAGCGCCTTGGGCACATTGATGCCGAACGCCAGGGTCTGGGAGTCGGGCCAGAAGCGCGACTCGCGCTCCCCCTGCTGCCAGGCCTGGGCTATGGGGGCGCAGCCGCTCGCCTGCACCGCCACCAGCCTGGGCAGGTCGCCCTTGACCCAGCCCAGCGCCTGCAACTCCCGCAGCGCCTTGTAGATGCCGATGAGCCCGACCCCGCCGCCCGTGGGGTAGAGGATCACGTCCGGCAGGGTCCAGCCGAGCTGCTCGGCGATCTCCAGCCCCATGGTCTTCTTGCCCTCGATGCGGTAGGGCTCCTTGAGGGTGGAGGCATCGAACAGCCCCTGCTCCGCCACCGCCTGGGCCACCTGGCGACCGGCGTCGCTGATGAGGCCGTCCACTAGATAGAGGCGGGAGCCGGCGAGAGAGGTCTCCAGCCTGGTGATGGCGGGGGCCGCCTGGGGCATGACTATGGTGCTGCGCAGCCCGGCGCGGGCGCCGTAGAGCGCCCAGGCCGCACCGGCGTTGCCGTTGGTCGGCATGGCGAAGTGGGTGACGCCGAGTTCCCGGGCGCGGGAGACCCCGACTGCGGCGCCGCGGGCCTTGAAGGAGCCGGTGGGGAGGACGCTCTCATCCTTCATCCAGAGATCCGGAATGCCAATCTGCTTGCCGAAAGCGGGCAGGGGCAGCAGGGGAGTGAAGCCTTCTCCCAGGGTGACCACCTGGGCGGGATCTCGCACCGGCAGCAGCTCGTGGTAGCGCCACAGGCTGGCGGGGCGACCCAGCAGGGAGGCCGGGTGCCAGGCCTGCTTCAGAGCCTCGAGATCGTAGCTGGCCAAGAGCGGCGCCCCCGCCCTGCTCAGTTGCTGGGGCCGATCGGCATCATGGGTCTCGTCGGTCTTGCTGCACCTCAGATGTGATAGGTAGCTGTAGGGCATGCTTTATCCTGAATGGGTCACGTTGGCTGGTTTCTTATTCCATCCTGTGACCCAAGGGCCGGATAACAAACAAAATAAAGCGGCAAACCTAAGTGAAAAAATTCATATGACTCCGTCTTTGCCGGGGGCACCGCCCGTCGCCACCGGCCGGGGGGTTGGGCCATCCGGCACTCTTTGCTAACCTGCCCGCTTCACCGAAATCGCAGGGAGCCGCCTCGATGCGAGCCATTGTCAGCCTGCTGGCCCTGTCACTGCTGTGTGCGTGCAGCGGCCAGTCAACCGAAGAGGATGCCATGTCAGGGAAAACGCGCCTTCACTACCCCGTCACCCGCCAGGGGGATCAGGTGGATCACTATTTCGGCCAGGCCGTGGCCGACCCCTATCGCTGGCTGGAGGATGACAGCAGCCCCGAGACCGAGGCCTGGGTCAGGGCCCAGAACCGGGTAACTCAGGATTACCTTTCGCAGATCCCGTATCGGGCGGCCATCAAGGAGAGGCTCGCCTCATCCTGGAACTACGCCAAGGAGGGGGCGCCGTTTCGCGAGGGGCGCTACCACTACTTCTTCAAGAACGATGGCCTGCAGAACCAGAACGTGCTGTGGCGCCAGCTGCCGGGCAAGCCGGCCGAGGTGTTCCTCGATCCCAATACCCTCAGCCCCGACGGCACCACGGCGCTGGATCAGCTGAGCTTCTCCCGGGATGGCCGCATCCTGGCCTACTCCCTGTCGCTGGCCGGCAGCGACTGGCGCGAGATCCATCTGATGGACGTGGAGAGCAAACAGCCCCTGGAGGCGCCCCTCAAGGACGTGAAGTTCAGCGGCATCAGTTGGCTCGGCAACGAGGGCTTCTTCTACTCGAGCTACGATAAGCCGGACGGCAGCGAGCTGTCGGCAAAGACGGATCAGCACAAGCTCTATTTCCACCGGCTCGACACGGCGCAGCAGGATGACCGGCTGGTGTTTGGCGCCATTCCGGCGCAAAAGCACCGCTACGTGGGGGCGACCGTCACCGAGGATGACCGCTTCCTGCTCATCTCGGCGGCGAACTCCACCTCCGGCAACCGCCTCTATGTGAAGGATCTGAGCCGGGAGAACGCACCGCTGCTGACGGTGCAGGGGGATCTGGAGGCGGACGTGAGCCTGGTGGACAACAAGGGCGGTACGCTCTACCTGCTGACCAACCGGGACGCCCCCAATGGCCGGCTGGTGACGGTGGAGGCCGCCAACCCGGGCCCCGAACAGTGGCGCGACCTCATCCCCGAGCGTCAGCAGGTGCTGAGGGTGCACAGCGGCAGCGGCTATCTGTTCGCCGAGTACATGGTGGATGCCACCGCCCGGGTCGAGCAGTTCGACTACGAAGGCAAGCGAGTGCGCGAGGTGGCGCTGCCCGGCCTTGGCAGCGTCAGCGGCTTCAACGGCAAGCACGACGATCCCGCCCTCTACTTCGGCTTCGAGAACTATGCCCAGCCGCCCACTCTCTACCAGTTCGAGCCAAGGAGCGGGGCCATCAGCCTCTATCGCGCCTCGGCGGCGCCGTTCAAACCGGAGGATTACGTTTCCGAGCAGCGCTTCTACCGGAGCAAGGACGGCACCCGGGTGCCGCTCATCATCAGCTACCGCAAGGGGCTCAAACTCGATGGCAGTAACCCGACCATCCTCTACGGCTATGGCGGCTTCGACGTGAGTCTGACCCCGAGCTTCAGCGTGTCGGTGGCGAACTGGCTGGATCTGGGGGGCGTCTATGCGGTGGCGAACCTGCGCGGGGGCGGCGAGTACGGCCAGGCCTGGCACCTAGCGGGCACCAGGATGAACAAGCAGAACGTGTTCGACGACTTCATCGCCGCGGCCGAGTACCTCAAGGCCGAGGGCTACACCCGCACCGATCGGCTGGCGATCCGCGGTGGCTCCAACGGCGGCCTGCTGGTGGGGGCTGTGATGACCCAGCGGCCGGATCTGATGCGGGTCGCCCTGCCGGCGGTGGGGGTGCTCGACATGCTGCGCTACCACAGCTTCACCGCCGGGGCGGGCTGGGCCTATGACTACGGCACCAGCGCCGACAGCGAGGCGATGTTCGACTACCTGAAGGGCTACTCGCCTCTGCACAACGTCCGGCCCGGGGTCAGCTACCCATCGACCCTGGTGACCACGGCGGATCACGACGATCGGGTGGTGCCGGCCCACTCCTTCAAGTTTGCCGCCACTCTGCAGGCCGACAATGCGGGCCCCCATCCCCAGCTCATCCGCATCGAGACCAATGCGGGGCACGGGGCGGGCACGCCGGTGGCCAAGCTTATCGAGCAGAGTGCGGACCTCTATGCCTTCACCTTGTATGAGATGGGCTACCGGCAACTGCCGACCGTCCAGTGAGACCAGGGCCCTGCGGGGCCCTTTTCCGTGGTGGGACAGGCGGGCGCGACCATCCCTGTCTCGCCATTTGCCCGTTTTGGGGCCGGTACAGCCTGCGCCGCGCCCCCGGTGGTATAGTCAGCCACAGGATCTGCATTGAGGAGTTCGTCGTGAAGAAGATCATCTACATACTGCTGGGGTTGGCGCTGGCGGCCGTGGTGGCCATCGCCGCCCTGGTGTCTCTGGTTGACCCCAACCAGTTCAAGCCCCAGCTGGCGGAGCAGGTGCGCAAGAGCACGGGCCGCGAGCTGGTGATGGAGGGGGACATCGGCTGGCGCTTCTGGCCGAGCCTCGGCCTCTCTCTCGAGAAGGTGCAACTTCGCAACCCCGCGGGCTTTGCCGAGCCGGACCTGCTGCGCTTCGCGCAGGGTGACGCCTCTGTCGCCCTGCTGCCGCTGCTCTCCCACCGGCTGGAGATTGGCAAGGTGACGCTGAGCGGCGCCCATCTCTTTATCCAGACCAGGGCCGACGGCAGCTCCAACCTGAGCGGTCTGGTCAAGACAGCCACTTCCGACAAGGGCGATGGCGCTCAATCCCCTGCCGGCGATGGCCAGCCCGCCGCCCCTGCCGCCAGTGAAGAAAAACCCTGGCAGATCAGCCTACAAGGCATCGCGCTGGTGGATGCCAGCGCTCTGGTGCGGGACGATCGCAGCGGCGCCGTCTCCCGTCTCGACCGGCTGGATCTCGATCTGGGGCAGCTGACCCCGGGGGAGTGGGTGCCGGTGACCCTGGCCGCCAAGGGGGCGCAGGGGGATCTGGGGTTTGATCTCAAGGGAGAGGCCCAGCTCAAACCGGCCCAGGAGGCAATGAAGAGCGAGCTCAAGGATCTCAGCCTCAGCGGCAGCCTGAGCCAGCCATCGCAGCGGCTCGATGCCTTCACCCTCAAGGCCGATCGGCTGGCGCTGGGGCAGTGGAGCAGCCTGACCCTTAACCTGAGCGGCGCCCAGGGGGCGGCGGACAAGCCGACCCTGGCCGGTACCCTGGAGGGGACCCTCAAGGCGCGGCTCGACGAGAAGCGGCAACTGCTGGAGGTGTCGGATGCCGTGCTGGCCGCCAAACTCAGCGGCGATGCCCTGCCGCGCCCGCAGATGAACCTCAAGCTGGCGGGCTTTGCCCGCGCGGAGCTCGACAAGCAGAGCGTCACCCTGAGCAACCTGGTGATGGGGGCCGATGACGCCCTGCTCAGCGGCAACGGCACTGTGCATCTGGGGGCCGTGCCCAAGGTGGAGTTCGACCTCAAGGGAGAAAAACTCGACCTCGACGGCTGGCTGGGTCAGTCAGCCAAGGCGGCGCCCGCTGCGGCCACCTCGGGGGCGGCTGCACCGGCCGGAGCAAAGGCGCGGGCCGCGGCTCCCGCCACCAGGGCGCTCTCCACCATGGAGCCCGATCTCGCCGCCCTCAAGGCGGTGGACCTGGCCGGTCGGCTGCAACTGGGCAGCCTGAGGGTGAAGGGGCTGGATCTCGGCGCCGTCGACCTGCAGCTCGCCCTGGCCGGTGGGCAGCTAACGCTCAAGCAGTTCAGCGCCGGGGTGGCCGGTGGTCAGGTGACGGCGAGCGGCGTGCTCGATGCCCGTCAGCAACCCGCCCGCTATCAGGTGCACAAGCGGATACAGGGGGTGGATATTCGCCCCCTGCTGCAGACCCTGGCCCAGAACGATCGACTGGAAGGCAAGGGAGATCTCGAGGTGCAGGTGCAGGGCACAGGCTTGTCCGAGCAGGCCCTGCGCAGCCAGATGCAGGGCAAGGCGAGCCTCAGGCTGAGGGACGGTGCCCTGCACGGCATCAACCTGGCCGAGATGATCCGCGAGGCGCGGGCCACCCTGACCGGCAAGGGGGCGGATCAGGTGAAGGAGGCGCGCAAGACCGACTTCAGCGCCCTGACCGCCAGCTTCCAGATCGCCAATGGCGTGGCGCGCAGCGACGACATCCAGCTGCTCGCCCCCGCCCTGCGGGTGAAGGGCCAGGGCCAGACCGCCCTTGTGCCCGAGACCCTCGACTTCCTGTTCCTCACCTCAGTGGTGGAGAGCAGCAAGGGGCAGGGGGGCAAGAGCGTGGACGAGCTCAAGGACGTCACCATACCGGTGCGCATCGGCGGCCACTGGCAGTCACCCAGCTACCGGCTCGACGTGAAGGAGCTGCTCGGCAACAACAAGGTGCTGGAGGAGAAGGCCCGCAAGGAGGCCGAGCGCGGCCTCAAGAAATTGCTGGGAGACAAGGGCGACGACGAGCAGATCAAGGGGGTGGCGGATCAGCTGCTCAAGGGCCTGTTCAAATAGCCTGGACCTGTCGTCTTATCGCCATGCAGAGCCCGCCCAGTGCGGGCTCTTTGCTGCCGAATATAGGGGTATGGGGCCAGGCGTTGCCCCCGAGGATGGGGTAATATCCGGGTTGAGACGAGAGACAAGGAACAGGGAGCGTCCATGAGCAAACGGGTGCTGATCACAGGTGGCAGCAGGGGAATAGGGGCGGCGACGGCCCGTTATCTGGCGGGGCAGGGGTATCATCTGTGCCTCAACTATCGTCATGACAAGGCCAGTGCCGAGGCACTGGTGGCTGAGATCCGGGCCCGGTATCCGGTCTCCTGCATAGCAGTGCAGGCGGATGTTGGGGTGGAGGCCGAGGTGGTGCGCCTGTTCGAGGAGATGGACGCCCGGCTCGGGGCGATCACCCATCTGGTGAACAACGCGGGCATACTCCAGCCCCAGATGAAGGTGCTGGAGATGAGCGCCGAGCGCATCAACAAGACCCTGACCACCAATGTGACCGGCTATTTTCTCTGCTGCCGGGAGGCGGTGCGCCGCATGACGAGCGGGGGCGCCATCGTCAACGTCTCCTCCGCCGCCGCGCGCCTGGGCTCCCCCGGGGAGTATGTGGACTACGCCGCCTCCAAGGGGGCCATAGACGTGCTGACCAGGGGCTTGTCCCTGGAGGTGGCAGCCCAGGGGATCCGGGTCAACGGGGTGCGCCCGGGCTTTATCTATACCGAGATGCACGGGGACGGCGGCGAACCCGGCCGGGTGGACAGGATCAAGGGCAATATTCCGCTGCAACGGGGCGGTCAGCCGGTGGAGGTGGCCGCCGCCATCGCCTGGCTGCTGTCGGAGGAAGCCTCCTATGCCACCGGCACCTTTATCGATCTGGCCGGGGGGCGCTAGGGGCGGAGTCACACTCTCCCGACAGCAACAAGGGGCGCCATGGCGCCCCTTGTTATCGATGCGGCGAGAGCCTTACTCCCCCAGCAGCTGTTGCCAGACCGCCAGCACATGGCCCCGCTCGGTCAGCAGCTGATCGTCTCCCACCTTGCGGGAAACCTCGGAGAGGTTGAGACGATGGCCAAGGTTGCGGATCTCCAGATAGGCGTGCTTGAGCCCCTCCGCCTGCTCCAGGGTCAATACCCCCGCCATCACGCACTCGTCGAAGATGCGCACGTTGTCCGACCAGCGGGTCAGGGCCTCGGGCTCGCCGCAGGCGTGGGCCAGCACCAGGTACTGGGCGATGAACTCTATGTCCACCATGCCGCCGGGGGACTGCTTGAGATCGAACTCCCCCTCGCCGGCCTTGAGCAGGTGATCCCGCATCTTGTGGCGCATCTCCCGCACCTCGCGGGCCAGGGTCGGCAGGTCGCGATCCTTGGCCAGCACGTCGCGGCGGATGCGGGCAAATTCGGCGACCACGGCATCATCGCCATAGATGGGACGGGCCCGTACCAGGGCCTGATGCTCCCAGGTCCAGGCTTCCTGCTGCTGGTACTGCTCATAGGCGGCGAGGGAGGAGACCAGCAGGCCGGCGTCGCCGGAGGGGCGCAGCCGCATGTCGATCTCGTAGAGGATGCCGGACGGGGTGCGGGTGCTGAACAGGTGCAGGATCCGCTGGGCCAGGCGCAGGTAGAACTGGCGGCTGTCGATGGGCTTGCGCCCGTCGGTGTAACTGTTGGGGTCGCCGCCGTGCAGGAACACCAGGTCGAGATCCGAGCCGTAGCCAAGCTCGATGCCGCCGAGCTTGCCGTAGGCCACCACCGCAAAACCGCGCTGGCCGCTCAGCGCCACCTCGGGGGGCACGCCGTAGCGCTCGCTCATCTGGGCCCAGGCCTGATTGACCACCTCTTCGGTGATGGCCTCCGCCAGCCAGGTGAGGTGGTCGCTCACCTTCATCAGCGGCAGGGCGCCGGCGATGTCGGCGGCGACGATGCGCAGCAGCTGCACCTGCTTGAACTGGCGCAGCGCCTCCATCTGCTGCTCCACGTCCTCCTCCGGGATGCGCAGCAGGAACTGGCGCAGCTGGGGCTTGTACTGATCCAGCGGGGTGGGGTGGTAGAGGTGCTGGGGATCCAGCAGCTCGTCCAGCAAGATGGGGTAGCGGGCGAGCTGCTCGCTCACCAGGTTGCTCTCGTCGCACAGGCGCACCAGCTGGCGCAGGGCGGCGGGGTTCTCCGCCAGCAGTTGCAGGTAGGCGCTGCGGGTGAAGATGCGGGTCAGCAGGGTGCAGACCCGCTCGAACAGGCGGGCGGGCTCACGGCTCGCCACCACCAGTCGCAGCAGCTCGGGCATCAGCCAGTCCAGGGCGATGCGCCCCTGGGGCCCGACCTGGCGGCGCTTGTACTCCTCCTTGAAGCGCAGCAGGGCGGCGCAGAGAGGAACCGGATCGCCCACCCCCTGGGTGGTGAGCAGCTTCTCCAGCTCGGCGGCATCGAGCTCGGTGCGCCACAAGTCGAGCCAGAGCTGCTCCAGGTGGGCGGGGGCCTCCTTCTCTTCCCCCACCACGGCGACGAACTCCTGATGGACTATGGCCATCTCCTCGTCGAGGTGCGTCATGAAGCGCTCCCAGTCGGCGAACCCGGTGGCGGCGATCAGTCGCTGGCGATCCCGCTCCTCGGTGGGCAGGGTCTGGGTCTGCTGATCGCCGATCTCCTGCAAGATGTTCTCCACCCGGCGCAGGAAACGATAGGCCTGGAGCAGGCGCGCGCAGCGCTCCTCGTCGAGGGCGCCGCTCTGGGCTATGGCCGCCAGCGCCTCGGGCAGGTGGCGCACCCGCAGGGCGGGCTCGCGGCCGCCACGAATGAGCTGCAGCGCCTGGGCGATGAACTCCACCTCGCGGATGCCGCCGGCCCCCAGCTTGATGTTGCCCTCCAGCCCCTTGCGGCGCACCTCGGCGGCTATCATCGCCTTCATCTGGCGCAGGCCGTCGATGACGCCGAAGTCGATGTAGCGGCGGAACACGAAGGGGCGCAGCAGCTCGGTGAGGGCCTGGGCGTGTTCGCACTGGGGCCCCAGCACCCGCGCCTTGACCATGGCGTAGCGTTCCCAGTTGCGGCCATGGTGCTGGTAGTAATCCTCCATGGCGGCAAACGAGATCGCGAGCGGCCCCGCTTCGCCGAAGGGCCGCAGCCGCATGTCGACCCGAAACACCTGACCATCCTGGGTGGGCTGGTGCAGGGCGTTGATGAGGCGCTGCCCCAGCTTGATGAAGAACTGCTGGTTCGCGAGCTCCCGCCGCCCGCCGACCGTGTAGCCGTTGTCGGGGAAGGTGAAGATAAGGTCTATGTCCGAGGAGAAATTCAGCTCGCCGCCCCCCAGCTTGCCCATGCCGAGGATGAGCAGGGGCTGGGGGTCGCCGTTGCCGTCCATGGGGGTGCCGAGCTCGGCGCACTGCCTGGCGTAGAGCCAGTCCCGGGCGCCGCAGATCAGCGCGTCCGCGAGCCTGGTGAGATGGACAAAGCTCTCTTCGACCTCTGACTCCCCGAGCAGCTCGCGCCAGGCGATCACCAGCATGCGGCTGCGCCTGAACTGGCGCAGCACGCGCTTGAGCGCCTCCTCGTCATGGACTTCGGCGAGCAGGGCTGCGAGATCGCCCTCGTAGGCGGGCCAGCGCTCGGACAGCGCCAGATCCCCGGCGGCCAGGGTCTGCGCCAGCAGCTCGGGCTGCTTGATGAGGGAGTCTGCGACGAAATCGGAGAGGCCAAACAGGGTCAGCAGGGTCTGCTGCTCCATCGCTGGCAAATTGCCATAGTCGGGGGCCAGCGCCAGCAGCCGCTGCCACTGGCGCCCGGCCTGATCCTGCAGCAGGGGGGGCAGAGTGGAGAGGGATGCAGGCGATGGGGGAAGTGAAGAGGAATGCTGGGCCACGGTTGCCGTCCTTGTGATTAACGGGTCTGCAGAGGGAATGAAAACACCGGCAGCCAATCTAGCATTGTCCCGTGCCCGCGTCACAGCCCGGGAGAGAGAAGCATGAGCCGGCGGGGAAAATGGGCCGCCGGCGCGGGCTCAGGGGCGCCGATAGATCTCGGGGTCGTGCTTTTCCATCAGGCTGCCGGGGGCGCGGGGCGGCGCGAAGCCAAAACC
Source organism: Aeromonas sp. EU05-FHT14A05 (assembly GCF_058791175.1). Taxonomy (NCBI): domain Bacteria; kingdom Pseudomonadati; phylum Pseudomonadota; class Gammaproteobacteria; order Aeromonadales; family Aeromonadaceae; genus Aeromonas; species Aeromonas sp. EU05-FHT14A05. The sequence continues at coordinate 130,926 of NZ_JBYTDH010000007.1, read as the reverse complement.
GGCATAGAGGCCCTGGGCATCCGAGGTGGCCAGCATGAGGCGGCGCAGCCCCTGCAAGGCGGGATGGTCGACAATGGCCGCCATCAACGCCTTGCTATGGCCGCGACCGCGATGCTCGGGCAGCACGAAGACGTCGGAGAGATAGCCGAAGGTGGCCCGGTCTGTGATGACCCGGGCGAAGGCCACCTGCTGGCCGTCGACATAGCCGCCGAAGCAGAGGGAATGATTGATGGCCCGCTGCACGGTGGAGAGGGGAATGCCGAGGCTCCAGTAGGCCTCCTCGGACAGGAAACGGTGAATGAGCGGGACATCGAGCCGTCCCTTGTCGTCGCTGATCTCCAGTGGGGATGGGGTGTGCTGCATCCTGGCTCCTTGCCGTGACATGAGATGAAAAAAGGCCCCTCGTGGGGCCTTCCAGTTTACTCAAATCACGACCTCAGGCCAGCTTGAAGGCCTGGATATGTGTATCCAGCGTCTGGCTGTGGTGCTCCACCAGTTCGGAGGCATCTTTCAGCTCCCGCAGTACCACCACGGATCCTTCCACCACCTGCTTGACCTGCTCCAGGTTGGCGTTCATCTCTTCGGCCACCGAGCTCTGCTGCTCGGAGGCGGCGGCGATCTGGCGGTTCATGTCGGCCACCCCCTGTACCCGCTGCACTATGGTGGCGAGCTGATCGCCGGCCTGGGTCACCTGCTCGACCCCCTTGTCCGCCTGCTGCACGCTCTCGGCCATCAGGCCGACGGCCTGGCGGGCATTGCCCTGCAACTGCTCGATCATCTTCTGGATCTCGACGGTGGCGGCCTGGGCCCGGTTCGCGAGTTCGCGCACCTCGGAGGCGACCACGGCGAAGCCGCGGCCCGCCTCGCCGGCGCGGGCGGCCTCGATGGCGGCGTTCAGGGCCAGCAGGTTGGTCTGCTCCGAGATGCTGCGGATGGTGTCCACCACCGAGCCGATGCGATCGACCCCGTGTTCCACCTCGTTGACCACGGCGGAGGAGCGCTGGATGTTGCCGGAGAGGGTGTCTATGGTGCTGACGGTGGCGGCCACGCAGCGGCTGCCCTCCTCGGCCAGGGCGCTGGCGTCGGCAGTGGCGTGGGAGGCCTGCTCCGCATGGTTGGCCACCTCGCGAATGGCGCCCACCATCTGGCTCATGGCGCTGGCGAGCTGCTCTATCTGGGTGAACTCCTCGTTGATCGCCTCGTTGGCCTCATCCATGCAAAGCGTCACCTGGGAGGCGATGTCGTTGAGCTCCTTGCAGGCGGCGCGCTGGGTGCCGAACACCTCCTTGAGGTTCTCCTGGGAGTGGGCGACCGCCTTGGCGATGTCACCGAACTCGTCCCGGGACTTGAGCAGCACGCTGTGGCTGAGATCCTTGCGTGCGAAGCGCTCCAGCAGGCCCACCAGATAGTGCACCTGCTTGACCATGAGACGGGAGCCGGTCAGCAGCAGCACCACGAAGACGACCCCCATCAGCGCCGTCTCCATCAGACCGGTCCAGAGCAGGCGATCGGCAATGGCATTGGCCTTGGTGGCATCTATGCCCTCGCCGAGCAGGGTGGCTTCCAGGTTGCTGGCATCGAACCAGAGCTTGGCCAGCAGCAGCAGCGTGCTGAACACCATGAGCAGCACCACTTTGGGCACCAGTCGGATGTTGCTCATTCGCCTCTCCAGCGAGTTTAACTGCATAATCTTTCTCCTTCTTAATGGCCGGTTTTCCTTTGTCCTCAGGACTATCGGCATTATCTTCCTTTTTATTAATTCGCACCGTGCCTAAAGTAGGAAATTGTATGCGACATCACTTAACTCACCTGCGCGCCATGGATCTGCTGATGGCGTTTCTGTCGGTGATCTCCGTTTGCCTGGTCTGTGCCCGCTGGTGGGGTCACCGCGAGTGGAGCCCGCAGACCCTGCAACTCTTCTATGACGTCGACAGCCTGATCTGCTATTTCTTCCTCGCCCACTTCGCCTACGGCTGGGTGAGGGCCCCGGATCGCATGGCCTTCTTCAAGGCTAACTGGTTCTATCTGCCGGGCAGCCTGCCCATGGTGGAGCAGCTGCGCTGGGCGCGGCTCATCCAGCTGTGGCGGGTCTATCAGCTGCTGCGAGACAGGCCGGACCTGCTTGGCATGTTTCGCCGGGAGCGCAACGAGACAACCCTCTCCGGCATTCTGTTCCTCTTCTTCCTGCTGCTGGGGGTGGGCTCCGGCGTCATGTACTGGCTGGAGACGGGTCAGCCAGGGAGCCTGATCCAGACCCCCTACGATGCCTTCTGGTGGACGCTCGTCACACTCTCTACCGTGGGCTACGGGGATCTGGTGCCCAGGACGGAGGAGGGGCGCTTCGTCGCCAGCCTGCTCATCCTGTTCGGTGTGGGTCTGTTCGGTGCCCTCAGCGGTTTCATGGCCAGCCTGTTCGTCCATCCCGGCAAGACCAACGACGACACCACCCTGTGGCGGCGCCAGCAGAGCGAGCAGCAGGCGCAACTGCTGCAGGAGCTGAGGGCCCTGCGCGCCGAGGTGAAGGCACTGCAACAGAAGTAGCCTGCGGCGTCTGGAATGGTCGCGTGGCAAACGGGGGAAGCCGTGAGGCGCCTCTCAGTCAGGGGGGCGCCGCTTTTCTTTGCTTGTCCTTTGACCCGCTGGCGGCTTAACATTCGGCCTGCAACCTAATTCAACGAAGAGAATCGATCGACCATGCGCGCCCTTCTCGGGATCTTGATCTGCTTGTGTGCCCAACAGGTACTGGCCGATACCCGTTATGTCTCAGACAACATCTTTACCTATATCCACAACGGTCCTGGCACCCAGTACCGGATCCTCGGCAGCGTCAAGGCCGGTGAACCGCTGGAGGTCAAGGCGGTGAACAACGACGCCGGTTTCACCCAGGTGGTGGACGGCCGTGGTCGTGAAGGCTGGATCAAGAACAGCGAACTGCAGGGGGAGATCAGCCTGCGCGAGCGTCTGCCCCAGGTTCAGAAAGAGCTGGATGAGGCCAAGGCCCGTCTGCTGAACCTCAATGGCGACAACGAGCGTCGTTTCGCCGAGAAGGATGGCCAGATCACCGAGCAAAGCAAGGAGATCGCCAGCCTGAAGGCCCAGCTCGCCAGCCAGAGCACAGAGATGAGCAGCCTCAAGGAGCAGAACGACGCCCTGACCCAGAGCTATGACAACCAGGAGCACGACATGCAGATGGACTGGTTCATCCGCGGTGGTGCCATGGTGCTGGGGGGCATACTGCTCGGCATACTGCTTCCCATGCTGCCCCGTCGCCGCAAGAGCAGCGAGCGCTGGATGAATTGATCGCCCTGGCGGTCGCAACGAGAAAGGTCGCCATGGCGACCTTTTTTCATGGGCGCACACCGGGGCGGGATCTTGACCCGGTCGGGGGTCGCCAGGGGGCCTCTGCGGCCGTAAGATGAGCCGAACTATCCCGTGCCCTGCGCACCCTTCTCAACAAGAGCCTTCAACATATGTCATCAACCGAACAGGCCCGCTGGTTCGTGCTGGGGGGCGATCACCTCGTCCTGCTGGATGAACGGGGGCAGATCCCCCAGGGCCCCAAGGCCAGCCTGCCCGCCCATCTGCACGCCGCCCATTTCGAGGCTTTCGACGAGTGGGACGGACTGCCCTGCCTGCTGCTGGATCTGGGACCGGATGCCGAGATCGCCTCTCTGGCGGGGCTGCGCCAGCTGATGGTCGCGGGGGACGAAGAGGGTTTTCGCCTCGCTGGACGCGCCTGGCAGCTCGCCACCTTCCGCCGCACCCATCGCTTCTGCGGCGAATGTGGCGCCCCCATGACCCCCAAGGCGGGGGAGTGGGCACAGGTGTGCCGGCATGGCCACGTCGTCTACCCGCGCATCTCCCCCTGCATCATAGTGGCGGTGCGCAAGGGCCCGGCAATCCTGCTGGCGGCCCATCGCCGTCACTATCAGGCGGAGGATCCCATGTATACCGTGCTGGCGGGCTTCGTGGAGGCGGGGGAGAACCTGGAGCAGTGCGTGGCGCGGGAGGTGTTCGAGGAGAGCGGCATCCGGGTGTGCAATGTGCGCTATGTGGCGAGCCAGCCCTGGCCCTTCCCCCACAGCCTGATGATGGGCTTCACCGCCGACTACCAGAGCGGCGAGATCAAGGTGCAGGACGACGAGCTGGTGGCCGCCGGTTTCTTCGAGGCGGACCGGCTGCCACGCTTGCCCCCCCACGGCACCATAGCGCGGCGGCTGATCGAGCAGAGCCTCGCAGCAGAGAGGCCCTGAAAAGCGGGGCCCTGGTTTGCGCCCCCTCACATCTTTGCACTCCGGCGACCCTGCGGCGCGTTTGTGCCGCCCTTAGCCTTGCACAAAGTGGTATCATATCCGCCATTTTATGCTGGATATGAACTCAGGAACTGGGATGAAAGAGCTGAAGAACGATCGATACCTGCGTGCCCTGCTGCGCCAGGATGTGGACATGACCCCGGTGTGGATGATGCGTCAGGCTGGCCGCTACCTGCCGGAATACAAGGCGACCCGCGCCGTCGCGGGGGACTTCATGTCCCTGTGCCGCAACGCCGAGCTGGCCTGTGAAGTCACCCTGCAGCCCCTGCGCCGCTATCCCCTCGATGCCGCCATCCTCTTCTCCGACATCCTGACCGTACCTGACGCCATGGGGCTTGGCCTCTACTTCGAGCACGGGGAAGGGCCGCGCTTCGAGCGCCCCATCAAGTCCATGGCGGACGTGCAGGCGCTGCCCATCCCGGATCCGGAAGACGAGCTCGGCTACGTGATGAATGCGGTGCGCACCATACGCCGCGAGCTCAAGGGCGAAGTGCCGCTCATCGGCTTCTCCGGCAGCCCCTGGACCCTGGCCACCTACATGGTGGAGGGAGGCAGCTCCAAGGCGTTCACCAAGATCAAGCAGATGATGTATGCAGAGCCGCAGACCCTGCACCTGCTGCTGGACAAGCTGGCGGACAGCGTGATCGCCTATCTCAACGCCCAGATCAAGGCAGGTGCCCAGTCCGTCATGGTGTTCGACACCTGGGGCGGTGTGCTGACCCCCCGCGATTACCGCGACTTCTCCCTGCAGTACATGCACAAGATCGTCGATGGCCTGATCCGTGAGAATGAGGGGCGCCGTGTGCCGGTGACCCTGTTCACCAAGAACGGCGGCCAGTGGCTGGAGCAGATCGCCGCCACCGGCTGCGACGCCATTGGCCTGGATTGGACCACGGATATAGCCGACGCCAAGCGCCGGGTCGGCGACAAGGTGGCGCTGCAGGGCAACATGGATCCCTCCATGCTCTACGCCGCGCCTGGGCGCATCCGCGAAGAGGTCGCCACCATACTGGCGGGCTTTGGCAGCGGCAACGGCCACGTCTTCAACCTGGGTCACGGCATCCATCAGGATGTGGACCCGGAGCACGCCGGGGTGTTTGTGAACGCGGTGCACGAGCTGTCGGCCCAGTACCACGGCCGCTGAGCGCGGCAGACAGCACAATGAGAACGGGGCCTGCGGGCCCCGTTTTGCTGCCCGGCCTCGCGGGGGCTGCATCCTGGTCACCGCTCGGGTTACACTGCACCACCACTGAACAGGGTCGCGGACAGGATGGCGAGTGCGCCTCCTGACGACCCGGTGAGGGCGTCGTCGAACATGGCAGGAGGCAGGATGGGCAAGAGTGCATGGGACTGGGGAATCGATCTTGGCGGAACCAAGTGCGAGTGCGTGGTACTCGAGGGTGACGAGGTGCTGCTGCGCCATCGCATCCCCACCGAGCGCCGTGGCGGTTACGAGCACATGATAGGCCAGATCGCCAAACTGGTGGACGAGTGCGCCGAGCGGCTCGGCCAGCGTCCCGCCATCCTCGGCATGGGCACCCCAGGGGCGCGGGATCCCCAGACCGGGCTGATGAAGAACTGCAACACCACCGAGCTCAACGGCAAGCCGTTCAAGGAAGATCTGGAGCGCAGGCTCGGCATTCCTGTGCTGATCGCCAACGACGCCAACTGCTTCGCCCTGGCGGAAACCCATCTGGGGGCGGTGCGCCAGCACCATCCCGATGCCAAGGTAGTGTTCGGCATCATCATGGGCACAGGGGTGGGCTCCGGCATCGTCATCAACGGCCAGATCCTCAACGGCCATCACGGCATCGCCGGGGAGTGGGGCCACAACGTGCTCTCTCCCGACGGCCCCGAGTGCTACTGCGGCAAGCGCGGCTGCGTCGAGACCTTCATCAGCGGCCCGGCGCTGGAGGCCTGGTATGAGGCCAAGGCCAGGCGTCATCTGTCACTGGCCCAGATAGCGGCGGCGACGGCTCACGACCACGTCGCCAAGCTCACCATGGACCGGTTGCACCTGCTGTTCGGCCAGGCCCTGGCCAACGTGGTCAACATCCTGGATCCGGACGTCATCGTCATCGGCGGCGGGGTGGGCAACGTGCAGAGCCTCTACAGCGTCGGTCGGCAGACTGTGCTGCCATTTCTGTTCAACCCCCGCTTCGCCACCCCCCTCATTGCCCCGGCCCTGGGAGACAGTGCCGGTGTGTTCGGGGCCGCGCTGCTGGCCAGGGGCGTCTTCCAGGAGGCCCTGCTGTCGTGAACCAGTCAGGGACCCGTCACTTTGTCGCAGGTAAGGACACAGATTTTTCATGATCAAGATTGCCATCAACGGATACGGGCGCATCGGTCGCAACGTGTTGCGGGCCCTCTACGAGAGCGGCCGCGATAACCAGCTTAAGATAGTCGCCATCAACGAACTGGCGGCCCCCGAGGCCATGGTGCACCTCACCCGCTTCGACACCAGCCACGGTCGCTTCGGCTACCCGGTGCAGCTCGCGGGCAACAGCATGCTGGTGGGGGAAGATCTCATCGCCCTGTTTGCCGAGCGGGATCCGGCCAGGCTGCCCTGGCGGGCGCTGGGGGTGGATGTGGTGCTGGACTGCACCGGGGTATTTGGCTCCCGGGCCGATGCCGAGCTGCATCTGGGGGCGGGGGCGGGCAAGGTGCTCTTCTCCCATCCGGCGGATGCGGACGTGGATGCCACCATAGTCTACGGAGTCAACCATCAGGTGCTGACGGGAAGGGAGCGGATCGTCTCCAATGCCTCCTGTACCACCAACTGCGTGGTGCCCGTCATCGAAACATTGCATCGAGAATTCGAGATAAATTGTGGTACTATTACGACAATTCATTCGGCCATGCACGATCAGCAAGTCATCGATGCCTATCACAGCGACTTGCGTCGAACCCGGGCCGCCAGCCAGTCCATCATCCCGGTGGATACCAAGCTGGCAAAGGGGTTGGAGCGAATCCTCCCTCACTTCGCCGGCAAGTTCGAGGCGATCGCGGTGCGGGTGCCGACCATCAACGTCACCGCCATGGATCTGAGCATTACTGTTCGTAAAAAAGTGACAGTTAGTGACGTAAATCAAGCCCTGCAACGGGCATCCAGAGGTACATTACAGGGTATCCTGGACTACACGGAAGAGCCGCTGGTCTCCGTAGACTTTAATCATGATGCACACTCCTGCATCATTGATGGTACCCAGACTCGGGTGAGCGATGCCAACCTCGTCAAGATGTTGATGTGGTGCGATAACGAATGGGGCTTCGCCAACCGCATGCTGGATACCACCCGGGCCATGATGGCCGCAGGCTGAGAGTCTGCACCGGGCGCAAGGTTACTGTTTTTTTAACATTACCTGAAAATATATAGAGGACTGAATATGTCTGTTATCAAGATGACCGACCTGGATCTGGCGGGTAAACGCGTTCTGATCCGTGCTGACCTGAACGTGCCGGTAAAAGACGGCAAGGTCACTTCCGATGCACGTATCGTGGCGACGCTGCCGACCATCAAGCTGGCTCTGGAAAAGGGCGCCAAGCTGATGATCACCTCCCACCTGGGTCGTCCGACCGAGGGTGAATACAACGAAGAATTCTCCCTGGCCCCGGTAGTCAACTATCTGAAAGACGCTCTGTCCTGCCCGGTCCGCCTGGCCAAGGATTACCTGGATGGCGTAGACGTCGCCGCCGGTGAGCTGGTTGTGCTGGAAAACTGCCGTTTCAACAAAGGCGAGAAGAAGAACACCGAAGAGCTGGCCAAAAAATACGCCGCCCTGTGTGACGTCTTTGTAATGGATGCATTCGGTACTGCTCACCGCGCCGAAGGGTCCACCTACGGTGTGGCCCAGTTCGCTCCTGTTGCCTGTGCTGGCCCCCTGCTGGCCGGTGAACTGGACGCCCTGGGCAAGGCCATGCTGAAGCCCGAGCGCCCCATGGTTGCCATCGTTGGCGGCTCCAAGGTCTCCACCAAGCTGACCGTGCTGGAATCCCTCTCCAAGATCGCTGACCAGCTGGTTGTCGGTGGTGGCATCGCCAACACCTTCATCGCCGCTGCCGGTCACAACGTCGGCAAGTCCCTGTGCGAGCACGACCTGATCGACACCGCCAAGAAGCTGGCTGCCGAGACCAACATTCCGGTGACCACTGACGTGGTTGTCGGTGCCGAGTTCTCCGAGTCCACCCCGGCCACCATCAAGTCCGTTAGCGATGTGACCGACGGCGACATGATCTTCGACATCGGCCCTGACTCTGCCAAGGCCCTGGCCGACATCATCATGAACGCCAAGACCATACTGTGGAACGGCCCGGTCGGCGTGTTCGAGTTCGACCAGTTCGCCGAAGGCACCAAGGTGATCGCCGAAGCCATCGCCGCTTCCCCGGCCTTCTCCATCGCTGGCGGTGGTGACACCCTGGCCGCCATCGACAAGTTCGGCATCGCCGACAAGGTCTCCTACATCTCCACCGGCGGCGGCGCCTTCCTGGAGTTCGTAGAAGGCAAGGTACTGCCGGCTGTCGCGATTCTTGAAGAACGCGCCAAAGCCTAATTGACCCGGGACGGGGGGCAAAAGCCTCCCGTTTCGTTTATCATGTGGCCGCTGTGCCGGTTCATGATGAACCCCCCATTTTTTATTAACGGCATACGAGAACAGGACGATTAAACATGTCTAAGAAAATTTTCGACTTCGTAAAACCCGGCGTGATCACTGGTGATGACGTTCAGAAAGTGTTCGCCATCGCTAAAGAGAACGGCTTCGCTCTGCCTGCCGTGAACTGCGTGGGTACCGACTCCGTCAACGCCGTGCTGGAAGCTGCCGCCAAGGTCAAAGCCCCGGTCATCGTTCAGTTCTCCAACGGTGGTGCCGTGTTCACCGCCGGCAAGGGTCTGAAACTGGAAGGCCAGCAGGCTGCCATCATCGGTGCCATCTCCGGTGCCAAGCACGTGCACGCCGTTGCCGAAGCTTACGGTGTACCTGTCATCCTGCACACCGACCACGCCGCCAAGAAGCTGCTGCCGTGGATCGACGGTCTGCTGGAAGCGGGCGAGAAGCACTTCGCCGAGACCGGCAAGCCGCTGTTCTCCTCCCACATGCTGGATCTGTCCGAAGAGTCTCTGGAAGAGAACATCGACATCTGCTGCGAGTACCTGACCCGCATGGCCAAGATGAACATGACTCTGGAGCTGGAACTGGGTTGCACCGGTGGCGAAGAAGACGGTGTGGACAATAGCCACATGGATCAGTCCGCCCTGTACACCCAGCCGGAAGACGTGGCTTACGCCTACGAGCGTCTGTCCAAGATCAGCCCGCGTTTCACCATCGCTGCCTCCTTCGGCAACGTGCACGGTGTTTACAAGCCGGGTAACGTCAAGCTGACCCCGTCCATCCTGGACGCTTCCCAGAAATACGTTTCCGAGAAGTTCGGTCTGCCTGCCAAGTCCCTGGACTTCGTGTTCCACGGTGGCTCAGGTTCCACCCTGGAAGAGATCCGCGAATCCATCTCCTACGGCGTCGTGAAGATGAACATCGACACCGACACCCAGTGGGCTACCTGGGAAGGTCTGTTGAACTTCTACAAGACCAACGAAGCCTACCTGCAAGGCCAGCTGGGCAACCCGGAAGGCGCCGACAAGCCGAACAAGAAGTTCTACGATCCGCGCGTATGGCTGCGTGCCGGTCAGACTTCCATGATCGCCCGTCTGGAGAAAGCCTTCTCCGACCTGAACGCCATCAACGTACTGTAATTCGTTACCGTATCTTGATTGCTGAAGAGGCGCCCTCTGGGGCGCCTCTTTCATTTTGGGCCCTCGGCTGGCCTCTCAAAAGGTGTCCTTCGGGACACCTTTTGCATTTCTGTGATCCTGACAGGCTGGATTGGCGACCCTGGGCTGGGTATTATCGATGACACTCCGTTTAATTTAGTAAACAAGTGCAACCAAGGCAGGATGCTGAGCATGCAGACAGGAAGACACAACGGACACCAGGAGCACGTGGCCTCCTATTACGCGGCCACCCGCAACGACCATCGTCAGTGGCCCGAGCTCAGCGGTGAGCTGGATGCCGACGTCTGCATCATAGGCGGCGGCTTCACCGGCCTCAACACCGCCATCAACCTGGCCGAGGCCGGTTACAAGGTGGTCTTGCTTGAGGCCAACCGCATCGGCTGGGGCGCCTCCGGCCGCAACGGCGGCCAGCTCATTCGCGGCATAGGCCACGACACCAGCCAGTTTGCCCGCTGGATAGGCGAGCAAGGGGTACGGGAGCTGGACCTGATGGGGCTGGAGGCGGTGCAACTGGTGCGCGAGCGGGTCGCGCGGTTCAACATCGACTGCGACCTGACCTGGGGCTACTGCGATCTCGCCACCAAGGCGCGCCACCTCAAGGGATTTGAGGAGGATGCCGAGCACTTGGCGAGCCTGGGCTACCGGCACGAGGTCAGGCTGGTGCCCAAAAGCGAGATCAAGTCGGTGGTGGGGTCGGATCGCTATATCGGCGGCATGATCGACATGGGCTCAGGCCACCTGCATCCCCTCAACCTGGCCCTCGGCGAGGCGCGTGTGGCGGCCAGCCTGGGCGTCGCCCTGTTCGAGCACTCCAGGGTGACCCACATCGACTACGGCGATCGGGTCGAGGTGACCACGGCCCACGGCCGTTGCCGCGCCAGCTACCTGGTGATCGGCTGCAACGCCTACCTCAACGAACTCAATCCCGAGCTCGGGGGCAAGGTGCTGCCGGCGGGCTCCTATATCCTCGCCACCCAGGTGCTGGAGAAACGGCTGCGCCAGCGGCTGCTGCCGCAAAACATGGCGGTGTGCGATCAGAATGTGGCGCTCGACTACTACCGGCTGTCGGCGGACGGTCGCCTGCTGTTTGGCGGGGCTTGCAACTACTCGGGGCGCGATCCCAGGGACATCAAGGCGTTTATGCTGCCCAAGCTGCTGCGGGTCTTCCCGGAGCTCGCGGGCACCGCCATCGAGTTTCAGTGGGGGGGCATGATAGGCATAGGCGCCAACCGGCTGCCGCAGATCGGGCGCCTCAAGGAGCACCCCAATGTGTTCTATGCCCAGGCTTACTCGGGACACGGCCTCAATGCCACTCACATGGCTGCCAAGCTGGTGGCCGAGGCGATCAGGGGGGAGAGCCGGGGCTTCGATCTCTTCAGTCGCGTGCCCCACATGACCTTCCCCGGCGGGCCCGCCCTGCGCTCCCCCTTGCTGGCGCTCGGGATGCTGTGGCACAGAATGAAGGATCTGCTCTAGGGGGAGGGCTGGCGGCAGGGAGGAGGGTGCTTATCCCTGCTGCGCCGGTTCTGCCAGTTGCCAGCCCTGCTCCGTCTTCATCATCCAGACCTGGCTCTCCTGCGCCAGCGCCTGGCCTGCCTCGAACTCGCCGTATTTGCGCTCCAGCTCCATCAGGGCCATCTCCTGCTGGAAGGGGCCGACCCTGTCATAGACCAGATCCTCGTCGTGCAGCACCTGCAGCTGATCCAGCCCCTGCTTGAAGTGGAGCCGGTAGCTCACCCTGACCAGGTAGACCCCCTCCATCCGCTCCTCCTTGCCGAGCACGGCGAAGTCGCTGATCTCGAACAAGTTGGCGTCGGTTTCGGCCTGCAGCCTGGCGGTGACCTGGCTCTGGATCGCCTCTTCACCTGGACCTGAGTTGCAGCCATAGAGCCAGCAGGCCAGCAGGGGGATGAACCACTTTTTCATCAAAACTCCGGACGATGCGAGACGGGAAAGGGCAAATTCTGCCATGGCGCCTGCCATATACAAGGGATGGCCAGAAAAATCAGCGCGCAGTGGCCGAGTTGGCAGGATTGGGCCCATCTGGGTGGCAGACGGCACGGGTCATGACCAGGGTATCGCCGGTGAACCCGGCTATCTGCTTGCGATCCACCTGCTTAAAGCCGTGTTTCGACCAGAAATGCAGGGCGGGGACGTTGGTCTCGATGACCCCGAGTCGCAGGGTGGTGCAACCCCAGCCAGCCGCCATCCCCATGACTTGTGCGACCAGCTCGCTACCCATCCCCCGTCGCTGCCAGCACTCCTTCAAAAGCAGCAGGCCAAGATAGGCCGTCTGCTCATCCGGATAACCGTGGACCAGATCGATGCAGCCAATCAGCACCTCTCCCTCCAGGATGGCCAGCACAAACTTGTCATACTCTCCTATGCCCGGCGGGCAGGCCCTGAGTATCTCCAGGGCATCCGCAGGGTTGGGTGCCTTGCCTTCCGTCAGCCAACTGTAGGCAGGCGCCGCCAGCACGACCTCCTCCAGCCACGCTATGTGGCTCGAGTGAGCCGATGACAGGCGTCGCAGCTCCATCTAGCGCAGCTTGTCCAGCTGGCCGAGGAACTCGGCGGGTCCCATAAAGCCGGTCACCCGCTGGCCGCTCACCTCGTTGCCATCGCGATCGAAGAAGATCAGGGTCGGCAGCCCCAGCACGTTCAGGCCGTTGAGCAGATCCACATCGGCATCGTCGTTGGCGGTGACGTCCGCCTGCAGCAGCACCATGTCGGCGAAGCGCGCCCGCACCTCGGGATCGCTGAAGGTCTTGTGCTCGAACTCCTTGCAGGCCACGCACCAGTCGGCGTAGAGGTCCAGCAGCACCGGCTTGCCGCGGGCGGCCTCGAGCCGGGTCTTGAGGTCATCCAGGGTCTTGATGCGGACAAACCGGGGAGCCTGGGTTTCGGTACTGGCCTTGACGCCAGGCTCGGGCAGCAGCAGATCCTTGCCCATCACCACCAGGCCCATCATCGCCAGCAGCAGCACGAAGCCGCCGAGACTCTTGCCCACCGAGTGGGGGCGATGCTGGTTGTGGTGATAGAGATAGCCGCACAGCACCAGCCCCCAGCCGAGCCAGAGCAGGGTGGCGACCTGGTCGCTCAAGAGCCGTGACAGCAGCAGGATGGGCACCGCCAGCAACGCAAAACCAAACAGTTGCTTGATCACATCCATCCAGGCGCCCGCCTTGGGCAGCAACTTGCCCCCCGAGGTGCCGAGCAGCAGCAGCGGCAGCCCCATGCCGAGCGACAGGGCATAGAGGGCCGCACCACCGAGCCAGAGATCGCCGCTCTGGGCCACATAGATAAGCGCGCCGGAGAGCGGCGCCGTGGTGCAGGGGGAGCAGACCAGGCCGGAGATCATCCCCATGATGGTGACCCCGACAACGGAGCCGCCCTGCTGGCGGTTGGAGAGGCCGGAGAGCCGGGTTTGCAGGCTGCTCGGCAGTTGCAGGCTGTAGAGCCCGAACATGGAGAGCGCCAGCAGCACGAACATCACCGAGAGGCCGATCAGCACATAGGGGTGCTGCAGCGCCGCTTGGAACTTCAGCCCCGCCGAGGCGACCACCAGCCCGAGCAGGGTGTAGGTGACCGCCATCCCCTGCACATAGACGAAGGAGAGCAGGAAGGCGCGGCGGGTGGATAGGTGCTGACCGGCACCGGCGATGATGCCGGTCAAAATGGGGTACATGGGGAAGACGCAGGGGGTGAAGGCAAGCCCCAGCCCCAGCGCAAAGAAGGCGGCGATGCTGAGCCAGAAGCCCTGGCTGCCGAGGGCCGCCGCCAGTCTGTCCTGCTGGCTGCTGGCCGGCGCCTCGATGGCGTCAGCGGAGCCTGTCTGCCCGGCGTCGCCGGTGGCCGCGAGGGGCTGCACCGGGATCCGCTTGTCGGTGGGGGGATAGCAGAGGCCGTCGGTGCAACCCTGATAGCTTATCCTGAGGCTGGCGGCGTCCCCCACCTGGGTCAGGGTGACGGGGATCTGCAGCTCCTGATAGAAGACCCGGGTCTTGCCGAAGAAGTCATCCTCATGCTCGGTGCCTGCGGGCAGCACTGGGGGCTCGAAGGCGAGGTTGTCCCCCTTGACGCTGATGCTGTGGCGATAGAGGTAGTAACCGTCGGCGAGGCGCAGGGTCAGCAGCAGCTTGTTTCCCTGCTGCTCGCTCTCGAGGACGAAGGCCTCGTCGACTTTCAGAAACTTCGGCTGGGCACTGGCCTGGATGCCGAGGCTGCCGAGCAGATCCTGACTGCTGGCCTGGGCGGGGGCCGCGATCAGGCTCAGCAGGAGCAGCAGGGGGAAAAGCAGGGGTCGCAGAGTCATGAGGTCTCCTGTGTCAACCAGTCGAGGTAGGCTTGATGACCCTGGCTGGCGGGGATCGCCAGGATCTCCGGCACCTGGTAGGGGTGGTGAGCCAGGATGCACCGCTCGAGCTCGGCAAAGAGCGGCTGGCGGGATTTGATGATGAGCTGGATCTCCCGTGCCCGTTCAGTCTTCCCCTGCCAGCGATAGACGGAGGTGAGCCCTGGCAGCTGATTGATGCAGGCGGCGAGGCGCTGGTCGAGCAGTTGCTCGCAGATGAGGTCGGCACTGGCTTCATCAGGGCAGGTGCAGAGCACCAGAATGGCGTCGGTCATGGGGTCGGCGGTCTCGTCAGCGGGGGCGCAAAGGCCCTCTGGAACAACGGTTACTATACCGGGCAAAGGGGCAAATAGCACCCGGCCCGCGCCCCGCTGGCGGGACGCTCAATTAGTGATGCGCCCGAGATAGACGCTGTGAAAAGGACAGGGCAGAATGAGCGGGCTTGTTCCCACTCTACGTAAGGAAATGTATGACCCAACAGAATGAGCAGCAGAGAAACCGCATGTTGAGCCTGTTGCGTGAAGGCGAGCGCCGCATGTTGGTGCAACTGGCCGGTCTGCTGCGTACCAGTGTCGATGAAATCAATGCGGAGCTGGAAAAAGAGGAGTTGCTGTCTGCCCTGGAGCAACCCATCACGGTGGAGTACCTCAATGGCGTGGTGCAACACCATCTGTTCGAGCGTCTGCACAAGGGGGACATGGTCGCGGCCCAGCGCATGCTGAACCAGTATCAGAGCGACCTCGAGGCCATGCTGAACCAGGAAACGGCCCAGACCGAGGCCCCTGCCGACGAGGTGAAGGCGCAAGCCTGAATACTTGCCCCTCGAGGATCCAGATCAGCACCATCATGCCAGTCGCATGATGGTGCCTCGTTTTATCCCTTCTCTTGTCACCCCGTGACCGGCCGCGCCCCCTGGCCCGGGATGGGGAACACCTTGTCATAGCTCCAGTTGTAGACGAAGGCATAGACCAGGTAGAACAGCACGAAGCCCAGATCCAGCACCAGCGCCTCCAGCAAGCCGATGTCGAGCCACCAGGACATCACCGGCAGGGCGACGATCAGCAAGCCCCCCTCGAAACCCAAGGTATGCAGCACCCGTTGCCACAGGCTCTTGTGGGTATGGCCCTGCAGGCGCAGCAGCAGCCTGTCCACCCCGATGTTGTAGACATAGTTCCAGACGGTGGCGACCACCGAGAAAAACAGGGCCAGGGGGCCCATGTGGTTGAGACCGACGCCGGTGACCCAGCTTGCCAGGGGGGCGGCGATCAGCAGGCCAATCAATTCGAAGCCGATGGCGTGGCGCAGGCGATCACGGGTATTACGCATGGTCTGTCTCTCTGTTTCTCTTTCCGGGTGGGTATGGCGGCCAATTTATCGCTATTTTTCGATAGGTTCACGTTGGTATCTATCGCTAAAATAGATGGATCTGGGTGCAATAATCAGGGCAGGAGCAGGCGAATGACCCCTTCACTGGAACAATTCAAGGCGTTGCTGGCGGCCGCCGAGACGGGATCTTTCTCGGCGGCGGCGCGCAGCCTGGGCAAGGCGCAGTCGGTGGTGAGCACCGCCATCGCCAACCTGGAGATAGATCTCGGTCTCGAGCTGTTTGATCGCAGCGGCCGCTACCCCGTGCTGACCGAGGCGGGGGCCCGCATCAGCCAGGAGGCGGGGGTGCTGCTGGCCCAGAGCGAGCGGCTGCAGGCCATTGCCGGGGAGCTGGCCAGCGGCATAGAGTCGCGCCTCACCCTGGCCATCGACGATGACTCCCACCTGCCCTGGCTCGGTGCCCTGCTGGAGGAGTTCGCCGGCCGCTATCCGACGGTGGAGCTGGAGCTGCTGTTCCCGCTGATGGAGGATGTGACCGAGCTGCTCAAGAGCGGGCGGGCCCAGCTCGGCATCAGCTACCAGAAGGCGCACCCGGAGCGGGAGCTGGTCTCCCGCTCCCTGGGGAGTGTCGCCATGCCCCTGGTGGTCTCTCCGGATCACCCCCTGGCCCACAAGACGCCGCTGCACGAGAGCGACTTGCAAGGGGCCCGCCAGCTGATGGTGACGGGACGGCGGGAGGGCACGGAGCGCCATCGCTTCCGCCTCTCGTCCCAGGTGTGGTGGGTCGAGGGGGATCTCGGGATCCTGGAGCTGGTCAAGCTGGGGCTGGGGTGGTCTGCGGTACCCGAGTTTCTGCTGCACCGGCCGCTGGCGCGGGGGGAGCTGGTGGTACTCAAGCCGGATTTCCTTCCCCAGGCCGAGCTGGAGCTGGAGTTGCAGTGGTATCGCGCCCGCCCGCTCGGGCAGGCGGGGCGCTGGTTGAAGGAGGCCCTGTTGGCGCGGGTGCCTCGTTAGCGGACCTTAGTCGGTCAGGGAGTAGGGCAGGGGTTGCAGGGCGAGGCGGGAGCCTTCCTCCTGCTTGAGGCGGAAGCTGGCATCGGCCTCGGTGTCCTTGGGCAGCACGGCGGTGAGCCACACCTGGCCATCCTGCTGCCAGGCGTTCAGCACCATGCCGCTGCGCCGCCAGTTGTCACCGAGCTGGATCTCCAGGGTATCGCCGCTGGCCACGGGGCCACTGGCCTGCCCGGCCAGCACGAAGAGGGCGCGGTTGTTGGCGCCGCGATACTTGGCTCGGGCCACTATCTCCTGCCCCATGTAGCAGCCCTTGGTGAAGCTGATACCGTCCAGGGCCTGCAGGTTCAGCATCTGGGGAATGTACTCACCCTGATGGACCGCCTCCAGGTGCGGGATGCCTGCCTTGATGTCCAGACCCCACCAGAGCGCTTCGTTGCCAGCAGGCAGATCCAGTGTCAGTGGCGACTCGCTTGCCAGCAGCCAGCGATCGGCTTCCACCTTGACCGCCATGCCGCCCTCGACAAGGCCGGTTTCCTGAAGGCCGTATTGCGCCGCGATCCAGGCATCCGTGCCCTGACCGGCCAGGCCGACCGCCTGGCCCTGGAACTCGCCGATCTCCACCTTGGCGAACACCGCAAACTTCTTGAGTTCGGGCAGCTGGCGCGCCAGCACCGACGGCTTGGTCAGCAGCAGCAGGCTCTCATCGAGGCAGAGCAGGCGAAAATCGCTCCACAGCTTGCCCTTGGGATCGCAATGGCCGCCGAGGGTGCTCTGACCCGGTTGCAGGGCGTTGACGTCACAGGTGACCTGGCCTTGCAGATATTTCACGCGATCATTGCCGGTGAGGCGGGTGATGGCCAGATCGGTCAGGGAAAACAGGGTTGGCTCGGCAGGAAGAACTGGGGTCGGCAGGCTCACGATGGTATTCCAGAGACAGAAAGTATGTGACCTGCATGGTAAAGACGTAAGGAATGTTTGTCAGCCGGAAAATCCAGCTGCTACCATCCCCGGGTCTTTGTAAGGAGAGTTCCATGTTGAGCCCAATTGAAAAGTCCCGCCTGAAGTGGGCCTGCCGTCGCGGCATGCTCGAGCTGGATGTGATCTTTATGCCCTTTTTCGAGCACGAGTTCGACTCCCTGAGCGAGGCCGAGCAGCAGACCTTCATCCGTCTGCTGGAGTGCGAGGATCCCGAGCTGTTCCGCTGGAGCATGGGCCACGGTGTGCCGGGCGACCCCGATTTCGCCGCCATGATCCCCCTGATCCTGGAGCGCAATCAGGCCCGTCATGATCGCCTGAGCTGAGCCCCGATGCGGGTCCTGATGCCCGTCATTCCCTCCCGGCGGCAGCGCCTGCTGCTGCTTGCCCTGTTTGGGCTGTTGTTATGGCCCACCGCCAGCCTGATCCAGGGCTGGCAATGGGGGCTGTTTCTCCCCTGCTGGTTGCTGGGGCTCTGGCTGGCCTGGCGCCCCGTCACGCAAGGGCGCCAGGCGCTGCTCTGGGATGGGGAGTGGCTGGAGTGGCAGGGCCGGCGCCATCGCCTGGATGACCGCAGCCGCATCCTGCCCGGGGTACTCTGGCTGAGGCTGGTGGCAGAAGAGGGCGCCGAGTGCCACCTCTGGCTCTTCTCCGACGCCCTGGCACCCGAGCACTACCGCGCCCTGGCCCGCGCCATTCACCTCGCCGTTCCTCGCTGACCCCATCTTGCCCCCAATAAATGACCCCGCCGAAGCGGGGTCATCTGATGGACTGCGGTGGGTTGTTTACTCCCGTTCCGGCGTCAGCACAGTCGGCTTGGGATTCGGCTGCCTGTCCGGGTCGTCCGGGTGCAGGCAGTGCAGTCCGCAACACGCCTCTGGCTTGTGCCGGATCACTCCCGATCCGGCGTCAGTACCGTCGGCTTGGGATTCGGCTGCATGTCCGGGTAGTCGAGGTTATAGTGCAGTCCGCGGGACTCCTTGCGCTCCAGGGCACAGTTGACGATGAGCTCGGCCACCTGCAACAGGTTGCGCAGCTCCAGCAGGTTGTTGGAGACCCGGAAGTTCGCATAGTACTCCTGCACCTCCTGCTTGAGCAGGTCGATGCGGCGCTTGGCGCGGGCCAGGCGCTTGTTGGTGCGCACTATCCCCACGTAATCCCACATCATCAGCCGCAGCTCGTGCCAGTTGTGCTGGATCACCACCTGCTCGTCCGAGTCATCCACCTGGCTCTCGTCCCAGGCGGGCAGGCTCGGCGGCTCCACGCTGGTGGGCAGCTTGGCCAGGATGTCGGCCCCCGCCTGATGGGCGTAGACCACGCATTCGAGCAGGGAGTTGGACGCCATGCGGTTGGCACCGTGCAGCCCGGTGTAGGTCACCTCGCCGATGGCGTAGAGACCCGGGATGTCGGTCTGGCCGTTGTTGTCTATCATCACGCCGCCACAGGTGTAGTGGGCCGCCGGTACTATGGGCATGGCCTCCTTGGTGATGTCGATGCCGACCGCAAGGCAGCGCTCGTGGATGGTCGGGAAGTGCTTGATGATGAAATCCGCCGGCTTGTGGCTGATATCCAGATACATGCAGTCGGCGCCGAGCCGCTTCATCTCGTGGTCGATGGCGCGGGCGACTATGTCCCGCGGCGCCAGTTCGGCCCGCTCGTCGAAGTCCGGCATAAAGCGGCTGCCGTCGGGACGGCGCAGATAGGCCCCTTCCCCGCGCAGGGCTTCGGTCAGCAGGAAGTTGGGATCATCGGGGTGGAACAGGCTGGTGGGGTGGAACTGGTTGAACTCCAGGTTCGCCACCCGGCAGCCGGCGCGCCACGCCATGGCGATGCCGTCCCCCGAGCTCACGTCCGGGTTGGAGGTGTATTGGTACACCTTGGAGGCGCCGCCGGTGGCCAGTGCCACGAAACGGGCGCGGATCACCTCGACCTGCTCGACGTTGCGGTTCCAGACATAGGCGCCGAGCACCCTGTTGCCCGGCAGGTCCAGCTTGCGAGTGGTGATGAGGTCGACCGCGTTGAAGCGCTCCATCAGCTGGATGTTGGGGTGGGCGCGGACCTGATCGATCAGGGTGAGCTGCACTGCCTTGCCGGTGGCGTCCGCCGCGTGGAAGATGCGGCGATGGCTGTGGCCCCCTTCCCGGGTCAGGTGATAGTGGGATTCCCCCTCGGCATCCTCTTCCTGATCGAAGGGCACGCCCTGCTGGATCAGCCACTGGATGGAGTCGCGGGCGTTGCGGGCGGTGAACTCCACCACGGCCGGGTCACACAACCCGGCGCCGGCGTTGAGCGTGTCGCTCACATGGGATTCGATGCTGTCGGTCTCGTCGAACACGGCAGCGATGCCTCCTTGCGCATAGAGAGTGGCCCCCTCACTGATGGGCCCCTTGCTCAGAACCAGGACTTTGGCCTGGTCTGCCAATCGCAACGCGAGGGACAGACCGGCGGCACCGCTGCCAATGATCAGTACGTCGCAAAGGTATTCAACACTTGCTTTCATAAGTATCATTGGCCTGGATTAAGAACTGGCCCCATGGTAGCCCAAGGGGGGTTGTGATGCAGCTCGCATCACATTTTTTTCAATGCAAGCGAACTTTCTCTGATTCCTCCTGTCTGAACTTGTGCGCTTAGAAGGGGCCGGAAAAGAAGAACGATAACCTGATGGGGGTTTTACGGCTCTGATGAGCGACCAGAATCTACTGGACGAACAGCTGGTTGAACGGGTCCAGCGTGGCGATAAAAATGCATTCAACCTGTTGGTAAGAAAATACCAGCATAAGGTGGTCAACCTGGTGGCTAGGTATGTCAACAATCCGGGCGATGTGCCGGATGTGGCGCAGGAGGCCTTTATCAAGGCTTACCGTGCGTTGCCGACATTCCGTGGCGAGAGCGCGTTTTACACCTGGTTGTATCGGATCGCCGTCAACACGGCCAAAAATTACCTGACCTCACAGGGGCGCAGACCGCCCAGCAGTGATGTCGAAGCGGACGAGGCTGAATATTATGGTGGTGGTGAAGCCCTGCAAGAAGTGGCCACCCCGGAAAACCTGGCGCTGACCGACGAGATCAAGCGCACTGTGTTTGCCGCCATAGAAGCCTTGCCAGAAGACTTGAGAACAGCGATCACCCTTCGTGAAATGGAAGGGCTGAGCTACGAAGAGATTGCGGAGATCATGGATTGCCCTGTGGGTACGGTGAGATCCCGTATCTTTCGGGCGAGGGAAGCAATCGATAAAAAGCTGCAACCTCTGATCGAGAATTAAACTGGGGAAAGACAGGCAAACTTATGGCAAATAAAGAGCAACTTTCAGCCCTGATGGATGGTGACCTCAGCGACATGGAGGTTCTGAACGAGCTGGGAACGGATCCCGCTCTGCAAGATACCTGGGCTCGTTACCATCTGATCGGTGATGCCATGCGGGGAGACCTGCCGGTCAATCTGCAACTGGATCTCAGTGACAGCATCATGCTGGCACTGGAAGACGAACCCGTCATACTGGCGCCCAAGCCGGTGCAACCCGTTGCCCCCCAGCTGAAACCGGCTGGCAAGGTGATACCTCTGATCCGTCGCTTTGGTCAGCAAATGGGGCAGTATGCCATTGCTGCCTCCGTGGCTGCCGCCGTCATCTTCGGGGTGCAGCAGTATCAGGGCAACGACGGCATGCCGGCCAACCCTGTGCTCAACACCATACCGGTCGGTGGCAGTGCGACGCCAGTGAGCGTGCACTACCCCCAGGAGGGCAACCGTGCCACTCCTCGCCAGCAAGGCTTGAACGAGCAACAGATGCAGGAGCAGCGCGAGCGTATCAACGCCTTCCTGCGAGACCATCAATTGCAACAGCGTCTGCTGCAAGACAAGCAGATTCAGGAATAACGCATCTTTAGGGATCAGACCGTGCGCCAGTCCAGCCTCATTCTGCTGGCCTCTCTCCTGCTGATTTGTGCCAAGGCCTCGGCCGACGATCTGTCGGCCGAGGCCTTGTTGCAGCAGATGCAGAGTGCCGTTTCGCAACAAAATTTTGAGTTGTCCATGGTCAAGGCCCGTCAGGGACGCCTCGAGCCCATTCGCTTCAGCCACGGGGTGATCGATGGCAAGGAGGTCGCTCATCTGAGTTATCTCGACGGCAAGACGGTGGAGTATCTGCAACGCCAGAATGAATACACCTTCTTCGAAAACACCCACGAACCCTACACCCTCAAGGGGGCGCGTTTCCCGGGCGTCTGGTCGAGCCTGGTGAAGATGCCGCTGCCCCGGGTGCTGGAGAGCTATGATCCCGTGCTGGCCGGTCGCAGCCGGGTGGCCGGCCTGGTGGCCCAGGTCGTGAGACTGGTGCCCAAGGAGGCTGACAAGTACGGTTTTGTGCTCTGGGTCGACGAGCAGAGTCATCTGCTGCTGCGGGTGGACATGGTGGACAAGGAGGGCAACCTGGTCGAGCAGGTGCTTGGGGTGGATCTGGACAGGCAGCCGGCGCCCGCGCCCTGGCTTGTCACCCTGGCCCGCAGCAAGCTGCCCGATGCGCTGGCATTGGAAGACGCCTATCCCGCCCCCCAGCAGACCCTGAACTGGCACCTGACCTGGCTGCCGGGTGGATTCAAGGTGCTCTCTCAGGACAGGCACCAACTGGTCAGCACCAGCCTGCCGGTGGACTACATGATGCTGTCGGACGGCGTGGTGGATCTCTCCGTCTACGTCTCCCGGGTCGATCCCAAGCAGGCGGTGCGCCAGCAGTTGATCCGCCAGGGGGCCACCTCGCTGGTGAGCTTCGTCAACGAGGTCGGGGTGGAGATCACCGTGGTCGGGGAAGTCCCCACCGAGACGGCCAAGCGCATCGCCGAGTCGGTGCAGCCGCTGGCTCGCAACGAGGCGGTTCAGTGAGGCGGCATGCTGCCACTTGCCGAACCGGGACGAGCGTGCTGAGATCGGGTAAATCCATAGCCGTTCGTCTGGAGTCATCCTGTGAGTAACATGAGCGAAGAGCTGGCAACCGTGGTGGCCGTCGAGGGGGCTTTTGCCTGGGTGGAGTGCGAACGGCGCTCCGCCTGCAGCGGCTGCCATCAGCAGTCAAACTGCGGTACCGGCACCGTCGCCAAGGCCTTTCCCCTGAAGTCGCAGCGCCTGCGGGTGGCACTGACCGGCGAGGTCATGGTCGGTCAGCAGATCAGGCTCGGCATTCCCCAGGCGAGCATCCTGCGCGGCGCGGCCCTGGTCTATGTGCTGCCGCTGTTCTGCCTGCTGCTCGGTGCCCTGCTGGGTCAGCTCTGGCTGGCGCCGCTGCTGTCGGCGGGGGAGGGCGTCACCATCCTCAGTTGCCTGCTCGGCGGCACCATCGGATTTTTACTGGTTCGTTACTTTTCTGCCCGGCTCGAGCAAGGGGAATATGGTCCCCGCATGCTCGGTGTGGTACTCAATACCCGCCACCTCTCCTGAGCGGCGCCACCCTTTTCTGGCTCCGTCGCCGCCGTTTTGGTGCCGAGGGCCCGCCAGACAAGGCGCTATTTCTGGTGCCCGCCGACTAAAGATTGGCCGTCGACCGGGTTATCCAGTAAAATCCTGCCCTCATATCCGACCCTAACTTAATTTTGAGTGATTCTTGCTCGATGAAACACATTCGTAACTTTTCGATTATTGCGCACATCGACCACGGTAAATCGACCCTGTCGGACCGTTTGATCCAGACTTGTGGCGGCCTGTCCGACCGCGAGATGCAGGCTCAGGTGCTTGACTCCATGGATCTGGAGCGCGAGCGCGGCATTACCATCAAAGCACAGAGTGTGACCCTGAACTACCAGGCACAAGACGGTAACACCTATCAGCTGAACTTTATCGACACCCCGGGCCACGTGGATTTCTCCTACGAGGTTTCTCGCTCCCTGGCTGCCTGTGAAGGGGCTCTGCTGGTGGTGGATGCCGGTCAGGGGGTTGAGGCACAGACTCTGGCCAACTGCTACACCGCCATGGAGATGGAGCTGGAAGTGGTGCCCATCCTGAACAAGATCGATCTGCCTGCCGCAGAACCCGAGCGGGTTGCGGAAGAGATCGAGGACATCGTCGGCATAGACGCGGTGGATGCGGTGCGCTGCTCCGCCAAGACCGGCCTGGGTGTCGATCTGGTGCTGGAAGAGATAGTGGCCCGCATCCCGGCACCGGAAGGTGATCCGGATGCTCCGCTGCAGGCGCTGATCATCGACTCCTGGTTCGACTCCTACCTGGGGGTTGTCTCCCTGGTGCGGATCAAGAACGGTTCCCTCAAGAAGAACGACAAGATCAAGGTGATGAGCACCGGTCAGGTGTGGGGCGTGGATCGCATTGGTATCTTCACCCCCAAGCAGGTGGACACCATGGGCCTGGGTTGTGGCGAGGTAGGTTGGGTCGTCTGCGGCATCAAGGACATCCATGGCGCCCCTGTGGGCGATACCCTGACGCAGGCCAAGAACGGTGCCGACAAGGCGCTGGCCGGTTTCAAGAAGGTGAAGCCGCAGGTCTATGCGGGTCTGTTCCCCATCTCCAGCGATGACTACGAGTCGTTCCGTGACGCCCTCGACAAGCTCTCCCTGAACGATGCCTCCCTGTTCTTCGAGCCGGAAAGCTCCACCGCGCTGGGCTTCGGCTTCCGTTGTGGCTTCCTCGGCATGCTGCACATGGAGATCATCCAGGAGCGTCTGGAGCGGGAATACGATCTGGATCTCATCACCACGGCACCGACCGTAGTGTATGAAATCGAGCTGAACAACGGCGAGACCATCCACATCGACAGCCCGGCGGCCATGCCTGCGGTCAACAACATCAAAGAGATGCGCGAACCCATCGCCGAGTGCAACATCCTGTTGCCCCAGGAGTACATGGGCAACGTGATCACCCTCTGTATCGAGAAGCGTGGCGTGCAGACCAACATGGTCTATCACGGCAAGCAGGTGGCGCTGACCTACGAGATCCCGATGGCGGAAGTGGTGCTCGATTTCTTCGACCGCCTCAAATCCACCAGTCGCGGCTACGCCTCCCTGGATTACGGCTTCAAGCGCTTCGAAACCTCCGACATGGTCCGTCTGGACATCATGATCAACGGTGAGCGCGTCGATGCCCTGGCCATCATCACCCACAAGGAGAACGCCCAGTATCGCGGTCGCCAGGTGGTGGAGAAGATGCGCGAGCTGATCCCGCGCCAGATGTTCGACATCGCCATCCAGGCGTCCATCGGCAACCAGATCATCGCCCGCAGCACGGTCAAGGCCCTGCGCAAGGACGTGACCGCCAAGTGCTACGGCGGTGACGTGAGCCGGAAGAAGAAGCTGCTGAACAAGCAGAAAGAAGGCAAGAAGCGGATGAAGTCCCTGGGCCGTGTCGACGTGCCGCAAGAGGCCTTCCTCGCCATTCTCCACGTCGGAAAGGATTAATAGATGGCAAGCACCTTTTCCCTGATCCTGGCCATAGTCACTCTGCTGACCGGCATCATCTGGACAGTCGACAAGCTGGTCTGGTCCAAGCAGCGGGCGGCCAAGATTGCGGCCGCCCGTGCCAACGCCGGCTCGAACATCGATGAGAAGACCCTGGCCAAGGTGGCCCCCATGCCGGTCTGGATCGAGCAGACCGGCGGTGTCTTCCCGGTCATCGCGCTGGTGCTGATCCTGCGTTCCTTCATCTTCGAGCCGTTCCAGATCCCGTCTGGTTCCATGATGCCCACCCTGCTGGTGGGCGACTTCATCCTGGTGGAGAAGTTCGCTTACGGCCTGCGTGATCCCGTGACCAACACCAAGTTCCTCGAGACGGGTTCTCCCGAGCGTGGCGACGTGGTGGTGTTCAAGTATCCGCTGGATACCCGGGTGGACTACATCAAGCGGGTGGTCGGCATGCCCGGCGATCGGGTGATCTATCGCAACAAGGAGCTGATGATCCGGCCCAAGTGCGAGGAGCAGGAAGGGAAAACGTGCCCGGGCTTCAAGAAGCTCGACGTCAAGTTCGAGCAACGGGGTGAGTTCAGCCAGATGGGGATCCCGCTGGATCGCTACACCGAACAGTTGGGCACAGTTTCTCACGAGACCCTGCGCAACCCCCTGATGCCGGACCTGGTGGATCGCTACTATCGCCAGCCCGGCACCTACCCGGATGAGTGGGTGGTGCCGGAAGGCCACTATTTCG
The DNA here is from genome assembly GCF_058791175.1 of Aeromonas sp. EU05-FHT14A05. Classification (NCBI taxonomy): domain Bacteria; kingdom Pseudomonadati; phylum Pseudomonadota; class Gammaproteobacteria; order Aeromonadales; family Aeromonadaceae; genus Aeromonas; species Aeromonas sp. EU05-FHT14A05. The sequence continues at coordinate 105,025 of NZ_JBYTDH010000007.1, read as the reverse complement.
TGATGGGTGACAACCGCGACAACAGTACCGACAGTCGTTTCTGGGGCTTCGTGCCCGAGCAGAACCTGGTGGGCAAGGCGGTTGCCATCTGGATCAGTTTCGAATTTGAGCGCGAGGAAGGATCCAGCTTGCCAGGCTGGGTGCCGACCGGTGTGCGCTTCAACCGCATTGGCGGAATCAAGTAAATGAATATCAAGATGAACAGACTGCAGTCCCGTCTCGGGCATGTCTTTCAGGATCAAGAGCTGCTGACCCGGGCGCTGACCCACCGCAGCGCCGGTTCCCGTCACAACGAGCGACTGGAATTTCTGGGGGACTCCATCCTGAGTCTGGTGATTGCCGATGACCTCTTCCACCGCTTCCCGCAAGCGGCGGAAGGGGACCTCAGCCGGATGCGCGCCACCCTGGTGCGGGAGAAGACGCTGGCCGAACTCGGCCGGGAGTTTGACCTCGGGGATCACCTGATCCTGGGGCCCGGCGAGCTGAAAAGCGGCGGGTTCCGTCGCGAGTCTATCCTGGCCGACACTGTCGAGGCGGTGATCGGCGCCGTCTATCTGGATACCGATCTGGAGCGGGTGCGGACCCTGTTGCTCGGCTGGTACGCCAGCCGCCTGGATGAAATCAAGCCCGGCATCGAGCAGAAGGATCCCAAGACCCGGCTGCAGGAAATTTTGCAGGGAAGCCGCAAATCCCTGCCGACCTACACAGTGACCAACGTCAAGGGCGAAGCCCACAACCAGGAGTTCACCGTCCAGTGTGACGTGGATGGCCTGGATGGTCCGCTGGTCGGGGTCGGCACCAGCCGCCGCAAGGCCGAACAGGCCGCGGCGCAGCAAGCACTGGAAAAACTGTCATGACAGATACTACCTATTGCGGCTTTGTCGCCATAGTGGGCCGCCCCAACGTGGGCAAGTCCACCCTGCTCAACAAGCTGCTTGGCCAGAAGGTCAGCATCACCTCGAAGAAGCCCCAGACCACCCGTCACCGGATCCTGGGGATCGACACCGAGGATAACTACCAGACCATCTATGTGGATACCCCGGGTCTGCACATCGAAGAGAAGCGGGCCATCAACCGCCTGATGAACCGCGCCGCCACCAGCTCCCTGGGGGACGTGGCCATGGTGGTCTTCATGGTCGACGGCACCCACTGGACCAAGGATGACGAGATGGTGCTCGGCAAGTTGCGCCACCTGCACTGTCCCGTGGTGCTGGCGGTCAACAAGATCGACAACGTCAAAGAGAAAGAAGATCTGCTGCCCCACCTGGAGTGGCTGGGCCAGCAGATGAACTTTGCCCACATTCTGCCCATCAGTGCCGAGAAGGGCACCAACGTGGAGAAGATCCGCGAGTGGGCCAAGCCGTTGCTGCCGGAGAACGTTCACTTCTTCCCGGAAGACTACGTGACCGACCGTTCGTCCCGCTTCATGGCCTCCGAGATCATCCGCGAGAAGCTGATGCGCTTCACCGGCGAGGAGCTGCCCTACTCGGTGACGGTGGAGATCGAGCGCTTCAAGGTGGAAGAGAACGGCCTCTACCACATTCACGGCCTGATCCTGGTGGAGCGCGATGGCCAGAAGAAGATGGTCATCGGCAACAAGGGCGAGAAGATCAAGACCATAGGTACCGAAGCGCGCCTCGACATGGAACGGCTGTTCCAGAACAAGGTGCACCTGGAGCTGTGGGTCAAGGTCAAGTCCGGCTGGGCCGATGACGAGCGTGCCCTGCGCAGTCTCGGTTACGGCGATGACTAAGCGGCGCTGACGGATTGCTGAACCCGGCTTTCGTCATCCACAGTCGGCCCTATCGGGAGACCAGCCAGCTGGTCGAGGTCTTCACCCAGGATAGCGGCAGATTTACCCTGGTGGCTCGCGGTTCCCGCGGGCCACGCTCCCCTCTGAAGGGGCTGCTGCAACCCTTCACCCTGCTCACCATGAGCTGGCGTGGCAAGGGCGATCTCAAGAACCTCGCCCAGGTCGAATGCCCGGATCACTCCCTGCGACTCGGTGGCGATCGCCTCTTCTACGGCCTCTATCTCAACGAGCTGGTCTACTACCTGCTCGAAGCCCATACCCCCTTCCCCGAGGTGTTCGATGCTTATGCCCGTGCCCTGATGGCGCTGGCGGATGGCGAGACGCCGGAGCTGCCCCTGCGCCGCTTCGAGTTCCTGCTGTTGCAGGCCTTGGGCTATGCGGTGGATTTCGAATATGCCGCCGACAACGACACCCCGATCCAGCCCGATCTGCTCTACGGCTTCGAGCGGGAGCTCGGTTTTGTCGCTTGCGAGCGGGCGCCGGATCCCCGTACCCTGTTTCTCGGCGCCCACCTGCTGGCCTTCGCCGAGGGGCGATTCGATACCCCTCCCTTGCTGCAGGCGGCCAAGCGCTTCAGCCGGCTGGCGCTGCAGCCCTACCTTGGCAAACGCCAGCTCAAGAGCCGGGAGCTGTTTTTAAAACGCAAAGCCAGCATGCAAGGCTGACACAGATTACAGACATATGGATATTGGCGCGGAGTGATTCGCTGACCGCGCAGTCAACAGATGAAGAGTTTCAAGGAGTCCTCAATGAGTGAAATCTATCTGGGTGTGAACATCGACCATATCGCCACCCTGCGCAATGCCCGCGGCACCCAGTATCCGGATCCTGTCCAGGCCGCCTTCGTGGCCGAGCAGGCCGGTGCCGATGGCATTACGGTTCACCTGCGTGAAGATCGCCGCCACATCACCGACCGCGACGTGGAGATACTGCGCCAGACCATCCAGACCAGAATGAACCTGGAGATGGCGGTGACCGAGGAGATGATCGGCATCGCCTGCCGTATCAAGCCCCAGTTCGTCTGCCTGGTACCGGAGAAGCGCACCGAGGTGACCACTGAGGGTGGCCTGGACGTGGCCGGTCAGCTGGCCAAGGTGACCGATGCGGTGACCCGCCTCGCCGCCGTCGGTGCCCAGGTGTCGCTCTTCATCGACGCCGACCCCATCCAGATCGATGCGGCCGCCGAGAGTGGTGCCCCCTTCATCGAGATCCACACCGGCCGCTATGCCGATGCCACCACGGATGCGGAGCGCAACGCCGAGTTCAAGCGCATCGCCGCCGGCGCCTCCTATGCCGCCGGCAAGGGCTTGAAGGTCAATGCCGGCCATGGCCTGCACTACCACAACGTCAAGGCCATCGCCGCCATTCCCGAGCTCTATGAGCTCAACATCGGCCACGCCATCATAGGCCGTGCCGCCTTCGACGGTCTGGCCAAGGCCGTGAGCGACATGCGCCTTTTGATGCAGGAAGCCCGTCAGGGGATCTGATGCCGGTCTGCCTGCATCGCACAGACAAGGGACGCCTCGGCGTCCCTTGTTGTTTTCGGGGGGGCTCAGCCCGGCTCGGGAAAGTACCGCTCCAGCAGGGCCATCAGGATGGCCTGGCACTCGGCATCCGGCTCACCGGTGAGGTGATCTATGCGGGGCGGAAATGGAGCTGGAAGGCGGGCATCGCGACTTGGGAACACGCTGCGTTAGCGGAAATATCGGGACAACATCAGCCCGGCTCGGGAAAGTACCGCTCCAGCAGGGCCATCAGGATGGCCTGGCACTCGGCATCCGGCTCACCGGTGATCAGGGCGGGACGGAAATGGAGCTGGAAGGCACGCATGGCGGCGCGGCTCTGCTCATCCCAGGCGCCGTGCTGGGGGAGGCCGTAGCCGTAGCGGGCGAGCCGCTGCTGCCATTGCAGCGCATCCCAGGGGATGAACTGTGCCTGGCGCAGCTCGGCCACCCTGGCCTCGTCTGGCCAGGCGCCGACGCCATGGTGCAGGGCCAGCTCGCGCCAGGGGAAGTGGGGGCCGGGATCCTGCTTGCGTTCGGGGGCTATGTCGCTGTGGGCCAGCACCTGGGTGGGGGGAATGTGGTAGCGATCGACCAGATCCCGGGCCAGAGCGCCGAGGGCGGCGATCTGGGCCCGGGTATAGGGTTGCCAGCGCCGCTGGTGAGCGGGCAGGGCTTCGTCTTCCGTGGGATAACCCAGATTGACTATCTCGATGCCGAGGGAGCTGGCATTGAGCCCGGCATACTGATGCCAGCGGCTGCGACCGGCGTGCCAGGCGCGCTGGCTGTCGGGCACCAGCTGGTAAACGGGAAGCGGCCGCTCGTCGGTATCGCGGGGGATCAGGTAGTGGGCACTCACCTTGTGCTCGGGTTCGGTCAGCAGGCGCAGGGAGCGGGCGTCGTCCTCGTCGGTATAGTGGAGGATCAGAAAGGCGATGCGCTCATTCTGGTTGGCGCTGACATGACGGGTGTTGAGCTGATAAGGCGCCGGTTGGCAGGCGCCGAGCCCGAGCAGGCAGAGTGACAGCAGTATGGTGCGGCACCTGCCTGGCCAGGGGGCACTGAAAAGAAGCGCTGGCCAGCGCGGCCTGCCGCCCAGGCGGAATGACGGGGGGCAGGTGCGCTGGCCCATGGCTCAGGCGCGCTGTCTGAGGGGGACGCGCGCGCGCGGGCTCATGGCGCTGTCCTGTACTTGGCGGTGAGGCCGATGAGGAAGTTGCGCAGGATCTGATCCCCGCAATCCTGGTAGTGCTTGTGATCCTTGGCACGGAACAGGGCGCTCAGCTCGGACTTGGAGAGGTTGAAGTTGGCGAGCTTGAGGGTGCCCAGCATGTCCTCTTCCTTGTAGTCGAGGCCGATGCGCAGCTTGCGCAGGATCAGGTTGTTGTTGATCCGGTTCGGGATCACCTGGGGCGGGGCATTTTCCCGCACACCGCGACGCACGGCGATGAAGCCGTCGAGGAACTGGCTCAGGGCCGAGTCCGGGCAGGCGGCATAGCCGGCTTCCTGCTCTTCCCCTTCCGCGGCCTCTTTCAGCAACCAGCTGTGGAGCTGGGCGTGGGTGACAGTCAGGTTACCCTTGGCAAACATCTCGACCATCTGATCGTTGCTGATGGTGAGGGCGTAGCGCAGGCGGCGCAGAATATCGTTGTTGGTCATGTTGACTCCTGTGGAAACGGCGCGATTTTACCATCTGCGGGCCCCGCAGTCAGAAAAAGCGCCTCACTCGGCCAGGGAGAGGTAACGAGGGGCCTCCTGCCTCACCTGCTCCAGGGCATCTTGCAGCTCCAGCAGCTCGGGTTCGAGCTCGCTCACGGGCACGCCGTCGCGCAGCTGCTGCTCGAGCTGGGAGAGCAGGCGCTGCAGGCCGGGCACCCCCGAGTAGGCACAGCCGCCGTTGAGGCGATGGAGCTGGGCCAGCACCTCGGCATCCTCCACCTCTCCCGCCAGCGCCTCGTCCAGCATGGGTTCCACCTCGTCGAAGCTGGCCAGCAGCATGGTCAGCATCTCCCTGGCGAGATCCTCTTTGCCCGCCGCTTGACGCACCGCCAGGGTCCAGTCTATCTGCTGATCCCCCTGGTTCTGGTGGCGCCTGTGGGCGAAGTCGGTGATGAGCTGCGCCAGCATGCCCTCGTCGATGGGCTTGGCCAGGTAGTCGTCCATGCCCTGGCGGATCAGCCGTTCCCGCTCGCCCGGGATGGCGTGGGCGGTGACCGCGACTATGGGGGTCTCGGTGTTGAGGGAGTGATGGCGGATCGCCTGGGTGGCGCTGATGCCATCCATGACGGGCATCTGTATATCCATGAAGATGATGTCGAACGGCTGGCTCTGGGCCAGGTTGACCGCCTCCTTGCCGTTCTTGCACACCACCACCTCGGTCACCATCTCCTTGAGCATGGCGGCGATGAGCTTGAGGTTGGCGGCGTTGTCATCCACCGCCAGCACCTTGACGGCCTGTACCCGGTGGGGGGCAGGCGCGGGCAGCGGCGTGCGCCTGGCCGCCTCGGGGGAGAGCAGGGCGTGCAGCAGCTTGCGGTGGTTGATGGGCTTGGAGAGGCAGTGGGCGGCGCCATGGGCCAGCATGGCGTCATAGAGCGCCGGTTCATGGCTGCTGAGCAGCACTATGGTGTTCTGTTGCCCGCTGAGGCCATCGAGGCGGGTGATCACCTGCTGGGGGGTATGCAGTGTGCTGCTGCCGATGATCACCATGTCCTGGCTGCCCATCTCGGGCCAGTCGTCGGCCATGGTCAGGGAGTGCACGTCCAGCTGCCATTCGGCCAGCAGGGCGAGCAGGGAGGCGTGGGTGAAGGGATCCGGCTCCAGCAGCCAGACCCGTTTGCCCAGGATGCGATCCAGCGGCAGCCGCTCGGTCTGGGGCAGGGGGGAGACATCCAGCTCCAGATTGAAGGAGAAGACGGAGCCCTTGCCAAGCTCGGACTCGAAACGGATCTGGCCTCCCATCTGCTGCACCAGCTTCTGGGTGATGACCAGGCCAAGCCCGGTGCCACCATAGCGGCGGGAGATGGAGGAGTCGGCCTGATTGAAGGCCTGGAACAGCTGGCGCTGCTGCTCCTCCGAGATGCCGATGCCGGTATCCCGGATGAGGACTCGCAGGCGAACCTTGCTGCCGTTGGGGGCCCCGGTCTGCTCGACGCGCACATCCACGTTGCCCCGCTCGGTGAACTTGATGGCGTTGCCGGTGAGGTTGGTCAGCACCTGTTGCAGGCGCATGGGGTCGCCGGTGAGGTAGTCCGGCACGGTGGCATCCACCTGCAAGGAGAGCTCGAGCTGCTTGTCGTGGGCGCTTGGCCCCAGCAGGTGCATGGTCTCGTTGAGGGTGTCCCGCAGGCTGAAGGGGATGTGCTCCAACTGCAGCTTGCCCGCCTCCAGCTTGGAAAAGTCGAGGATGTCGTTGATGATCCCGAGCAGGTTGCGCGCCGACTTCTCTATGGTCTGCATGTAGTCGGTCTGGCTCGGGGTCAGGCTGGTCTTGAGCAACTGGCGGGTGAAGCCGATAACGCCGTTGAGCGGGGTGCGCAGCTCGTGGGACATGTTGGCAAGGAACTCGGATTTGACCCGGGCCGCCTCTTGCGCCCGCTTCTTCGCCATGTCGAGCTCGACGTTCTGGATCTCGATCTGCTCGAGCGTCTCTCGCAGATCCGAGGTCGCCTGATCGATGTTCTGCTGCATCTCCTCGTGGTATTCGGAGAGCGCCTTGGCCATGGCGTTGATGCCGTTTTTGAGCATGTCCAGCTCGCCGGTGAGCTGGCCGCTGACCCGGGTATCGAGGCGCCCCTCCCTGATCCGGTGCACCGCCTGCACCATGTCGGTGATGGGCTGGGTCACGCTCTTGACCAAGCGGAAGCCGAACAGGGTGCTGATGGCGAGGCCGATGAGCACGATGATCACCGCGAAGAAGGCGTCGCGATACTGCAGGACTATGGCCCTGTCGGTGGCGAGCTGCATGGAGATATAGCCGATGACAGGCGGCTCCAGATCGCTCGGCAGGGGGAAGCCGTCCAGGCTGGTCTCGGCCTGGATGGGGGTGCGCAATATGATGTCATCGCCATTGAAGGTGACGCTGGTCAGGGCCGGGATGGCGCTGCCGTCCGGCAGGCGCAGCTGGCTGAAGTCCCTGTGATAGTTGGACGTCACGAACAGCTGGTTCTCCTGGGTGAAGACGGCGATGGACTTGATGAAAGGAGAGTTCTTGCGATGGGTCAGCCCGATCAGCCGCTTGAGGGATTCGCGACTGTGCTGGGTCATGCCGTATTCACTGGCGATGGCCAGGGGCTCTATGATGTTGATGCCCTGATCGATCAGGTTGTTTTCCAGCTGATGGTAGCGGTGGAAGGTGAAGTAACCGGCGATCAGGCCGCCGATGATCAGGGTTGGCAATATGGTAAATGCCAGTACACGGGCTCTGAGGCCGTACTTGGTCATGCTGATAAACCGCCGGCAAACATGATGAAGACCATAGCCCGGGGGGCCTGTGGGCGCAGGGGGAGGGCTGGCAATACAGTCGATGTCACCGTACGGGCGCTCAGGCCGTATCCTGTCATATCAATGGGCCACTTATGGTCAGATTGGGCAATGGGGCAGAGGCCGCAGCTCGGGCCCACAGGCCGCATTTGGTCATACTATTATTCTTGTGGGACAATGGCCTGCTGCAGATTCCACAATCATGACATAGCCACCTATAGGCACCAAGTTTTATGGCCCAGTTTTTCAAGCCCCAAAAGAAATCCACCCAGCCCCAACGTATTGAATTTACGATAAACAGTCTGGACCACCACTGTGTCGGTGTCGGCCGTCATCAGGGCAAGGCCATCTTCGTCGAAGGGGCACTCCCCGGTGAGCTGATCAAGGCTCGCATCGTCGATGACAAGAAGCACTATGCCCACGCCGCCCTGCAACAGATAGTGACCCCGGCGGCCAATCGCATCGATCCCTTCTGCCCCCATTATCGCGAGTGCGGCGGTTGCAGTGCCCAGCACCTCGGCGAAGCGGATCAGCAGGCGGTCAAGGAGGCCGGGCTGGTCAGCCTGTTCGAGCGCCTTGGCAACATCAAGGCACCGGCGCTCGAGCCCGTGCTCAAGGGAGAGTCCCGTAGCTATCGCCGGGTCTGCCGTCTCGCCATCAAGTTTGACAAGAACGGTCGCTGCACCCGGGTGGGGTTCCGCCGCCGTCAATCCAATGATCTGGTGGAGGTGGCGGGCTGCCCCGTGCTGGCCGATCCCCTCTCCGCCCTCATCACCCCCCTGCGCGAGTGCCTCAATCGCTTGAAGAGCCAGCGCGAGCTGGGGCATGCGGAGCTCATCCAGGCCGAACAGGGCATCATGATGCTGCTGCGTCACACGGGTCGCCCCAACGAGGCGGATCGCGCCCTGCTGCTGGCATTTGCCGAGGCCCAGGGGATAGACCTCTATCTGCAGGCGGCGGATGAGCACATCGAATCCCTGCGTCAACAATTTCAGCCGAGCTACACCCTCGATGGCCTGTCTCTTGCATTCGCCCCTGGCGACTTCATTCAGGTCAACGGCCCCATCAACCAGAGCATGGTGACCCAGGCGCTGGCGTGGCTGGGGGCGACCAAGGACGACAAGGTGCTGGATCTCTTCTGCGGCATCGGCAACTTCACCCTGCCGCTGGCCCGTCAGGCCCGTGAAGTGGTGGGGGTCGAGGGGGAGCTCGCCATGGTGGCCCGTGCCGAGGAGAACGCCCGTCGCAACGGCATCGACAACGCTCGTTTCTACAAGGCGGATTTGAGCGGCGACATCGTCGGCATGTCCTGGGCGCGGGAAGGCTTCGATCTGGTGCTGCTGGATCCGGCCCGGCCCGGGGCGCTGGAAGTCATGAGCCACGTGGCGGCACTTTCGCCCAAGCGGGTGGTCTATGTTTCCTGTAACCCTGTCACCCTGGCCCGGGACAGCCAGGTGCTGGTGAAGGGGGGTTATCGACTGGCTCGCCTGGGGATGCTGGACATGTTCCCCCACACCGGTCATCTGGAGTCCATGGCGCTGTTTGAACGGGATTGAGCAGGCTGTTTTCAGATTGCCGGTGCGGTGTTTTGTCGGCCTTCCGATGCCGGTAGCGCTGTTTGCGCAGGGGTGATTAGGGTAATCTAGATCTGCAAAAATGGGCCTGATGTGCGAGAGAAACCTGTTGCCGGGATCGGCAACATGCCTTGAAAACTCTCCCGCGCATCCCCATTTGAGGCAGTCATCAGCTGATGAGGGGATGGCAGAAAGCATCGGCTTTCGGCCCCACAATTTTAAGGATTGATACCATGGTTGCGGTGCGCGAAATTCATTTGAAAGACAATTTCACTCTGGAGGAGTGGGTCAGTTCCCTTACCCTGAGTGAAAGCGACAAGAATCAACTGCGAACCGTCTACCAGTACTGTCTGACGCTTGGCGACGAGGCGCTTACCAACCGCCTGCTGGTGCGTGGCGTCGAGATGGTGGGCATACTGCTGATGCTCAGCATGGATCTCGCCACCCTCAAGTCGGCCATTCTCTATCCCTTCGTCGAAGCCGGCCTCATCAAGCAGGAGAAGGTGAACGAGGACTTCGGTCCCAAGATCTCCAAGCTGGTGGAAGGGGTGCTGGAGATGGAGGCCATCCGCTCCCTGCAGACCCTGCACCGCAGCGAGACCTCGCCGGAGCAGGTGGACAACGTGCGCCGCATGTTGCTCGCCATGGTGGAGGATGTGCGCGCCGTCGTCATCAAGCTGGCGGAGCGGATCGCCTGCCTGCGGGAGGCCAAGCTGGCGGATGAGGAGACCCGGGTGCTGATGGCCCAGGAGATCACCAACATCTATGCGCCCCTCGCCAACCGCCTCGGCATCGGTCAGCTCAAGTGGGAGCTCGAAGATCTCGCCTTCCGTTACCTGCACCCGGATACCTACAAGCAGATCGCCAAGCAGCTCGACGAGAAACGACTCGATCGGGAACGCTACATCCGCGAGTTCGTACAGTCCCTGCGGGATGCTCTGGCGGAGGCCGGGGTCGAGGCCGAAGTCTACGGTCGCCCGAAACACATCTACAGCATCTGGCGCAAGATGCAGAAGAAGCACCTCGAGTTCAACGAGCTGTTCGACGTGCGCGCGGTGCGGGTGATCACCAAGCGGCTGCAGGATTGCTATGCGGCGCTCGGCATAGTCCATACCCATTTCCACCACATTCCCCGCGAGTTTGACGACTATGTCGCCAACCCCAAGCCCAACGGCTACCAGTCCATCCACACAGTGGTGGTGGGGGAGGAGGGGAAGACGGTGGAGATCCAGATCCGCACCGAGCAGATGCATCAGGATGCCGAACTCGGCGTGGCGGCTCACTGGCGCTACAAGGAAGGGGCCCAGGCCGCCGCCAAGACCAGCACCTTCGAAGACAAGATCGAGTGGCTGCGCAAGCTTCTTGCCTGGCAGGAGGATCTCTCCGAGAGCGGCTCCCTGCTGGACGATCTGCGCAGTCAGGTGTTCGAGGACAGGGTCTATGTGTTCACCCCCAAGGGGGACGTCATCGACCTGCCGGCGGGGGCCACCCCGCTCGATTTCGCCTATCACGTCCACAGCATGATCGGCCACCGCTGCATCGGGACCAAGGTGGATGGCCGCATAGTGCCCTTCACCTACACGCTGCAGACCGGCGATCAGGTGGAGGTGATCACTCAGAAGGAGCCGAACCCGAGCCGCGACTGGATGAACCCCAATGCGGGCTTCCTGCGCTCCAGCCGGGCGCGGGCCAAGGTGGCAACCTGGTTCAGAAAGCTGGATCGGGACAAAAACATAGCCGCCGGCAAGGAGCTGCTGGAGAAGGAGCTGGACAGGCACAACCTGACGCTCTCCAAGGTGGACAAGGTGGTGCTGGAGCGCTTCCATGCGGAGGAGCTGGAAGACCTGCTGGCCGGGATCGGCAGCGGCGACATCCGCATCAACCAGCTGCTCAACTACCTCGACACCCGTTACAACAAGCCGACGGCGGAGGAAGAAGACCGCCGCCTGCTGGAGAAGCTGGAGCAGAAGGCCAATGCGCCCTTCCGCCCCAAGGCCAAGGATCACATCGTGGTGGAAGGGGTCGGCAATCTGATGACCCACATTGCCCGCTGCTGCCAGCCCATCCCGGGGGACTCCATCCAGGGCTTCATCACCATGGGCCGCGGCGTCTCCATCCACCGGGAGGATTGCGAACAGCTGAAAGAGCTGTCGCGCCGCAACCCGGAGCGACTGATCGATGCGGTCTGGGGGGAGAACTACTCCGGCGGCTATGGTCTCACCATCCGCATCCTCTCCAACGACAGATCCGGCCTGCTGCGGGACATCACGACCGTGCTGGCCAACGAGAAGATCAACGTCATGGGGGTGCGCTCGCGCTCCAACGTGCGCGAGCAGACCGCCGAGATCGACATGGAGCTGGAGATCTACAACATCAACGCCTTCAACCGGGCCTTGGCCAAGCTCAGCCAGCTCAATGACGTGATCAGCGCCAAGCGCCTCTGATACCCGATAAATAGTGACCGGCCCCCGTGGCCGGTTGTGCTTTATGACCCTTCTTGAACGAATCGAAAGCGAACATCCCATGTCCCAACGTTACGATCTCCCTCAACTGCTCGACATCATGGCTCAACTGCGCTCCCCGGACGGGGGATGCCCCTGGGATCTCAAGCAGAGCTTCCAGACCATAGTGCCCCACACCCTGGAGGAGGCCTACGAGGTGGCCGATGCCATCGAGACTCAGGATTGGGATGGATTGAAGGGGGAACTCGGGGATCTGTTGTTCCAGGTGGTCTTCTACGCCCAGCTCGGCAAGGAGCAGGGGTTGTTCGATTTTGCCGACATAGTCGATGCGGTGAGCGAGAAACTCATTCGCCGCCACCCCCATGTGTTCTCCGATGCGGACCTCGGTGACGAGCAGGCGGTCAAGGTAAACTGGGAGGCGGAAAAAGCCAGGGAGCGGGCCGCGCTCGACAAGGAGAGCGTGCTCGATGACATCCCCCTCTCGCTGCCAGCCCTGACCCGCGCCGCCAAAATTCAGAAGCGCTGCGCCACCGTAGGTTTTGACTGGAAGACCCTGGGGCCTGTGGTGGACAAGATCCACGAAGAGATCGAGGAGGTGATGGAAGAGGCGCTGATGGTCGACGTGGACGAGGCACGGGTGAGCGACGAGCTCGGCGATCTGCTGTTTGCCACCGTCAATCTGGTGCGCCATCTGGGCAAGGATCCCGAGCAGGTGCTGCGGGCTGCCAACGCCAAGTTCGAACGCCGTTTTCGTCAGGTTGAGCAGTTTATTGCCGCGGAAGGGCTGAAAATGACCGATTGCACCCTGGAGAAGCTGGACGAGGCCTGGAACAAGGCCAAGGAAACCGAGCAAAGTTGATTTGGCGCAAGACGGGGCGGCGGGGAGCCTGATAGATTTTTGTTCATTGTTTGGGAGAGGGGGTTTTGGTATACTGTTTCCCCGTCCTGCTTCATCCCCGAAGCACCCCTTAAAATTCCCTAAACTTCTTTCAGGTTCAGCATGACGACAAAATATATTTTTGTAACTGGTGGCGTTGTTTCATCCCTCGGCAAAGGCATTGCCGCAGCTTCTCTGGCAGCCATTCTGGAAGCCCGTGGTCTGGATGTGACCATCATGAAACTGGACCCCTATATCAACGTGGATCCGGGCACCATGAGCCCGACCCAGCACGGTGAAGTGTTCGTAACCGAGGACGGGGCCGAGACCGATCTGGATCTGGGCCACTACGAGCGTTTCATCCGCACCAAGATGACCCGTCGCAACAACTTCACCACCGGCCGCATCTATGCCGACGTGCTGCGCAAAGAGCGTCGTGGTGACTATCTGGGCGCCACCATCCAGGTCATCCCGCACATCACCAACGCCATCAAGGAGCGGGTGATTGCCGGCGCCGAAGGCCATCAGGTGGCCATCGTCGAAGTGGGCGGTACCGTGGGCGACATCGAGTCCCTGCCGTTCCTCGAAGCCATTCGTCAGCTGGCTGCCGAAGTGAGCCGCGACAATGCCATGTTCATGCACCTGACCCTGGTGCCTTACCTGGCCGCCGCCGGCGAGGTGAAGACCAAGCCGACCCAGCACTCCGTCAAAGAGCTGCTCTCCATCGGGATCCAGCCAGACGTGCTGATCTGCCGCTCCGATCGCGCCATCCCGGCCAACGAGCGTGCCAAGATCGCCCTGTTCTGCAACGTGCCAGAGCGCGCCGTCATCTCCATGAAGGACGTCGACTCCATCTACAAGATCCCGGCCCTGCTCAAGTCCCAGAATCTGGATGACTACTTCATCGCCCGCTTCGGCCTGGAGTGCAAGGAAGCCGATTTGTCCGAGTGGGAGCAGGTGGTCTATGAAGAGGCCAACCCGACTGCAGAAGTGACCATCGGCATGGTCGGCAAGTATGTCTCCCTGCCGGATGCCTACAAGTCCGTCAACGAGGCGCTCAAGCACGGTGGTCTGAAGACCCGTCTCTCCGTCAACATCAAGTACATCGACTCCCAGGACATCGAGACCCGTGGCTCCGAGCTGCTGGAAGGTCTGGACGCCATCCTGGTGCCGGGTGGCTTCGGTGAGCGTGGCGTGGAAGGCAAGATCCTGGCCGCCCAGTATGCCCGTGAGAACAAGATCCCTTACTTGGGTATCTGTCTCGGCATGCAGGTTGCCATGATCGAATTTGCTCGCAACGTGGCGGGCATGGCCGGTGCTCACTCCTCCGAATTCAAGAAAGATTGCGCCTATCCGGTTGTCGGCCTCATCACCGAGTGGGTGGATGAAGAGGGCAACGTCGAGACCCGTACCGAGAAATCCGATCTGGGCGGCACCATGCGTCTGGGTTCCCAGCTCTGCCACCTGGTGGAAGGCTCCAAGGTGCGCCAGATGTACGGCAGCCCGACCATTTACGAGCGTCACCGTCACCGTTATGAGGTGAACAACAAGCTGCTGCCGCAGATCGAAGCGGCTGGCTTGAAGGTGACCGGTCTCTCCGCCGACAAGAAGCTGGTGGAAATTATCGAGATTCCGGATCACCCTTGGTTCGTGGCGGCGCAGTTCCACCCGGAGTTCACCTCGACTCCCCGTGATGGCCACGCCCTGTTCGCCGGTTTTGTGAAGGCCGCCGGCGAGTATCAGAAGCGTAATTTGAAGTAATTGAAAATAAATGCGGTTGGGGCTCTGTGCCGCAGCCGCTTTTTTTGGCATATTTTTGTTGTTTTTTTACGAAACCTGAGGAAATACACATGTCCAAGATCGTTAAAGTGATCGGTCGTGAAATCATCGACTCCCGTGGTAACCCGACCGTTGAGGCCGAAGTTCACCTGGAAGGTGGTTTTGTTGGTATGGCAGCAGCTCCGTCTGGCGCGTCCACCGGTTCCCGCGAAGCGCTGGAACTGCGTGACGGCGACAAGAGCCGTTTCCTGGGTAAAGGCGTGCTGAAAGCCATCGAAGCCGTTAACGGCCCGATCGCTCAGGCTCTGCTGGGTAAAGATGCCAAGGACCAGGCCACCGTTGACCAGATCATGATCGACCTCGACGGTACCGAGAACAAATCCAAGTTCGGCGCCAACGCCATCCTGGCCGTTTCCCTGGCTAACGCCAAAGCCGCTGCTGCTGCCAAGGGCCTGCCGCTGTACGCCCACATCGCCGAGCTGAACGGCACCCCGGGTGTCTACTCCATGCCGCTGCCCATGATGAACATCATCAACGGTGGTGAGCACGCCGACAACAACGTCGACATCCAGGAGTTCATGATCCAGCCGGTTGGCGCCAAGACCCTGAAAGAAGCCATCCGCATGGGTGCCGAGGTCTTCCACAACCTGGCCAAGGTACTGAAGTCCAAAGGCTACGCCACTGCAGTGGGCGACGAAGGCGGTTTCGCACCTAACCTGAAGTCCAACGCCGAAGCGCTGGAAGTGATCGCCGAAGCCGTTGCCGCTGCCGGTTACAAGCTGGGCACCGACATCACCCTGGCCATGGACTGCGCTGCTTCCGAGTTCTACGACGCAGAGAAGAAAGAGTACAACCTGAAGGGCGAAGGTCGTATCTTCACCTCCAACGAGTTCTCCGACTACCTGGCCGACCTGACCACCAAGTTCCCGATCGTCTCCATCGAAGATGGCCTGGACGAGTCTGACTGGGAAGGCTTCGCCTACCAGACTGCTGAACTGGGTAAGAAAATCCAGATCGTGGGTGACGACCTGTTCGTAACCAACACCAAGATCCTGAAGCGCGGCATCGACAACGGCATCGCCAACTCCATCCTGATCAAGTTCAACCAGATCGGTTCCCTGACCGAAACTCTGGCTGCCATCAAGATGGCCAAAGACGCTGGCTACACCGCCGTCATCTCCCACCGCTCCGGTGAGACCGAAGACGCGACCATCGCCGACCTGGCCGTGGGTACCGCTGCTGGCCAGATCAAGACCGGTTCCATGAGCCGTTCTGACCGTGTTGCCAAGTACAACCAGCTGATCCGTATCGAAGAAGCCCTGGGTGCCAAGGCTCCGTTCCGCGGTCTGAAAGAAGTCAAAGGCCAGTAATTACTGCCTGCAATTCTTAAGCTGTTGAAAAGCCCCGCCACTCTGGCGGGGCTTTTTTGTATCCGTCGCCACCCCATTGTCA
Source organism: Aeromonas sp. EU05-FHT14A05 (assembly GCF_058791175.1). NCBI lineage: Bacteria > Pseudomonadati > Pseudomonadota > Gammaproteobacteria > Aeromonadales > Aeromonadaceae > Aeromonas > Aeromonas sp. EU05-FHT14A05. The sequence goes on along the minus strand of NZ_JBYTDH010000007.1, from coordinate 89,084 downwards.
GGCCCGCCCCTGAGCGGCGGCGGTTTTCCTGTGGTTGCCGCCAACCTGGCGCCAAGGTCGTCGTCCTGGGAACTGTGCGGTTTTTTGGCCCTCGTCTGCGGGGCCCCGTCATCTTTTTTAGTCCCCCGCCCCGTCTGGCACACCGGCTTTCTTTTGTCTTGCCTGCGAATATGGGAAACTAGGCCGCTTGAAGGAGACTCAGTGCATGCGGCTACTCACTCTTATCCTGCTCCTCCTCTTGGGAGGGCTGCAATATGACTTCTGGCTGGGGAAAAACGGCCTATCCGATTATCGGGAGCTCTCCAATGCCATCGAGCGGCAACAGCAGGACAATCTGGTTCTCAAGGACCGCAACAACCTGATTTACCGGGAGATCGACGATCTGACCTCGGGCCTTGAGGCCATCGAGGAGCTGTCGCGCAACGATCTTGGCTATATCAAGCAGGGCGAGACCTTCTACCGGATCATTCCCAAAGACAAAGACCAAGCAACGGAGCCGGACGGCGTCCCCTACGATGACTGATTGCCACAGCGGGCTGACCGCCATAGTTCCGGCCGCCGGTATCGGCAGCCGCATGGGGGCCGACTGCCCCAAGCAGTACCTGACACTGGCAGGGAAGACCATCCTGGAGCATACGCTCGGCTGTTTACTGTCCCATCCGGCCATAGCCCGGGTGATAGTGGCGCTGGCGCCCCACGACCGCTGGTTTGAGACGTTGGCCGTGGCCGCCGATCCGCGGGTGCTGCGAGTGGAAGGGGGATGCGAGCGCGCCTATTCGGTGCTCAACGCCCTGCATGTGGCAGAGGGGAAGTGGGTACTGGTGCATGACGCCGCCCGTCCCTGTCTGACCCAGGGGGATCTCGATGCCCTGATAGCCAGTGCCATGGCGTGCGATGGCGCCATCCTCGGCAGCCGGGTGCGTGACACCATGAAACGCACCGACGGGGCTGGCAACATAGTGGCGACCGTCGAGCGCGAACAGCTCTGGCATGCCCTGACGCCGCAGATGTTTCCCACCGGCACCCTGAAGCGGGCGCTGGAGGAGGGGCTGGCCCTGGGAGCACTCATCACAGACGAAGCCTCCGCCATGGAGCGCGCCGGTTTTACCGTGAAGATGGTGGAGGGGCGTGCCGACAACATCAAGGTGACCCGCCCGGAAGATCTCTCCCTGGCCGAGCTCTTTTTACAACAACAGAGTGCGCGCCAGCAGGCGCGACCCGATTGACCCGCAGAGGGGCCCGCATGATCCGCATTGGACATGATTTTGATGAGACAGATTTCTGTGTATTGAGGGGGGAGCAGGCATGATGCGAATTGGACATGGTTTTGACGTGCACAAGTTTGGCGGGGTTGGCCCCTGCATGCTGGGTGGCGTCCCGGTACCCTATGAGCAGGGCCTGCTGGCCCACTCCGATGGCGATGTGGTGCTGCACGCGGTGAGCGATGCCCTGCTGGGGGCCATCGGTGCCGGCGATATCGGCCGCCACTTTCCCGATACCGCGGCCGAGTTCAAGGGGATCGACAGCCGCATCCTGCTGCGGGACGTCTTTGCCCGGGTACAGCAGGCTGGCTACGTCATCGGCAACCTGGATGTGACCATCATCGCCCAGGCCCCCAAGATGGCGCCCCATATCGCGGCCATGTGCGTCGTGCTGGCGGCCGATCTGCAATGTGATTTGAACCGGGTGAATGTCAAGGCGACCACCACAGAACAACTCGGGTTTACGGGGCGCAAGGAAGGGATCGCCACCGAAGCCGTCGTCTTACTGGTGAAACAATGATGCTGGAACAGCTGAGCTATCTGCACGGGGCGCCCACTGCCCGCGGCATCCTCAAGGCCGAGGCCGCCGACTTCGTGGTGAATGAAGATCTCGGCTTCGAACCCTGCGGCGAGGGGGAGCACATCTTCGTGCGGGTGCGCAAAACCGGCGAAAACACCGCCTGGGTCGCGGGCCTGCTGGCCGATGCGGCCGGCGTCAACCGCAATGCGGTGACCTGGGCGGGGCTCAAGGATCGCCACGCGGTGACCGAGCAGTGGTTCGGCATTCATCTGCCGGGCAAGGGCGAACCGGATCTCTCTGTCATCCAGAGCGACAGCATCCAGATCCTGCAGGCCAAGCGCCACAACAAGAAGCTGCGGGTTGGCTACCTCAAGGGCAACCACTTCACCCTGCGCCTCACCGGTCTGGAACAGGCAGGCGATCTGGAAGCTCGGCTGCAGGCCATCGCCACTCAGGGTGTGCCCAATTACTACGGCGAGCAGCGCTTTGGCCGGGATGGCAACAACCTGGACGCGGCCAAGGCGATGTTTGCCGGCAAGCGGATCAAGGATCGCAACAAGCGCTCCCTCTACCTCTCCGCCGCCCGCAGCATGCTGTTCAACGCCATCGTCAGCGCCCGCATCGAGCAGGGGCTGGCACACCAGCTGCTGGCCGGTGACTGCGTGATGCTGAGGGGCAGCCACTCCATCTTCAGTGAAGAGGTGCTCACCCCCGAGCTGGAGGCGCGTCTCGCCTCTGGCGACGTGCAGCTCACCGCCCCCCAGTGGGGCCGTGGCCGGCTGGCGAGCCAGGGTGCCGCCGCCGAGTTTGAACAGGCGGTGCTGGCCCCTTACGCCGAATGGTGTGACGGGCTGGAGAAGGCCGGACTGGATCAGGACAGGCGTCCGCTGCTGCTCAAGCCGGAGCAGATGAGCTGGCAGCTGGATGGCGAGGTGCTGACCCTCTCCTTCTTCCTGCCGGCCGGTGCCTTTGCCACCAGCGTGGTGCGCGAGTTAATGCAGGCCGAAGAGGCCGATCACGGTTTCAGGAACCCAACCGATGCGAATTCTGGTCAGTAATGACGATGGAGTACATGCCGAGGGCATTCGTGCCCTCAGCGAGGCGCTGACTGCCTGCGGCGAAGTCATTGTGGTGGCGCCGGACCGCAACCGCAGCGGCGCGAGTCACTCCCTGACGCTGGAAGTGCCGCTGCGGGTTACACGCCTTGGCGAAACCGGCTTTAATGGCAGCGAGAGCTATGCGGTGAAGGGGACCCCGACCGACTGCGTGCACCTGGCGGTCAACGAGCTGGTGCGCCCGGAGCCGGACATGGTGGTGGCCGGGATCAACCACGGCGCCAACCTGGGGGATGATGTCATCTACTCGGGCACGGTCGCGGCGGCCACCGAGGGGCGCCACCTCGGCTTCCCCTCCATCGCCATTTCTCTAGTGGGCAAGACCCATTTCGCCACGGCGGCCCACTACGCGGTCCTGCTGGTGGAGGGACTGATGAAACATCCCCTGCCTGCCGATCGGATCCTCAACGTCAACGTACCTGACCTGCCCCTCGAACAGATCAAGGGGATCAGGGTGACCCGCCTTGGCAACCGCCATCCCGCCGAGTCGGTGATCCGCAGCGAGGATCCCCGTGGCCAGCCCATCTACTGGATAGGCCCCCCCGGCAGCCAGCAGGATGCGGGAGACGGCACGGATTTCGCTGCCATCGAGCAGGGTTATGTCTCCATCACCCCGTTGACCATCGACATGACTGCCTATGACAGTCTGGCGAGTCTGGGTGCCTGGCTGGATCTTCAGGGATGACGTTGTGATAGTACAGCGCCTGTTGAATCAACTGATTGCCCAGGACATTCGTGATTTCCGCGTGCTCGCGGCGATTGCGAAAGTGCCGCGCCAGCTGTTTGTGGATGAAGCCATGGCCCACAAGGCCTGGGACAACACAGCTCTGCCCATCGGCCACGGCCAGACCATCTCCCAGCCCTATATAGTGGCGCGGATGACAGAGTTGCTGATCCAGAACGATCCGGCCCATGTGCTGGAGATCGGCACTGGCTCCGGCTATCAGACCGCAGTGCTGGCCCACCTGGTGGAGCATGTCTACACGGTGGAGCGGATCAAGTCGCTGCAGTTCCAGGCCCGGCGCCGGCTGCGCCAGCTCGACCTGCACAATGTCTCGGCCAAGCACGGCAATGGCTGGCTGGGCTGGCCCAACAAGGGACCGTTCGATGCCATCCTGGTGACGGCTGCGGCGAGCGAGGTGCCCAAGGCCCTGACCGATCAGCTGGCCGAAGGGGGGCGTCTGGTGCTGCCGGTGGGGGATAGCCAGCAGACTCTGCAGCTGATCGAGCGATCCGGCTCCCAGCTGACCAGCCGGATCCTGGAGCCGGTGCGTTTTGTTCCCCTGATTGACGGAGATGTGGAGTGAAGTTGTTTTCCCGTTTGTACGTACTGGTGATGCAGTGGGCCCGCCACAAGCACGCCCCCTGGTACCTCTCCATCACCGCCTTTATCGAGTCGGTGTTCTGGCCGATCCCGGTGGACGTGATGCTGGCCCCGATGGCGCTCGCCAAGCCGCACAAGGCGTGGCACTACGCCGGGTTGGCAACCCTCTTCTCTGTGCTGGGGGCGCTGTTTGGTTATGCCCTTGGCTATGCACTGTGGGAGCCCGTGGTCCAGCCGCTGGTGGTCTCCGTCGGCTATGAAGACAAGATGGCGCTGGCGGAGCAGTGGTTCACGCAGTGGGGGATCTGGGTGGTTTTTATTGCCAGTTTCACGCCGATCCCCTACAAGGTGTTTACCGTCACGGCGGGCTTGCTTCATATGGCGCTACTGCCATTTATCGTGACCTCCCTCATCGGTCGTGGCATGCGCTTCTTCCTGGTCGCGGGCCTGATGCGGTGGGGGGGTGAGAAGATGGAGCGCAAGCTGATGCACTATGTGGATGTGCTCGGCTGGCTCTGTATTGGTTTGGCCATTGCGGCCTATTTCTGGTTTAGTCGTTAAGGATCCACTATGCGTTCGCGTGTTTGGCAAGGAAGTAGTGTCGTCGTGTTGTCATGGCTACTGCTTGCCTGCTCTTCCAGCAAGACTGCTGCCCCGGTACAGAGTCTCGGCAATGATCCCATTGCCTCGACCATCCCGACTCGTCAAAACATGGCCAATTCGGGCATGCAGGGTGGCAGTTACACAGTGGTGAAGGGGGATACCCTGTACTCCATCGCATTCCGTTCGGGCATGGATGTCGCCTCTCTGGTCAGCCTCAACGGGATCAGCCCCCCCTACAACATCTATCCGGGCCAGCAGCTCAGGCTGGATGGCTCTTCCGGCGCCGTGGTCAGCACCGGCATGGCGATGAGCCGCCCTGTCACAAGCGGCAACGGCACCTATGAGGTGCGCCGTGGCGATACCCTGAGCAGCATAGGCCGCCAGTTCAACGTCTCCAATCAGACGCTGGCACAGCGCAACAACCTGCAGGCACCCTATTCGCTCCATGTTGGCCAGGTGCTCAACGTGGGGGCGAGTGCGGCGGCAGGCGGCCAGATGGTGGCGGCGACCACTCCGTCGGTGACCAGCTCAGGACCCAAACCCATGGCGACGGCACCGGCAGGTACGACCACCCCATTTATTGCTCAGAAAACGATTGCTCCTGCATCGTCAACAGCATACGCTCAGGCGAAAGAACAAAAAAACATCAGTTCCCAGTCAACTCTCTCCTGGCATTGGCCAGCTAAGGGACGGATAGTCGAAGGCTTCTCCGTTGCGGAACAGGGCAACAAGGGCATCGATATCTCCGGCCAGAAGGGCCAGCCCGTTTACGCCGCCAGCGGCGGCAAAGTGGTCTACGCGGGCAGTGCACTCAGGGGTTACGGCAAGCTGATTATTCTCAAGCACAACGATGACTATCTCTCTGCTTACGCCCACAACGACGAGTTGAGGGTCAGGGAGGGAGACTCCGTCAAAGGCGGAGCCGTTATCGCCAACATGGGTAGCACGGATGCGCCGGATGTGCGCCTGCACTTTGAAATCCGGTACAAAGGCAAGTCAATCAACCCGATGGGCTACTTGCCAAAGCGTTAACCCAGAGAGCTAGGTCTTACTCTGGTTCAGGTCAGGGAGACATATCATGAGCCAAGAACAACTGGTAATGCAGGATGCAGAGTTAGAGTTCGACGAAGAGCTGGAGGCCCAGGAGGAAGAAGAGGTTCAGGAGGTTGCCGCCGAGGCTGAGGAGACCATCTCCGATGAGCTCATGGTGCCGGAACTGAACAAGGTGATGGACGCCACCCAGCTCTATCTGGGGGAGATCGGCTTCTCCCCCCTGCTCACCGCCGAAGAGGAAGTCTATTACGCCCGTCGTGCCTTGCGCGGTGACAAAGCCGCGCGCAAGCGCATGATCGAATCCAACCTGCGCCTGGTGGTCAAGATTGCCCGGCGCTACAACAACCGCGGCCTGGTGCTGCTGGATCTCATCGAAGAGGGCAACCTCGGTCTCATCCGCGCGGTCGAGAAGTTCGACCCGGAGCGCGGCTTCCGTTTCTCCACCTATGCCACCTGGTGGATCCGCCAGACCATAGAGCGGGCCATCATGAACCAGACCCGCACCATCCGGCTGCCGATCCATGTGGTCAAGGAGCTGAACGTCTATCTGCGCACCGCGCGCGAGCTCTCCCATCGTCTCGACCATGAACCCACTGCCGAAGACATCGCCTTCGCGCTGGATCGCTCGGTCGACGATGTGAACCGCATGCTCAAGCTCAACGAGAAGATCACCTCGGTGGATACCCCCATCGGCGGCGATCGTGACAAGGCCCTGCTTGACGTCCTCTCCGATGAGCGAGGAATGGGGCCAGAGCTGGAGTCCCAGGAAGATGACATGCGCAGCAGCATAGTCCACTGGTTGGAAGAGCTGAATCCCAAGCAGCGTGAGGTGCTGGCTCGCCGCTTCGGCCTGCTCGGTTACGAGCCGGCGACGCTCGAAGACGTGGGGGCCGAGATTGGTCTGACCCGGGAGCGGGTGCGCCAGATCCAGGTCGAGGGATTGCGCCGCCTGCGGGAGATCCTGCTGGGGCAGGGGCTCTCCATCGAGGCCCTGTTTAGAACCAATTGATCCGAACCAGCCGACGGCTGTTATGCCGAGGACAGACACAACAAAGGGGCCAGAGGCCCCTTTTTCATTGCGAGAGGATCCTTGGGATCACACGGGATCCAGGGTATCCAGCGGCCAGCGCGGCACCGCCTTGACGACCAGCGGCTCGAACACGCCTGCCTTGAGGCGTTGCATGCCGGCATAGGCGATCATGGCGCCGTTGTCGGTGCAATACTCGGTGCGCGGATAGAACACCTCGCCCTTGAGGCTCTCCATCAGCTCGGCCAGCTGGGCGCGCAGATGACGGTTGGCGCTGACGCCCCCGGCCACCACCAGGCGCTTGAGCCCGGTCTCTTTCAAGGCGCGGCGGCACTTGATGGCCAGGGTGTCGACCACAGCATCCTCAAACGCCCGGGCGATATCGGCACGGGTCTGCTCATCGTCACCGTTGGCGGCTATGGAGTTGGCGGCAAAGGTCTTGAGGCCGGAGAAGCTCATGTCGAGGCCGGGTCTGTCGGTCATGGGGCGGGGGAAGGTGAAGCGTCCCGTGGTGCCCTTCTCGGCCAGACGGGAGAGCAGGGGACCGCCCGGGTAGTCCAGCCCCATCAGCTTGGCGGTCTTGTCGAAGGCCTCGCCGGCGGCATCGTCGATGGATTCCCCCAGCAGCTGATAACTGCCGATGCCGTCGACCCGCACCAGCATGGAGTGACCGCCGGAGACCAGCAGCGCCACGAAGGGGAACTCGGGGGCCCGCTCCTCCAGCATGGGGGCCAGCAGGTGGCCCTCCATATGGTGCACCGCCACGGCGGGTTTACCCCAGGCCATGGCGAGGGAGCGGCCTATGGTGGCCCCTACCAGGATGGCGCCAACCAGACCCGGTCCCGCAGTGTAGGCGATGCCGTCGATGTCATCTTTACCCAGTCCCGCCTCTTGCAATGCGGCCTGGATCAAGGGGATCGTCTTGCGGACGTGATCCCGGCTGGCGAGCTCGGGGACGACGCCACCGTAGTCCGCATGCAGCTTGACCTGGCTGTACAACTGGTGGGAAAGGATCCCTTTTTGATCGTCGAAGATCGCGATCCCGGTTTCGTCACAGGATGTCTCTATGCCCAATACACGCATTGCTAAAAAATTTCACTGCTAAAATGAGACGGCTATGGTAACCTTCGCGGGTTTTTTAAACCAGAGCGATCTCTGCGGGTTTACTTTCATTCCCTGTCCAGAGTATAATTTCGCACCATTTTAAGACATGCTGATCGATTGAAGGTCAGCTAACCATATATCACTGAGGTGAAAGGCACATGCCAGTAATCAAAGTCCGTGAAAATGAGCCGTTTGACGTTGCTCTGCGTCGCTTCAAGCGTTCTTGCGAAAAGGCCGGTATCCTGTCTGAAGTTCGTAGCCGTGAGTTCTACGAGAAGCCGACTACCATTCGCAAGCGTGCCAAAGCGTCTGCCGTCAAGCGTCACGCCAAGAAGCTGTCCCGCGAAAACGCACGTCGTATCCGCCTGTACTAATCGGGGGATCATGCCGTGTCTCTGAAGGATCGACTCAAGGATCAACAAAAACTCGCCATGCTGGCCAAAGACAAGGCCCGCTTGGGAGCGATCCGTTTGTTGATGGCAGAAATCAAGCAGCGTGAAGTCGATACCCGTGTCGAGCTCAATGATGAGGATATCCTCGCTGTCGTGACCAAGATGGTCAAACAGCGCCGTGATTCCATCAGCCAATTTGAAGCTGCCGGTCGTCAGGATCTTGCCGACAAAGAGTCCGCCGAGATCCTGGTGCTGCAGGAATTCCTGCCGCAACAGCTGACCGCAGAGGAAATTGCCGTGTTGATCGAGCAAGCCATCACCGAAAGTGGGGCTGCCGTCATGGCGGACATGGGCAAAGTCATGGCTGTCTTGAAGCCGAAAATTCAGGGGCGTGCCGATGTCGGCGCCGTCAGTGCTCAGGTGAAAACCCGCTTGGCGTAACAGGCATTTCTCTTGTTAGTCGAAAGAAGCCGTGCTTCCCTGTGAATGCGCGGCTTTTTTATTTTCTCTGCAGTGAAACAGGACGGTTATGGCAGGCAGGATCCCACAATCCTTTATCGATGATCTGCTCGTACGCACAGACATAGTCGAGCTGATCGACTCGCGAGTGCGGCTGAAGAAGGCCGGCAAGAACTATCAGGCTTGTTGTCCTTTTCATAACGAAAAAAGCCCCTCTTTCACCGTCAGTCAGGAGAAGCAGTTCTACCACTGCTTCGGTTGCGGTGCTCACGGCAATGCCATCGGCTTTGTCATGGAGTACGACGGACTCGAATTCCCGGACGCCATCGAAGAGCTCGCCAGCATGCAGGGCATGCAGGTGCCTCGCGAGCAGAGCCTGGGCGGTACAGGCAGTGCCCAACCCGCCGTCAGCAAGGATCTCTTTGAGCTGATGAACCAGATCGCCCGCTTCTACGAAAGCAACCTGAAGAGCGCTCCCCATGCGGTGGAGTACCTCAAAGGGCGTGGCCTGACCGGGGAAGTGGTCAAGCACTTCAACATAGGTTATGCCCCGGGAGACTGGGATCAGGTGAGGCGCCATTTCGGGACCAGCCGGGATCACGAGCAGTTGCTTATCTCCGGCGGCATGTTGATCCCCCGAGACAGCGGTCCTGGCAGCTATGATCGTTTCCGCGATCGCATCATGTTCCCCATCCGCGACAAGCGGGGTCGGGTCATCGGCTTCGGTGGCCGGGTGCTGGGGGATGGCACTCCCAAGTACCTGAACTCCCCTGAAACCCCCATCTTCCACAAGGGACGTGAACTGTTTGGCCTCTACGAGGTGAAGCAGGCACACAAGGATCCTCGCCGGATCCTAGTGGTGGAAGGCTACATGGATGTGGTGGCGCTCGGTCAGTACGACATCGACTATGCGGTGGCCGCGCTGGGCACCGCCACTACCAGCGACCATATCCACACCCTGTTTCGCACCACGGCCGAGGTGGTCTGCTGTTACGATGGCGACAACGCCGGTCGTGAGGCGGCCTGGCGGGCGCTGGACAACGCACTCTCCCATCTGCAGGACGGGCGCGAACTCAAATTCGTGTTCCTGCCCGATGGGGAGGATCCCGACTCTCTGGTCCGCCAGATCGGCAAGGAGGGGTTTGAGGCCTTGCTGGACGAGGCCCAGCCCTTCGCCGATTTCATGTTCGAGCGTCTCGGGCGTGATGCCGCCCTCTCTGGCGAGGCGGGCAAGTTTGAAGTGGCCAACAAGGCTGCCGAACTGATCCGCCGCGTGCCGGAGGGATTTACCCGAGAAGGATTGATCACCCGGCTCTCCAGCATGATGCGTTGGGGGGAGAACAAGCAGCGGATCGCCGAGCTGTTTGCCCGCAATAGCCAGCCCAAGGGGGAAGTCAGCAAGCCCAAGGCCGCCAAACTGACCCCCATTCGCCGGGCACTGGCTCTGATGGTGCAATATCCGGCGGTGACGGCTGAACTGCCGGCCATGCCGGAACTGGCCGGGCTGCGGGTGCAGGGCATCAAGTTCCTGTTGCAACTGCATCAGCAGATCCTGACTCAACCAGGGATCACTACCGGCATCCTGCTGGAGCACTGGCGCGGCACCAAGGAGGGGGAAATCCTGGCTCAGCTAGCCATGCACGACCTGTTTGAAGAGATCAAGCTCGACCAGGAGCCGGATATTCTGGGAGAATTGCAGGATACCTTCGTCGGTTTCATCAACCAGTTTCTGAAGCAACGAATCGAAGAATTGCAGGCCAAGGTGGCTCAGGAAGGGCTAAGCTCTGAGGAAACACAAGAGCTGATGATGCTGATCAGAGAGGTACAGATTGAGAAAAGAAATGAGAGCGGGGCTTGATATTTGAGTGATTAGTCCCAATATGAATACCGTTGCCCGAATCGACGGGATTAAAAGCAAACATTTTATAACCGCCTGGCCCCGACAATACTGCGGGCAGGGGTTTCTCATGACCGACGCCGCAACCAGACATAGCATGTCTGGCGGTTTTCTATTAGAATTGGCTATTTGCGCAGCAGCGCACTGTACGCGCAACCTAGCAACACCAACCGGATGAGTTCTATGGAGCAAACCCCGCAGTCTCAGCTTAAACTCCTCGTTGCCAAAGGTAAAGAACAGGGCTACCTGACCTATGCCGAGGTGAACGATCACCTCCCGCAAGACATTGTCGACTCTGACCAGATCGAAGACATCATCCAGATGATCAACGATATGGGGATCCAGGTAGTGGAAAACGCCCCGGACGCCGATGATCTTATCATGGCCGAAGGTGGTACCGCCGATGAGGACGCTGCCGAAGCAGCGGCCCAGGCTCTGGCATCTGTTGAATCTGAGATTGGTCGCACGACCGATCCCGTCCGCATGTACATGCGGGAAATGGGTACCGTCGAACTGCTGACCCGTGAAGGCGAAATCGACATCGCCAAACGGATCGAGGACGGTATCAATCAGGTACAAAGCTCTGTTGCCGAGTACCCTGAAGCCATCACTTACCTGCTCGAACAGTACGACAAATACGAAGCCGAGCAACTGCGTCTGTCCGACATCATCTCCGGCTTTATCGATCCGAATGAAGCGGACGACGTGGCGCCGACCGCCACTCACATCGGCTCCGAACTCAGTGAAGACGATCTCGCTGACGAAGACGAAGATGAAGACGAGGATGAAGACGAAGACGGCGACAGCTCCGACGACGACGGGGACGGTGGTCCGGATCCGGAAGTCGCCCGCGAGAAGTTCGGCGAGCTGCGTGCCCAGTACGAAGTCACCCGTCTCTCCATCCAGAAGAATGGTCGCGCCCACGACGACACCCAGGCTGCCATCGCCCAGCTGGCCGATGTGTTCCGTCAATTCCGCCTGATGCCCAAGCAGTTCGATCGCCTGGTCAACAACATGCGGGAGATGATGGAGCGGGTTCGCGTGCAGGAACGCATCATCATGAAGCTCTGCGTTGAGCAGGCCAAGATGCCGAAGAAGACCTTCGTCGCGGCCTTCACCAACAACGAGTGCGAAACTGCCTGGTTTGAATACCAGAAGCAGGCCGGCAAGGCTTGGTCACCGCGTCTGGTGGAGATGGACGAAGATGTGCTGCGCGCCATCGGCAAGCTGCAGCAGATCGAGGAAGAGACCGGTCTGTCCATCGCCCAGATCAAGGACATCAACCGTCGCATGAGCATCGGTGAGGCCAAGGCCCGCCGCGCCAAGAAAGAGATGGTCGAGGCCAACCTGCGTCTGGTTATTTCCATCGCCAAGAAGTACACCAACCGTGGTCTGCAGTTCCTGGATCTGATCCAGGAGGGCAACATCGGTCTGATGAAGGCGGTAGACAAGTTTGAATACCGTCGTGGCTACAAGTTCTCGACCTATGCGACTTGGTGGATCCGTCAGGCCATTACCCGCTCAATCGCGGATCAGGCCCGTACCATCCGTATCCCGGTGCACATGATCGAGACCATCAACAAGCTCAACCGTATCTCCCGCCAGATGCTGCAGGAGATGGGTCGTGAACCGAACCCGGAAGAGCTGGCCATGCGCATGGGCATGCCGGAAGACAAGATCCGCAAGGTACTGAAAATCGCCAAGGAGCCCATCTCCATGGAGACGCCCATCGGTGATGATGAAGACTCCCACTTGGGCGACTTCATCGAAGATACCACGCTCGCCCTGCCGGCGGATGCGGCGACCAGCGAGAGCCTGCGCAACGCCACCCGCGAAGTGCTGGCCGGTCTGACCGCCCGCGAAGCCAAGGTGCTGCGGATGCGTTTCGGTATCGACATGAACACTGACCACACCCTCGAGGAAGTGGGCAAGCAGTTCGACGTCACCCGTGAGCGTATTCGTCAGATCGAAGCCAAGGCACTGCGCAAACTGCGCCACCCGAGCCGCTCGGAAGTGCTGCGCAGCTTCCTGGACGAATAGTCCTGAGGCGCCGCCTGAACTTGTCTCAAAAGCCCCGCCATGCGGGGCTTTGTTTTATCCGGCAGCCTGGGTGCAAAAGATTAGCGGATTAGTGGACAAAAACTCGCCAAGTGGTTGATCTGCCTATGGACGGCTTATCTCGCATCCCCTATAATCCACGCCGCAAAACCAAGATTCTGGCCCCTTAGCTCAGTTGGTTAGAGCAGTCGACTCATAATCGATTGGTCGCCCGTTCAAGTCGGGCAGGGGCCACCAATTTCAGAGGGTTGGCGAGTTAGTGCTCGCCAACCCTCTTCTCTCTAGGATACCTATAGGATATCTCAGCCTGTAGAGTAACCACTCTAAAATTACTCTCCTGCCACTCCAAAAAATTTTTCTCCACCAGGAAGAAAAATGATCAGCCTCTTCGAAATGTTCTCTTTTGAGAACCATCGCTAAAATTTTTTCTCCTCCCCAGATTTCCCTTTTCTATCTCTATATATCGAAAAAAACGGGGTTACACGGGTTACGAGGTTACAACTCGGCTCTAGCCCAGTACTGGCGCGGCTTTGAGCTGTAACCCCACTCAGGGCACAAAAAGCGAATAGAGGTTACACGCACAGAAAGAGGCATGAGGTTACAAGCCTGTAGCCCTTGTCTGGTGCGGGCTGTAGCCATTTTTCTTGACGCTGTAACCTGTAACCCCGTGAGGTTACAAATCTCAGCGTCCCACGACTTGCCATGTAACCCCTGGAGAAACCCGCCGGTTCCTCCCCCATCAAATAGCCACCTCTGGTCAGCGCCTCTATCACCCCATGCCCTCATTCCCAGCATGAGGGCATGCCTTGCCCCCAGTGAAGGCCAGGACGCGTTTAGCGGCCGTATACGGCCTTCTGGTGGGTTAGGTGGAAAACTGAAATTTTTCAGATCTTATAAATCTGAGAAATACACATAGGTCATTGTTTTTAAATGAAAAGAGGTGATTCCAGTCGGCAAACTGAAAAATCTGGGCAATAGCGAAACGGCCACGGAAAGTACAGTTTTTATATATAAATCAGATGGTTAAGTTTTACGTCTGGCCTGCTAATGCGGCGCATTTTTGCAAAAAACTGAAATTCCTTTCACTTCGTGCAGTTCCTCCCAAGCCCCCACCCCCCAAGAGCGGCGCGGCCTAGAGCTAGGAAACTGCGGTAATCCATTTCTGCAAAAAATTTTCTCAACGCGACCCGCAGGCGGGAGCGGATGAGCGCGGATTCCGTGACGTAGCTCTGTCCGTGGCTCTTTCCGCGGGCCTAGACGCTGCGTGGAGGTATGTAAGCTCTGAGCTTGGCTGTGGGTTCTCTTAGTAGCCCAGCAGGGTGTTGTTGATGATACAGCTCTTGCTGCTTGGCACGTTCAAACCGTCTTGTTTTTCAAACCCTAGGTTTTTGCAAAATAGATGATATATACAGCACGTAGGCGGGAGCGGATGAGCGCGGATTTTGTAGACAATATGCCACGGAGAGCGTTAAACGGGGGTGTAGTTTGATGTTAGGGCCTATAGCTGATGACTTCTCATACAATTTAGAGTTGATTAATATGGGGAGTGTGACCACTCCCCAATTTTTAATTACTTCGGTAATAATCTATCATTTTTTTCCTGGCGGATTTGTTGGACCACTTCCTGAACCTGAGGGGGGCTGATAGCCTCCACGCTGTTCTTTGCTATTAGGTTGATAGTGTTTATCATTTGATTGACTTGGTGTTTTTGGTGCTCTTTGCTTATCTTTCATTTTTATCTCCGTTAGTTTTCTTCACGAAATTCGATGTGGCTAATTTCACTATGGAGGATGATCACTCCTGCGGAACGCTCCACTTTTCTCTCGAATACACCATCTGAATCAATCATCCATCGCTGTTCTAGATAAATATGCTCATTCTCTGGTGCGCTTGAAGCGAAAGAGTTACCACCATAATACCCGGCAATGATGGTTTTATCTTTTAAACAAACCTCAATCCAGTATCTTTTTCGTTGAGAGAAAACGAAGTCCCATGCACTTTCAGATGGATGGCATATTATTTTTTTAAATAGCGTAAGAGAGCGAATGTAGTTCCATAAAAATACAATTAAGATTGGCGATAGAAACATTATAGAAAAATAAAATGCCGCCTTGTATATTGGAGGCACTCCATAAGATTCCACTAGATATATGGCCCAGCTCCAAAGTGCATAGTTGATACAGCTATATGTAACAGCATCATATAAAAGCAATCCTGCATCTTTTCTCTGTGATGGGTATATTAATCCATATACTTTCACGCAGATAAAACCAGGAATGAAAAACATAATAAAAATAGCTATTTTATTCTCATCCCATATATCCATATCCCAACCTTAGACTCTTCCAGTGTGACCAGAAATTAACATAGATAATGGTCCTCGTTTGCGACTCTAGTCACGAAATTAAATTGATATACATGCTATCTGTACAGTGTTTGATAAGGCTTTAAGTGCGGTCAAAAAAACAAAGTATATAGGAAAACATCGATCATGAAACTAACTAATCCAGAGAAACTGATCCTAACAATGCTTGCTGATGTCCATGAAGAGCTAGGTATTAAAGAGGTGAATACACACTTTTTAAAAGAAGCAATTTATACTGACAACACATGGGCATTAACTTGGGAAATGCCTGGCATTGTGGGTGACAATGGTGATGAAACACCCGAGGAAGTTTTATTTGTTTGTGATGTTCTTAATATGTGGTCTGTATTGGAGCGCTCATACGCACAATATACAGAACCTCAAAGGGAGCAGTTGGCCATAGAAGCTGATCCTTTTGGCGCACGGGTACACTTCGATGGTTTTGATGGAAATAATGAATCCAATTATTTAAGTATAGTGCATTTCCTTGTAAATGAAATGAATCGATTTAATGAGTTCGAAGGTCGAGATTTTAATTCACATGCACCTTCAATCGGTGGTTATAGAAGAATGCTAGCTGTCTTTAAAGAATTACCGATGAATTATAATGGGCAACCACTATCATTGCCACAGTTGAGTCGGGTATTGCAAGCTAGAAGGGCTTGATTATTGAAATATTGGCAGAGGGCGGTCAACCCTCTGCCATTTTTCATATAGAGCTTTCTGCTAAAACCAGATCGCAGAAAACATATACTTTCGCAGGGCGATTAGCTGTACAAGGCAATCTAACTGTAACTTGAGTTCTATTGTCTTTAGTTTTTATTAACCAGCCACATTTTTGAACTAATTTTGCGGCTTTTTTATAGTCTCTCCCTTTCGTTATGTCTCTCCATCCTTCTGGCAATACCAGGAAAGTAACCCCTTCTGTATCACCGATCTTCGCATTTCTTCTATATCCTACCATCTGCGAAGGTCGGTGATTAGGATCGTCCCAGTCCGCAAATCTGCTGTACTGATAAGCGGTGAAAAACTGGCGGATTTGGCGCAGGGTCGCGGCGTCTTCCTGATTGCCCAAGTGGCCACGGTCGGCCAGCCACGCTTCAAGGCAAATTCGTGCAGCTTTGGTCGCCTCTCCTAAAGCCCATCCAGTGATCCCGAGATGAGTGGCCAGTTCACCGGCCGCAGCGACTAGGGCAAAGCGGTTAATGGCTCGCCCTACCTGATTACCGGCTCCCTCTGGGGTCATGGCCGTGACCAATCGGCGGATCTCGCCCTTCATCCATGCGCTATGCCCGTTTAGGTCATTGGCCAATGCCTCGACATAGGCACGAAAGGCGGTGCCGTGTTGCCCTTGCAGGCGCTCACGCAAGGTATCGGCGAACTGGCGGCCATCGGCCATGCCGTGCAGCTCCTCAAACGCACCATGCTTGCCGGTATCACTCGGGATCTGGATAGTGCGGATCTCCATACCGGCAAAGGTGCGCTGGCCCGCTTGCTCGGCGTGGTCTTCCAGTGAAAGCTCACCAGTGGAGAGGAACAGCAAGCGCCACTGCTTGCGCTCGCGCAGCTCCCCATCCTGGCGGCTTCGCCCCTTGCCCTGTCCGTTGGCCAGCATATAGGCCACCAGACCGGCCTCTCGTCCATCCACCTCCTTGATTTCATCCAGGCACAGCAAGGCATCATTGCGGCGACTGGCGATCCCTTCTATCGCGTTACCGGTGGCTCGCCAGGTATGGGCAAACGCCTCTGGGCCGTACACGCTGGCAGCAGCCATCATCACGGTGGTCTTGCCATCGGTACTCTCACCTTTCAGGTGGAACCCTCCCCCCTCTACCCCGATCAGTGATAGCAAGGGAGCAGCAAAGGCACACGACATGGCAAAGGCTAACCGACTATTGCCGACCGCTAGGGCGGCAACCTGGGCTTGCCACTCGGCCAAAGAGCCGGATGTAGTGAAGTCGTTATTCACATAACCGGTGGTTTGCAGGATCACCTCGTTGGCATCCGGCCCCAAGTTGCCATTTGGCAGCACATAGGCCCGCTTGTGCCAACCAGTGCGCTCGACACAGGTGATCCTGGCTTGCGGCTGGCAGCTCATGAGGTAATCGCGCAGCAGGTTCTTTTTGCTCATGTTGATGTAACTGAGCCCGCTCTCCGCCAGCTGGCCGAATACCTCCTCCCCGCCTTTGTGAACCAGCATGCGCATGGGCATTGCCCAACGGCGGATCTTGCCGTTGGTATCCCGCCACTCCAGCAACCGGCCAAAGCCTTGGCCCTGCTCGGTGTGGGTGATCGCCCTGACATGCAGCGGGGAACTGATAGGCACCGGCACCCGCTCGGCCTCCTCCCCCTTGCCGCGCCACTCCATGGCGAAGAGGCGATCTTTCCCCATGCTGTAGTTGTCGGGGAGTTCTGGTGTCTCTGGTGTTTGTTCTGCTGGGGTCTTGGTATCTGCGAAAGAGGTCATGATCGCCTTCTTGGTATCGAGCAGCCCATGGGCCTGGTGGTAATCGTTCCAGTCACCAGCTTCACCAGGAAGGCAGATCAGCGCCCCTATCGCTGTTGCTGCTTCTTGGGCTTTAGCTTGGCCAGGGTTGCCATCAATATGAGCGTCGTTGTCACCGGCAATCAGGATCGGCGCTGCACCTTCTCGGCGCTTGGCTATCTCCGCCACGGCTAGCAGATTGCTTGCATCCATGGCGCAATAGACGGTTGCACCTGTCGCCAAATGGACAGAGACCCCCGTTGCGTAACCTTCACAGATTGCTACCAGTAGCCCGCCGGTTAACCGGTGAAATGCCCCTGCTTTCTGGCCGCCGGCCAAATAACGCTTTGCGCCCTGGGGGTCGATGAGCTGGACATTGACCAGCTGATCATGTTCATCCGTGAGCGGGATAACCAGGGAGCCTTGGGGGAAGTTGTGCCGAGCTTCTCGGATCAGGGTCTGATTGGTATCTGCCAGCCAGTCGGGCAGGTGCTTGAGGGAGAGATAGGGGCTACGGCCCTTCACGCAATCCCCCATGATTGAGGCAGCCCTGATGCAGGCTTTGCGCTTGGCTTTCTCTTCATCCTGTCTGGCTTTGGCTGCTACCTGCTCGGCATTCTGACGGCGGGCGGCTACCTCGTTTTCATCCAGACCTTCTGGGGATAACCCGAGCAAGGTGGCCACCTCTTGGGCGGCCTCCTTGGTACTCTTGTGGGTGGCCTTGGCCAGAAGGGTTAAGCCATCACCGGCACCACACTGGGAACAAATCCAGGTGCCTCGCCCCTCCTTATCGTCCAGGCGAAACCGGTCTTTGCCACCACAGGCTGGGCATGGGCCATGTTGGCCACGCTTGGGAACTGATAGACCGAGTTCAGCGAGGATAAAGGGCCATTGCCCACGGGCAGCCAGGGAGACATCAGAGACAATCCGTATAGAGGTCATGACTCACCCCCAGGCAGCCGGTCATTCAGCTCACTGATCCGGCAAGAGTTGGTGTCTATGTCTTTTGCCAGTGCCTTGAGCAGGCCGGAAAGGCCATAGGTAAACTCTTCATGGTCGATGCGGCTCTTGCGCTCCCAATCCACGCTGGCGGACAACAAATGTGACAGGGTATGAAGGGCACACGCTGACGTATCTAGTTCAGCAGTAACGCGGGTAAGCTCTTTTGAGGGGGGTTGGTGAATGTTCATGCTTGCCCCCTTTTCGCACAGGGAATACGGGCAACAAACACGAGCGGCAAACCAGGAAGATTGGCACGCGCTTGGGCTTCGGTATCAGCGACGGCAGAAATGGTGCGTATACGGTGAAGGTCAGAGACCCTGCCATGAGTGGCGATCAGGAAGGTGAAGATCATGATTGCAGTCCTTGGTTTTGGTAGACCAAGGCGGATCGGGTAGCCGCAAGACAGTGCCAAACCAAGGAAGGCACAGTGGGGGCGTTTTCTTTGGCTCCCGACCCATGCCCCCAAAAAAGGATAGATCTCCGGCATGAGGCCAAAGATGGGGGAAATGGTGCAAATTGTCCTTGGTTTAGTCATTGCCTGCGGGTGTCTAATCCGCCAGCCATACCAAGGGGTGTCTAAGCCCTTGGTGACCTGAAGGCTATCCGAATTGATCCGTGGATGCAACTCTTGCCGGGGATCAGGGGCTTTGCTATGGTGCATGGGCTTGCTCCTCTGGATTTGGGGGTGGGGTAAGCAAATAGGGAGCCCTGGCAGGCTCCCTTTTGTTTTTCTGGGCGGTTACTCCTCCAACTCCCGTTGCAGGCATTGGCGTTTGCCTGGACTGTCACACAGGGCCAGCAGGTCAGCCGCTTGCGGGCGGGTCGAGGTGCCCAACACCTCGCGGGCGGCGGGGTTGTCGCCCTCCAGCTCGACCTGCTCGCCGCTCATGGCCTCCTTGAGCGCAGTGCCTAACTCGTTCATCGCCCAGCGGCGCGCCCCTTCCTGACCGATGATGCAGCCCTTGGCTCGGGCCAAGGCAGCCAGCTCGGCTAGCTGTTGCTTGAGCGGTGCCAGAATTGCGGGAGTCAGCTTGTGGTCGAGGTAACTTTCATAGCCTCCGGCGACCATGCTTTGGGCACTGTTGACGGCTAGCTGTACCTGATAGAGCGGGATGGCCAAGCGCCTCTCTTGCTGCTCAGACAAGATGGCCGCCGCATTGGCATCGTCGAGCAGCTCGGTCAGCTCGCGATATTCCCGCGCCGCTTCCAGCGACACCACGCCGCCCATCAGTTGGTTAATACGTCCCTGGCGCAACTCTTCACGGCGGGCCTTGGCGGCGGGTATCTGGGCTAGCATGGCTTTTCGTTGCTCACGCAGGGTTAACACCTCCTTGTCCAGCTCCATCAGCTTGGCGTGCTCGCTTTGGAACAGGGCCACATGCTCATCCAGGCGGCTGGCACGGGTGGCGGCGGGGGCGGTCGGCACGGTCTGCAAAGTGGTCTGTTGCATCGGGTTACTCCTGGGTGGCAATGGTGATGGCATCAAAGGCGGCGTAGGCGGTGGGAATGCCCAAGGCGTAGGACTGGGCGCGGTTGTAGCGGATACCCCAGCTGGCGAGGTCGTCAATGTCCCCTGCATTGAGGCGGTGGGTGAGGTTGACGGTGAGCACTTGCAGGTTCTCCACCAGGGTGATGGCGAGGTAGTTTCCAGGCATGTGCTGGTGCGAGATAAAGGGTAGGTCGGCAATCTTCATGCGCTGCTGCTTGTCCCGTACCTGCCCTGGCTTGAGATAGGCTTTCTGGTGAGCCCGCAGCAGGTCGCCGCCGACCATCACGATTAAGCGCGGGTCTTGGCGGTAACTCTCCGGCAGTTTCTCAATCAGGGCATACACCATGGCATCCAGGTCGGCAAAGTCGCCCTGGCCGCTCGGGTCGAACGTGACCACATCGCGCAGCACCCGCAGTCCTTCGGGGTCGGCGGCCTTGGCCAGTGCGGGCCAGCCCATCATGACGTCTTCCCCGTTCGGGTTGGCCTCGGGGTCGGTATTGACGGCGGCGGTTTGGCCATGGAAACCGACCCGTATCAGGTCATCCCCAAAGGCGGCGAGTGCCAGCTCTTCGAGCAGGTTGTTAGCTTGGCGCTGGTCGAGCCCCGCCAACATCTGGGCCAGTTGCTGCCATGTCCAAATAACGCTGCTGTCCAGCTCTTCGAATTCATGTTGGCGCTTGCTCGGGCTTGCGGGCACCAGGAAGCGCCCTTGTGCCTTGCGGCCACTGCGCAGCCCTGGCTTGAGCGGGTCAAAGCGGGGAGCGGTGTGGTCATCGACCCCCTGAATGGACACCATCCACAGAAACGGAACGGCCTGCACGATGGCGGCGGTCAGGGCCATGCTTGTGGCCTCGTCCAGGTTGCCAAAGCTGGCTTGGGACGCAGGGGTAAAACTCAGGCGCACATCGTGCAGCAGGTCAGATAAGTTCATCGGGCAGGGCTCCTTAGTAAATCTGGTAATGGTTGGCGTGCGTGGGGTCGTCACGATGGCCAGAGATGGGATCACGGGCTTGGTCGGGGCGATATGGGGCAAAACTGTCCAGTTTTTGGTTAAGCGCGGTCAGTCCGGCAGACAGGGCCTCTAGCTGGCTAAACATCTGCTCAGGATTGAGTGGTTGGGACGCTGCTTTGGCAGGTGCAGGCATCGGTGCAGGGAATGAAGCTGGCACCAGCAACGGGCGGGCACTGGGCGGCTTGGCGCGAAACTGCAACTGGGTGAGCCCCGTTAGGCAAGGTTGGTCAGTGACCGTGACCCCAGCCAGATACCATTTGCCCGTGCCTGCAAAGTTCTCGGCCGCCTCAATGGTGCAAAAGCCATGGGTGCCGTTGCTGTTGAGGTCAATCAGCTCCAGGGTGGGGCACAGCACCGCCAGCAGCTTGAGCTGACTGCCTTCCTCTTGCACCTTCAACGCATCCACATGCCCAAGGGGGCGAGTGCGAGCGCCCTCCGGCCAGAGCTTGGCGACATAGAAACTCGGGTCGTAAACCTCGGCCATCTGGCGCAAGGATTCGGGGCTGATGTTGCGCCCGTCCAGGGTAGGGCCCGCCGTGGCGATACAGATCCAGCCTGTTTTCACCTGACTGCTCATACTGCCCTCCGCAAGGTCACCACTGGTTTATCCAGCTCTTGCGCGGCCAGCATGTTCAGCTGTTGCTGGCGCTCGTTCACGCTATGGCACAGCGAGCCGTGCGCCTCCGGCGACAGGCCCCGCGCCAGATTCATGGCCATGTCACTGGCCCGCTTGGCGGATGGGCTTAGGGTGTGGCTATAGGCCAGCGTGGACACCCAGGAGTGGCCGCAACTGGCGTCGGTGCATTGGCAATAGAGGTTGGCGACCCCCGCAGTCATGCGGTTGGTCTTGGTGATGCGGCCCAGTTGGCCGCACTCGGTGCACATCACGCGCATAGTGAATACCTCCAAGGTTATTGGATGGGGTTCGCGGGTTTGCTGGAATGCAGCATCTTGCGGGAGGCGAGGAACGCATCGAGATCGGCGCGTTCGTAGAGGGTTCGGTTGCCGAGCTTGTAGTAAGGGATCTCATAGCGGCCATTGCTGGCCCAGACCCCTAGGGTCTTCTCAGACAATCCAAGGTAGGCGGCAGCCTCGCGGCGAGTGAGGCGTTGCGGAGTGTTCTGGTTTATTGCGGATTTCATCTTGGCACCCCCAGTATTGCTTTGATGGTGCTGATTTTCTCTGGGGGGGCATTAGGAGTTAAGGTATAACTGGCAAGCAGTAAACAACCCTTGCGATATTAGAATTTTTTTGCTATCGCCTCTTTTATTGTTAGATGTTCCACTCCAGATTTAGTCAGGGCCCGCTTCCAAGCTGAGACATGACGCACATCAGCAAACTTCATCGCTTGGTGTTTGTATGTTTTCCTCAGCGCATCCAGCTCAATATCAAGCGATGGATAGAGAACATCCAAAATTGTTGTGTCACTCACTGCACCATTAAATATTTTATTTGCAATCATGCCATCTAATAACGGGAGGTATTTATTGTTGATGGCCTTCCTTAGAGAATTTGAGCTAATGCCTTTGCAATCGTCCTCTTGGTGAATGGATAGTTCATTACGCCACATTTTAAGTAATGTTGCCATGTCATCTAAAATTTCCTTGTCGGAAAAATCCTCAATATTGACGTTTATGGCTACTAGCTTTGGCATGCTTTCTTTGTATGCCTCAGAAAGCAACGTTGCTAAAGGCATTTGTGGCATCCTGTAGCTGTAAGAGTCATTGCTATTAAAACCATCACGCTTTGCTATCTCTGCCATGGCAATGATAGTTCGAACGCTCACAGGGTTGATGCTATTGAGTGAGGACAACTTATCGCCAGGACTATCAAGATTATATGAAAACTCGCTCTCTACCATTTCCACTTTAGCTTCAGGTGATAACATCGCGGACACATCTACAAGTAATCCCTCTGGCTCAGAGATATAAATATCATCAGATAAATATACCGCTAACCAATTAGGCAGGTAATGGGGCAAGCAGGGGGAGCCAATATTAAGCATTTCCATAACATCAGCCCTTATGCGCAACTGTTCAATAAAATCAAAGGCGCTAAGGTCACTCACCTTTTCGTACTTCCCAGACGCATAAATCTTTAAAAAGTTTTCTTTGTGTTCTTTATTGTCGCCGTTATTCTCTGCATGGCGAATCAGATCGTCAATATCCACAATCATACTCATGAATTTGATCCTTTTTATTTGCTGCCAGCATTGCTAATACTTAAAAGCAAGCGGCGCTGCTCGTCTTCTGGCAACGTGGCGAAAATAGTCAATAGATTACTATTGGCATTATTTTTACTGTCCAGGCGGCCCGCATATTCCAACATATCCCGTTCAATCCTGGTTGCCGGTTTGCGCAGCTCGTCTGCGGTGAAGTGGATGTAACCCTGGGTGACATCGGCACTACGCAGGGTGCGGTGGTTCATCAGGCGCTTGATGGTGTACTGACCGACCTCGGCCAGTTCGGCCACGGTGCCGAAGGTACGGCGGGCATCGTGGCATTTGAACTCGAGCGGCGGTAGGCCGTCAGGATTCGGGTTCGGTACAGTGGCCGCGCAGATCTTGGCTATGACACGGCGCGGCTCATGGATAGGGCGATCCGGATTGCGACCTGGGAATACAAAGCGGCTCTGTTTCAGGTTCCAGTGCCAACGGCGGCGGAAAATGGTGAGCAGGGTATCGGTGATCGGCAGCTCCAGCGGATCGCCATTCTTGGTCTGGTCAATCCAGAAGTAGCCGCCGCTCATGCTGACCCGATCCCAGGTGAGCTGGAATACTTCAGCGCGGCGTAACCCCGTAAACAGCGCCATGTCGATGGCATCGCAGACGGTGGCGGTCGTATCGTCCCGCCAGTCGATAGCGTGCTGCCTGACCTGCTCCACGGCATCCAGCCAGCGCCTCAGCTCATGGGTGCGGATCCGGTCGTTGCGTCTGGGGGTGTTGTGCCAAAGCCGCTTGCTGCTCAGGACTTCGGTCGGTGGCTCGGGCAGCATGACCCGATCATTGGCATCCCGATAGTGATCACGGGCAAAGCGCCACACGGCCCGCAGTGTGCGCGCCCAGCGGTCGGCCTGCGCCTTGCTGCCTTTGCCGGTGCCCGCCTTGCGAAACTCTGGCGATGCACCGTGCCAGGCACTGGGCAACCCCTCGGTGATGGCCTTGTGGCGTACCTCGATCTTTTCCCGGGTGAGCTTGACCAGGGGGATCGTCATCCAGTCGCCGGAGTAGTTGGTCAGGTCGGCGCGGTAGTGCTTGGCCGTCTCGGGCCGGATCCGGTCGCCACGGCTGGCTAGGTAGGCATCTACGGCCTCGCCCAGGGTGACTTTCAGCTTGTCCTGTTCGCGGCGGATCACGTTAGGGTTCTGGCCACTGATGGCCACCTCTCCCAGGATCTCCAGCGCCTTGGCGCGGGCCATGTCGATGGTCAATGCCGGATAGCGCCCCAAGGTCGCCCTGATAAAGCGCCCCTCTTTCCTCTTGGCCACGCTAAACGACTTGCTGCCAGTGGCCCCGACCCGAAGCCTCAACCCCTGCACCATGGCATCACAGTACTCGACCTGCTTCCCCTCTGGTGCAGGGGGTAGAGCATCGATCGTGGCCTTGGTGAACTTGAACGCTTTCATCTTCCCCCCACAAAACCGGCTAGCCAGAGGAAGGGCAGGCAAGACAGGGCTTGTAACCCCTGTAACCTCTGACTATTTCAGGTGAGGTTACAAACAAACCCAGTAAAACCGTGGCTTGTAGAGAGATGTAACCTTGTAACCTCTGTAACCTCAAGAATGAAACCCTATGCGAGCTTTTTTGGCCCAAGGGGGGGAGTCGTGTGTGCCACTCCTTTCCCTGGCTAGCCTGCTCTTGGCCGACCAATCGATCCAGGTATCCTAGAAATCGATTGGTCGCAATAGGATACCTATAGGATATGACAGAGGGAGAATATAGGGGAAGACCAGGGAAGGTCATAAAATGAACGGTTCGCCATAAGGTATTGATTTATATAACATCATATACTGTACATAAATACAGTAAAATGCGTTTTTCCCACGCTCATAATCGATTGGTCGCCCGTTCAAGTCGGGCAGGGGCCACCACATTCAGACAAAGCCGCTCATCATGAGCGGCTTTGTCGTTTCTGGCGTTCACCAGCGCCGGTCCAGGTCGGCGGCGTAGAGTGCCATGGCACGCCTGTAGGGGACGAGGGCAGGATCTGCGGTCGTCTCGGCCAGCACTCCCAGCAACGCCTCCATCCCCTCCTTGTGGCGCCCCAGGTTATGGCAGGTCATGGCACGGAACACCCTGAACTCGGTGGCATCCGGAAAGCGGGCCAGGGCCTCGTCGAAAGTGGCCAGCGCCTCGGCATATTGCCCGGTGCAGCGATAGGAGCTGCCAAGGCCGAGCCAGGCGCCGCGCAAGGAGGCCTCACCCAGCCCCAGCGTGATGGCCTTCTGGTAGAGAGGGATGGCCTGGGCCTCGCGCCCCTGCATGTCGTGCAGGCTGGCCACTTCATAATGCAGTTCGGCGTGTTGCGGGTGCTCGATGAGTTGCAGCAGGCCGTGCTGGCGGGCTTCTTCGATCCGTCCCTCGGCCTTGAGGGTTTCCAATAGTTTCATATGCGCTCCTGCATGGGGATGAAGGATCAGTATGCCTGCCGACGGGCTGGCGGGGAACCGGCCATGGGGCCATGAAAAAGGCCTCCCGCCGATGGCGGGAGGCCTGATTCTGCGCCGGGGCTCAATGCCCTGGGCGTGTGTCCAGCCTTACTGGGCGCTCAGGCTGTAGGCCAGTGTCTGGTCGTTGAAGCGCACCACATAGGCACCGACCACCGCCGTGGTGATGTCTGCCCCGGCCAGCTCGGCCACGCCGTCCTTGTTGGTGTCGCCGTAGTTCTGGGTCCAGTCGCCCTTGACGTCGAACTTGAAGCGCTGGCCGCCGCTGGCATCACCGGCCCCCGTGAAGGTGACGCCGGCCTGCCACTGGTGATCCCCCACCAGCGTCATGGGGGTGGTGCCCCAGCCATTGGTGGTGCCACGGATGTTGAGGCTGGCGACATTCCTGGCATAGCCGACGCTGACCGGAGTCAGGCTGTATTGCAGGGTCTGGTCGCTGAAGCGCACCCGGTACTGGCCGCTGACCGGGGTCAGTATGTCGGCGCCCCCCAGCTCGGCCACGCCATCCTTGTTGGTGTCGCCATAGTTCTGGGTCCAGTCACCCTTGACGTCGAACTTGAAGCGCTGGTTGGCCTGGCCGTCGAAGGTGGCCAATGCCTCCCACTGATTGTCGGCAACCAGCGTCATGGCCAGCGAACCCCAGGCATTGGGTGTGCCGCGCAGGTGCAGGGTCGGCAGCACGCTGTTGTAGGCACCGTTGCTGTCGGTGACTGTCACGGTGGCGCTGGCACTGGCGGTCAGCCCCTCGGCATCGGTGACTGTCAGGGTGACAACATGGGTGCCCGGGGTATCGAACTGGACTGTCTCAGTGGGGGCGCTGCCGCCGGTGGACCAGCTGTAGCTCGCCACGCCTCCATCATCGGTAGAGGCGGAGCCATCGAACACCACGCTCTCTCCCGTCTTGACGCTGAGGACCTTGGGGGAGAGGGCGGCGACCGGTGCCTGGTTGCTGGTGAGGGGGGTGACCGTGTAGCGCAGATCCCCTTCGTTCAGGGTGATGCGATAGGTGCCCGCCCCGCTGACCAGGATATCCTTGCTGCTGCTCTTGTCGGCGATGCCGTCCCCTTCGTTGTCGCCGTAGTTCTCGGTCCAGTTGCCGAAGACGTCGAACTTGAAGCGCTGGGCGCCGGTGGCGTCACCGCTGCCGGTCAGGGTCAGGGTGGCGGACCAGACACGGTTGGCATCGACTGTCATGGGGGTGTTGCCCCAGGCGTTATGGGTGCCGCGCAGGTTCATGCTGCTGAACTTGTTGCCCGGCAGGGCGCTGCCGGCGCAGGGGCTGGCCTTGGTGCAGCCGGCGATGATGGCAGCCGCCTTCATGGCGGGCACGTTCAGGCTGGCCTTGCCGCTGCCGTCGACGGTGACATAGCCCCCGCTGCAGTAGTCATTGCCCCCCAGGAGGTTGCAGTACTCGCCCGCCGGCAGGCCGGTCTGCACCGAGGCCACCAGGCTGCCGCTCTCGTTGTTGATGGCGACGAAGCCCTTGTCACCGCGGCCGAAGGCTATCTGGTTGTTGCCGTTGTCCCACCAGTGACTGACAGCTTGCCCTTCGGTCCTGTTGTGGAACAGGGCCATGTTCATGATGGTCGGGCGACGCTGCTCGCAGTTCCATTGGCCGTCTGTGCAGGGCGTGCTGCCCGGCGCCCCCTTGTCGGTTTCATAGGTGCCCATGTTCTCGAAGCGATAGCCCGACATCACCTGCTTCCAGCCATAGGGCCAGGCCATCATGAAGGTGTTGGCCAGCTCATAGCGGGCACCGCTCATGAAGGTGAGCATGCCGCCACCGCCGTGGCCGCGCTCGCGGTCGTGGTTGACCACGAAGACGAAGGCCTTGCTGGAGGGGAGCAGGCCCCAGCTCTCGCCGAGGGTCTTGAGGTTCTTGATCTGACCGTTGAAGTTGGCTGCGAGATCCGTGCCGTATTTGAAGTCGGTGACGGTATCGATATAGGTGTAGCGACCCGGCTGGATGTCCGCCGATTCTCCCCCGGCACCTATCACCTCCAGATAGGCCTTGGGGCTGCCCGCCTTGTCGAGAATGGCCTTCACCTCGCCGGGAGCCATGTGCTTGGCCGCATCGATACGAAAGCCTGCCACGCCCCAACCCAGCAGGGTCTTCATGTAGGTGGCTATCTGATCCTGCACGTAGGGAGAGCCGGTATTGAGATCCGGCATGCCGTAGAGGGCGCCGTTCCAGACGTTGTTGCTGTCGCCGTAGTTGGTGATGTCACCGCTGTGGTGGAAGTCGTTGTAGCCGAACTGGGGATACTGATACTGCCCCGAGTTATAGCTGCCGCCGCCGGTGGCGGTTCCGGTGCCCGAGGCCAGCTGGTTGAAGACGGCGTCCGCATAGACCTTGACCCCGGCCGCGTTGCAGCGGGTGATCATGCTCCTCAGTTCCGCCTCGCTGCCGCCGAAGCTGTTGAAGTTCTTGAAGCTGACTGGCTGGTAGACGGTCCACCAGACCTGGCTCCCCTGCTTGTGCTCGGCGGGCGGGGTGATCTGGACACCGCCGAATCCCTTGGGACCGAGCACTGTCTCGCACTCGTTGGCGATGTCGTTGAACTTCCATTGGAACAGGTGGACCATGACCCCTTCGGCGGCGGCTGTGTGGCTGAATGAGCCCAGCACCGCGGCGAGCACGGCGGTTCGAAACACTGTGTTGTGCATGACGATTTTCCCTTCGATCTTGTTATTGACGTCTCACTGTCATCATGTCGAACGGACCACAAACAACCTCGTTCGGCTCTGTAGCATTCATGAAATCGAGGGGATTGAAAATCGTACAGCCGGGATTAGTTAAGAAGTGTGAATGAAAATGCTTTCATGGCGGCGTGGCAAAAGAGGGAGGAGGCGTCACGCCGTTGAGGGGGATAAACCGGTGCGGTCGCCAGGCTGATATGGCCTTGCGGCCGGACCGGCGGGAAGGGAAGACGGGCACAGTGGTGCCCGTCTGCTTCAGGAATGGGGTTCCTGCTGGTGCTGAGACACCCTGCGCCGGCGGCGGGGCAGCATGCGGGTCACCAGGTTGCTGCGCTGACGCCAGGAGGTGTAGACGATGGCGGACAGGTGCAGGGCTATCATGGCCTGCAGCGCCCAGGTACACCATTCGTGCCAGTCGTCTGCTCCCAGCTCGAAGCCGGTCTCTGTGTTCTGGAACCAGCCGCTGCCGGCGGTCGCCAGCACCAGCAGCCAGAGTACCCAGACCGCCAGCTTGCCGCTGCCGTGATGGCCGGGCGCTGCGGGGGCGCGCTCGCGCAGCGCTACCGCCTGCTGGCGGAAATCGTCCCGGCTCGGGATCAGGGCGCTCAGGCGGGCATGGCCCCGTGCCAGGGTGAGCCCCCACAGCAGGCGCAAGCCGATCAGGGCCATGGCGGCATAGCCCAGCCACTCATGCCACTCCTCGCCCGCCTCGTTGAGCCAGAGGTTGCCGATGCAGACCGCTGCCACACCCCAGTGGGTGAGGCGGACCAGGCCATCCCAGTGGAAGGGATCAGCCTTTCTGCTTGGCATATTGGTGGTACTCCTTCTTCAGGTCGTTGACCTTGGCCAGGTGGGCCTGGGCCTTCTCCTGATCACCGGCCTGCAGGGCCGCCAGGCTGGCATCCAGCTCGCTCTGCACCTTGTTCATGCCCTCGAGGAACTTCTCCTTCTTGGCAGCCGGCATGTTTCTCTCCTTGGCCACATCGAGCTGAGCCTTCATCTCCTTGATGTGTTTCTCCATGGTGGCCGCATCATCTGCCTTGACGGCCTGCTTGTAGTTGAAGCCGATCTTCTTCATCGGCTGCTCCAGATCGCCGGCCATGGCGGGCAGGGTCATCAGGCCAAACATCAGGGGCAGCAGCAGGGGACGCACAGTTTTCAACATGGGATTTCCTTATGAGACGACGAGATTGCAGGTTCTTATGGCACTCATTTGAGTGCGGTATCATACAGCATGATGCCATGAAAGCGGGGCAATTGTATGGGGAAAGTGCGACCAATTGTGACGAAATGTGTGCATTGTGCTGTACATATGTAGTCAGAAGGGGATGAGCCGGGAGCGGAAACAGGCGGCAACCCGGGGCCGTGGACCCGAGGCGGCGAGCGGTGCCAAGGGATGGATGCCGCCTGCCACCCCCATGCCGGGCTTGGGAGGAAGCCTGGGACCGGCAGGGCGATCCCCGGTAGCCCGGGCAGCAAAAAGGGCCCGCAGGCCCTTGTGTTCGGTGGGGGAGGCGGCCTTTATTTGGCCTGCTCGCGCTCGATGGCACGCCAGCCGATGTCCTTGCGGTAGAAGACACCGTCCCACTGGATGCGACCCGCCAGCTGGTAGGCGCGTTGCTGCGCCTCGGCGACGGTGTGACCCAGCGCGGTGGCGCACAGCACGCGGCCACCGGCGGTGACTATGGTGTCTCCCGCCAGCTGGGAGCCGGCATGGAATACCTTCTCGCCGCTCGCCTCTTCCACCGGCAGACCGCTGATGGGCTTGCCCTGCTGGTAGTCACCGGGGTAACCGCCCGCCGCCAGCACCACGCCGATGGCGACGCGGGGATCATAGATGGCTTCGACCTGATCCAGATTGCCGGCACAGGCGGCCAGGCAGAGCTCCACCAGATCGGAGCGCATGCGCAGCATGATGGGCTGGGTCTCGGGGTCGCCGAAGCGGCAGTTGAACTCGATCACCTTGGGGTTGCCCTGGGCATCGATCATCAGGCCGGCGTAGAGGAAGCCGGTGTAGATGTTGCCCTCGGCCGCCATGCCGCGCACCGTCGGCATGATCACCTGCTCCATCACTTTTTGATGCACCACATCTGTCACCACGGGCGCCGGGGAGTAGGCCCCCATGCCGCCGGTGTTGAGACCGGTGTCGCCGTCGCCCACCCGCTTGTGATCCTGGCTGGTGGCCATGGGCAGCACGTGCTCGCCGTCCACCATGACGATGAAGCTCGCCTCTTCCCCGTCCAGGAACTCCTCGATCACCACACGGGCACCGGCGTCGCCGAAGGCATTGCCGGAGAGCATGTCGCGCACTGCCGCTTCCGCCTCTTCGAGGGTCATGGCGACGATGACGCCCTTGCCTGCCGCCAGACCGTCAGCCTTGATGACGATGGGGGCACCCTGCTCGCGCAGGTAGGCCAGCGCCGGCTCCACCTCGGTGAAGTTCTGGTACTCGGCGGTGGGGATGGCGTGGCGCGCCAGGAAGTCCTTGGCGAAGGCCTTGGAGCCCTCCAGCTGGGCGGCGGCGGCGGTCGGGCCGAAGATGGCGAGCCCTTCGGCACGGAAGGCATCCACCACCCCTTTCACCAGGGGCGCTTCCGGCCCGACTATGGTGAGACCGATCTGCTGGGCCTTGGCGAAGGCCAGCAGGGCCTGGATGTCGGTCGCTTCGATGGCGACGTTCTCTATGCTGCCCTCGTGGGCGGTACCGGCATTGCCGGGGGCGACGAACACCCGGGTCACCATGGGGGATTGCTTGGCCTTCCAGGCCAGGGCGTGCTCACGGCCGCCGTTGCCAATGATCAGTACTTTCATCGTATCGCTCGCTTCTATTTGTGATAACCGCTTGGGGCAGCGGTTGAAAATAGTCAGTTGAAAAGAGACAACAAAAGGGCCGCCAGTGGCGGCCCTGACTCATCAGTGACGGAAATGGCGCATGTTGGTGAACACCATGCACATGCCGTGCTCGTTGGCGGCCTCGATCACCTCGTTGTCGCGCATGGAGCCACCTGGCTGGATGACGCAGGAGATGCCCGCGGCAGCGGCGGCATCTATGCCGTCGCGGAACGGGAAGAAGGCGTCGGAGGCCATGACGGAGCCCGCCACGGTCAGCCCTTCATCCTCGGCCTTGATGCCGGCGATCTTGGCGGAGTAGACCCGGCTCATCTGGCCGGCACCCACGCCTATGGTCTGGCCGTCTTTGGCGTAGACGATGGCGTTGGACTTGACGAACTTGGCGACCTTCCAGCAGAACAGCAGGTCCTTGAGTTCGGCCTCGGTGGGCTGACGCTGGCTGACCACGGTGAGCTCCCCCAGGGTGACCATGCCGTGATCCCGCTCCTGCACCAGCAGACCGCCGTTGACACGCTTGAGGTCAAAGCCCTGGGCCGGGGCAGTCCACTGGCCGCATTCCAGCAGACGCACGTTCTGCTTGGCTGCGACCGCCTCGCGGGCCGCCTGGCTGATGCTGGGGGCGATGATCACCTCGACGAACTGACGGGCGACGATGGCCGCCGCGGTGGCACCATCCAGCTCGCGGTTGAAGGCGATGATGCCGCCAAAGGCGGAGGTGGGGTCGGTCTGGTAGGCGCGATCGTAGGCACCCAGCAGGTCGTCACCTATGGCAACGCCACAGGGGTTGGCGTGCTTGACGATGACGCAGGCCGGCTCGGCGAACTCCTTCACGCACTCCAGCGCCGCGTCTGTGTCGGCGATGTTGTTGTAGGAGAGGGCCTTGCCCTGCAGCTGGATGGCGCTTGCCACCGAGCCTGGTGCGGCCTGCTCTTCGGCGTAG
The DNA here is from genome assembly GCF_058791175.1 of Aeromonas sp. EU05-FHT14A05. Classification (NCBI taxonomy): domain Bacteria; kingdom Pseudomonadati; phylum Pseudomonadota; class Gammaproteobacteria; order Aeromonadales; family Aeromonadaceae; genus Aeromonas; species Aeromonas sp. EU05-FHT14A05. Next base: position 56,762 of record NZ_JBYTDH010000007.1, on the reverse strand, counting down.
AAGGCGGCAGCCTGGTGGCTGTTCTCGCCGTAGCGCATGTCCTGCTTCTTGATGAACTGGGCGTTGAAGGTGCGCGGGAAGCGGGACTCGGCGTCGCCCTCCTTGTTGTCACCGTAGGAGGGGACCAGGGTGCCGAAGTAGTTGGCTATCATGCCGTCGTAGGCGGCGGTGTGCTCGAAGGCGGCGATGGCCAGATCGAAGCGGGTAGCCAGGGTCAGGCTGTTGCCGTTGCCATCCATCTCGGCGATCACCCGGCCGTAATCGGCCGCCTTGACGACTATGGTGACGTCCTTGTGGTTCTTGGCGGCGGAGCGAACCATGGTCGGGCCGCCGATGTCGATGTTCTCGACGGCGTCTTCCAGGGTGCAACCGGGCTTGGCCACGGTAGCGGCGAAGGGATAGAGGTTGACGACGACCATGTCGATGGGGGAGATAGCGTGCTGGGCCATGATGGCGTCATCCCGATCGCGGCGGCCGAGGATGCCACCGTGCACCTTGGGGTGCAGGGTCTTGACCCGGCCGTCCATCATCTCGGGGAAGCCGGTGTAGTCGGAGACCTCGGTCACCGGCAGGCCCGCGTCGGCCAGCAGCTTGGCGGTTCCACCGGTGGAGAGCAGGGCCACGCCACGCTCGTTGAGTGCCTTGGCAAATTCCAGGATGCCAGTCTTGTCAGACACACTCAGCAGCGCACGGCGAATGGGTCGAGCTTGTTCCATCACACTATCGTCCTCAGCATAACGGGGACCGTTCCATGGGAGGCGAGGCTCAACACAGAGAGTCCCCAAATAAATGGAAGTGGGGGATTTCGCAAACCACTCTCGCCCGGCGAGCCGGGGGTTGGCAAAAGCGTTTTAGGAAATGCCCGCTTGACGCGACGCTCTCTTGTGGGCGCGTATTCTACACAAAAAATGTGACCCGTGGTGGATTTTTTAAAGAGACAAAGCCTTGTGCGGTGCGGTGTTAAACGTTTTCTGGTGATTTTTTGTGAAACGTTTGTCTTTTCAGTGTTTTGAGGGCCAAGGGGCGGGATCGCCCGGGTTGTCTACTGCTTTCCCGCCTTTGGCTGGCAATCGCCGGGCAAAGGGGTGATAGTGGAAGCCGGTTTATATTGAGTACCATTTTGGGCGCTATGCCATGTCGGGGAGAGGGTTATGTATCGGATCGGGGAACTGGCCAAGGCGTGCGGGGTGAAGGCGGACACCCTGCGCTTTTACGAGAAGAACGGGCTCATCTCGCCGGGGATCCGCAACGAGTCTGGCTACCGCCTCTATGGGGAGCAGGACAGGCGGCGGCTGGAGTTCATCATCCGCGCCAAGTCGGTGGGTTTCTCCCTGGCGGACATCGGAGAGTTGCTCGCCCTCGACACCAACAAGGCGCGGGTGACCTGCCAGGAGGTAAAAGCGGTGGCCGACACCAAGCTTGAACAGGTGGAGCAGAAGATCCTGGAGCTGACCCGCTTTCGGGAGAACCTGAAGGCGCTCTCCGACATCTGCTGCGGTGGCCCCCGCTCGGCGGAGCACTGCGCCATCCTGGAGACCCTAGAGTCCGGCGCCCCCTCCCGTCACGAGCATCACGACCATGAGCACTGAGTGCCATCGGCCCCGGGTCTCTGCCTTCCTCGCCCTCTCCCTCGACGGCTTTATCGCGGGGGAGGGCGGGGATCTTGACTGGCTCGCCCCCTATGGCGGCGACTCCCAGGAGGAGACCGGCTACAGCGCCCTGATGGCCAGCGCCGATCTGCTGCTGATGGGGCGCAGCAGCTATGAAACCGTGCTCGGCTTCCCCGAGTGGCCCTATGGCGACAAACCTGTGACTGTGCTGACCCACAGGCCCGCCATGTCCCGTGCCCATGTCTCTTTCCGGCAGGGGTCGCTGGCGCAGGTGCTGAGCGAGCTGGGGCAGCAGGGAGCGCGCCACATCTATCTGGACGGTGGCGAGGTCGTGAGGCAGGGCCTGCAGGCCGCGCTGGTGGACGAGCTGACCCTGTTCTGGGTGCCGGTCACCCTGGGGGCCGGCGTTTCCCTGTGGACGCAAGCCCTGCCCGGGCGCCTGGTGCCTGTGTCCAGCGCCGTGCTGCCAAGTGGCCTGGTGCGGGTCGTCTATCACCCGGCCTGAGCCTCCCGCCTGACCCCTTGCAGGCGGGCGGCAAGAGGCGCACAATCGGTGCGTTTTTTCGCCGTCCTGAGCTGCCTCCTTGGCCCCTCGTTCGGCAAAGTGCCATTCATTACCATCACCGCAAAGGAGCCAGCATGGCCAAGAAGAAGGTGGCCCTTGCCACCACTGAACCCGTCCACGATCATCAGCGCGGCATCATCCAGGACAATCACCTCAAGGCACTGGTGACTTCTCCCCTGTTCCAGGCCAGGGTCGAGCCAAGCAAGAAGGGCAAGGGGAGCTACCAGCGCAAGGCCAAGCACGGCAAGCGGTGGGAGCCCGGTCAACAGCAGATGATGCGCATCTGCTGCTGAGCGGGTTTCTGCTTTGGAACCTGTCCACGATCTTGCTGCGAGGCCGTGATCAAGGCTCATGTGCTGCTCGGAATCCTCATGTGTACTTACACACTCCGGTTCCTGCGCTGCTCTTCACCTTGCTGACAGCCTCTCGCGACAGACCGTGAACAGGTTCCTGGAACCAAAACAAGCGGGGCGCTCATGGCGCCCCGCTTGTGTTCCATCTGGTTAAAGGCGGTTACCTTATTCGTCCATAAAGAGCTCGAGCAGCACGTTGAGGTAGCGATGGCCGAGGGAGGTCAGCTGCCAGCACTCTCCCAGGTCTTCGATAAGCTCCTTGGTCTGGGCAACAGCGAGCATGGTCTCCACCCGCTCCAGCGGCAGCCCGGTATAGGCCTCGAACTCCGACTTGGGGGCAGGTTCAAACAATCTGAACCGGTTCATAAAGTACTCCAGCGGCAGATCGTCCGCGCTCACCTGCCACTGGCTGTCCAGATAGGGGCGGGCAGGGTCCAGATACCCCTTGGGGTGCTTCACCTTGGCGGTGCGCAGGATCTGCTGGTTCGCGAGATCCGTCACCTTGCCGTGGGCGCCGCAGCCTATGCCCAGATAGTCGCCAAAGCGCCAGTAGTTGAGGTTGTGGCGGCACTGATAGCCCGCCTTGGCGTAGGCCGAGATCTCGTACTGCTGATAACCCTGGGCGGTGAGCATGGCGTGGCCCTGCTCGTAGATGTCCCACAGGGTGTCGTCCTCCGGCAGCCTGGGGGGCTTGGAGGCGAACGCCGTGTTCGGCTCTATGGTGAGCTGATACCAGGAGAGGTGCGGCGGTGCGCAGTCGATGGCCTGCTGCAGATCATAGAGGGCGTCCTCCAGGCTCTGATCCGGCAGGCCGTGCATCAGATCCAGGTTGAAGGTGGGAAGCGATATGGCATGGGCCAGCTCGGCGGCCTTGCGCGCCTCTTCCGGGCCATGGATGCGGCCGAGGCGGGTCAATTTTTCCTGCTGGAAGCTCTGCACCCCGATGGAGATGCGGTTGATGCCGGCGCGCTGGAAGCCGGCGAACTTGTCCGCCTCCACCGTGCCCGGGTTGGCCTCCATGGTGATCTCGCAGTCCGGGGTCAGGGCGATGCGCTCACGCACCCCGTCCAGCAGCGCCTGCATGGCCTCCACGGAGAGCAGACTCGGCGTACCACCGCCGATGAAGATGGAGGAGAGCGGGCGCCCCTGGGCCCAGTGCAGATCCTTATCCAGATCCTCCAGCAGGGCGGCCACGTACTCGAGGTGGGGCAGCTCCCCCTTCTGGGCGTGAGAGTTGAAGTCGCAGTAGGGGCACTTCTGGACGCACCAGGGCACATGGATATAGAGGGAGAGGGGCGGCAGTTGCAGCATGGTGTTTCCAGTATTCAAAAAATCAAAATGGGGGCCGGTCGGGTGGCCCCCATTGTAGATGAAATGCGTGCCGGCGTATCCCGGCGCCCGGTCGGGTCTCAGTGCGCCGCGGCCAGCGCCGCCTTGAGCTTGCCCAGGGCCTGGCCGCGATGGCTGAGCTGGTTTTTGAGCTCCGCCGGCATCTGGGCCGAGGTGCAGTCGTGATCCGGCACGAAGAACACGGGATCATAGCCAAAGCCGTGCTGACCACGGGGCTCGTCGATGATCATCCCCTCCCAGCTCGCCTGGCAGATGATGGGGGTGGGATCGTCGGCGTGGCGCATATAGACCAGCACGCACCAGAAGCGGGCGCTCTTAAGGTAGTCGGGGGCGCCTTGCAGCTCGGCCAGCAGCTTGTCGATGTTCTCCTTGTCGCTGGCACCGGCGCCGGCAAAGCGGGCGGAGTAGACGCCGGGGCGACCGTGCAGCAGGTCCACTTCCAGGCCTGAGTCGTCGGCGACGGCGGGCAGGCCTGTGATGCGGGCGGCGTGGCGTGCCTTGATGATGGCATTCTCGACGAAGGTGGTGCCGGTCTCGTCGGCATCGGAGACCGCAAACTCGCTCTGTGGGATCACCTGGATCTTCATATCGGCCAGCATGGCGGCCAATTCCTTCACCTTTTTCTGGTTCCCTGTTGCCAGGACAAGCTTGTTCATCACGCACCTCCGCAAAAATAATCTGCGCATTCTATGCGGGGCAGGGGTTTAGTAAAAGCGCCAATTGCCTGCAATCCGGCACCGGATGTGGGTCGCCGCGGCAGTGCAGAGGAGTGGATAAAATACATGTTTCCAAGGAGGAATAACCGAAGTGATTAAATACCATTTCAATTCATTACTCTGAGTCAGTAGACTCGCGCACCAATCGATTTTCCCCTAGGGCTTGAGGTGACTGATGCCATTGATTCTTCTGCTTGTACTCCTGGTGCTGTTCAGCCCGCTGGCCATCGACATCTATCTGCCCGCCATCCCGCAGATGGCCGAGCAGCTGGGGGCCGAAGTGACCCTGATGCAGGGCACCATCACCTGGTTCCTGTTCAGCATGGGGCTGGGTCAGCTGCTGGTGGGGCCGCTCGCCGATCGCTACGGGCGCAAACCCATCGCCCTTGGCGGCGTGCTGCTCTACGGCCTGAGCGCTCTGGCCGCCGGTTTTGCGGCGAGCCTCGGCGAGCTGATGCTGGCGCGGGTGCTGCAAGGCTTCGGTGCCTGTGCCACCTCGGTCGCCGCCTTCTCCGTGGTACGTGACAGCTATGGCCCCAAGAAGAGCGGTCAGATGATCTCCTACCTGAACGGCGCCATCTGCTTCATTCCCGCCCTGGCGCCCCTGCTCGGCGGCTGGCTCACCGCCAAGGCGGGCTGGTCGGCCAACTTCTGGTTTATGGCCGGGTATGCCGTTGTGGTCGGTAGCTGGCTGCTGTGGCGGATGCCGGAGACCCGCCCGGAGGAGACCAGCAGCAGCGGCCCGCTCATCAGCTGGTCGCGCTACAGCCCTGTGCTGCGCTCCCCGAGCTTCCTGTTCAACGCGGCGCTCTGCATGCTGGCGATGGCGGTGATCCTGGCCTATGTCACGGCGGCGCCGGTACAGCTGATGGTGAAGCTGGGTCTGGACATGAACGGGTTCAGCTACTGGTTCACCGCCAACGCGGCGCTCAACATCCTGGCCTGCTTCCTGGCGCCGCGCTTCATCGCAAGAGTGGGACCGAGACGCACCCTGCGCATCGGCCTGCTGGTGCTGCTGCTGTCGGCCATCCTGCTGACGCTGACCATGCACCTGGCTCATCCGCTGGCGATGATGGGGCCGGTATTCCTCTCCAGCATCGGCTTCGCCATGATACTGGGCGCTGCCGCCGGCATGGCGCTGGCACCCTTCGGTCACTGCGCCGGGACCGCCGCCGCCCTGCTCGGTCTGTTCCAGATGAGCGGCTCCGGCGCCCTGGTGGGGATCACCGGTTGGTTGATGCCGGATCCCCTGAGCCAGCTGGCCCTGCACATGTGGCTGCTGCTGCCGCCCTTGCTGATGCTGATGACGCGGCAGGGTCGTCGCCTCTGCCTGCAGCCTTGATGCGCGGGGGCAGAGCCCCGGCGTCGATGGATAACGTCGCTTGCACAGGCCATAAATCCTGTGCTCTGATGAACGAAACGGGGGCTTAAGGCCCCCTTCTTTTTTGGGCGCAGCGTCGCCAGGTGCCTATCATATTGGACAGTTCAGCGGAGAATCCCATGAGTCAGACAATCAACGCCGCCCTGGTGGGTTACGGCTTTGCAGGACAGACCTTCCACGCCCCCTTCCTGACCAGCACCCCGGGGCTTGCCCTGCGCCGGGTGGTGAGCCGTGATGCCGCCAAGGTGCAGGCCGAGCTGCCGGGCTGCCAGGTCGGCACCCTGGACGAGGTGCTGGCCGACAGCACGGTCGATCTGGTGGTGATAGCGACCCCGAACGATACCCATGCCCCCATCGCCCGTCAGGCCTTGCTGGCGGGTAAGCACGTGGTGATCGACAAGCCGTTCGCGCTGGATCTGGCCGAAGCCGAGGCGCTCGTCGAGCTGGCCGAGAAACAGCAGCGGCTGCTCAGCATCTTCCACAACCGGCGCTGGGACGGAGACTTCCTCACGGTACGCCGCCTGCTGGCGGAAGGGGCGCTGGGCAAGATCGCCCAGTTTGAATCTCATTTTGATCGCTACCGCCCCGAGGTGCGTCAGCGCTGGCGCGAGGCGGGCGGCCCGGGTTCCGGGCTCTGGTTCGATCTCGGTCCCCACATCCTGGATCAGGCGTTGCAGCTGTTCGGCCAGCCTGACTGGATCCAGGCTGACTTGGTCGCCCAGCGCCCCGGCGCCCTGAGCGATGACTACTTCCACGTGGTGCTGGGTTACGGCGAGATGCGGGTCATTCTGCACGGCAGCTGCCTGGTCTCTGCCACCATGCCGCGTTTCGTGATCCACGGCAGCGAAGGATCCTTCATCAAGTTCGGCATGGATGTGCAGGAGGAGCAGCTCAAGCTCGGCCTGCGCCCGCCCGCGGCGAACTGGGGCCAGGATCCCGAACCCGGCCAGCTCAGCCGCATGGTGGAGGGGCAATCCTCGGTGCAGGCGGTGAGCGGGGAGGCCGGGGATTACGGCGCCTACTACCGCGGTGTCTGCGCCGCCATCAGGGGGGAGGCTGGCAACCCTGTGCCCGCGGTGGAGGCCCTGGCGGTGATGGCACTGCTGGATCTGGCCAGAGAGAGCGACAGCCAGGGGCGGCGGCTGAGCTGTCAGAAGCTGTCTGACTGAGGGCACGTTCACGATACCGGTGACGGCTGCCGAAATGGCAATCATTGACTGACAATCGTTCTCTTGTTGGTGTTTAATCGTGCGGTTTAGCGGCAATAATGGCGTATTGTATTAACATTTGTCGTTGCAGTAGTTCTTTTTATCCAGCCAACGAGAAAATATCATTGTGATACGCGTTTTCATTGGTCGCATATGGGGATATATTTCGCGCGCCTCCCGACTCCCGGTGGCTCGCTGTTTTACCGGGGGCGAAGACGCACAGTGATGGTTTTTGACACCATCTCTCCATCTTTTTTTGAGGGTATGCACATGAACAAAGTACTGGTAGCCGGTATCCTGGGTCTGATGTTGACCGCCTGTGGTCAGAAAGAAGAAGCCGCCGCTCCGGCCGCTACTCCGGCCGCCGACGTTGCTGCAACTGTTAGCGAAGCTGCCTCTACCGTAGAGAAGGCCGCTTCCGAAGCCTCTGCTACCGTCGAGAAGGCTGCTGCTGACGTAGCCACCAAGGCAGAAGCTGCTGTGAGCGATGCCAAGGCCAACTAAGCCTGCACCTCATAAAAAAATGGGCCCGGCGGTAACGCCGGGCCCGTTTTTTTATGGCCACTGCGGGCAACGGCTCCCCGCTCAGGGCAGCGGCTCCACCAGCAGGATATGGGAGTCATATCCCGTCACCCGGACTCTGCTGCCCGCCGCCAGCGGCTGGTTGCAGCGCACCGTCCAGACGGTGTCATCTAGGTGCACCCGGCTCATCCCCTGGCTCACCTCATCGAGCAGGGTCAGCTCCCGTCCCAGATAGCTCTGCATTCGCTCGTTGATGGGGGCGGCCGCATCGCGGCTCGAGCGGTCGCGCTTGTGCTGCCAGCGCCACCAGGCCCAGGTGGTCACCAGGGACTGCGCCGCGAACAGCAGCAGCTGTGCCTGCCAGCCGAAGGGCCAGATCAGCAGCAAGATCCCCACCTCCAGGGCGGCGATACCGGTCCAGAGCAGGAAGCCCACCGATCCCAGCACCTCGATGGCCAACAGCACGAAGCCGAGCCCCAGCCAGTGCCAGTGGGTCAGCCCCTCGAACAGGGCTGTCATGACTTGCCGACCTTGCCATCTTTGTTGAACAGCTCGGCCATGCCGGCCACCGAACCTATCAGGCTGCCCGCCTCCAGGGGCATCATGATGATCTTGCTGTTGGGCCCTTCACCGATGCGGGCCAGGGCCTCGGTGTATTTCTGGGCCACGAAGTAGTTGATGGCCTGCATATCTCCTTCCGCAATTGCCTGGGAAACCATGTGGGTCGCCTTGGCTTCCGCCTCGGCGGCACGCTCCCGCGCCTCGGCGGCGAGGAAGGCGGCCTGGCGTTCCCCCTCGGCTTTGAGGATCTGGGACTGCTTCTCCCCTTCCGCTTTCAGGATCTTGGACTGACGCACCCCTTCGGCCTCCAGCACCTCGGCTCGCTTCTGGCGCTCGGCCTTCATCTGGGCGTTCATCGCTTCTACCAGGGCGAGCGGCGGGCGCACATCCTTGATCTCGATCCGGGTCACCTTGATGCCCCAGGGGGCGGTGGCGGCATCCATGGTGCGCAGCAGCTTCTCGTTGATGGTGTCGCGCTGGGAGAGCATCTCGTCCAGCTCCATGGCGCCGAGCACTGTCCGCATATTGGTCATCGTCAGATTTCTGATGGCGCTGGTGAGATCGTTGACCTCATAGGCCCCTTTGCGGGCATCCACCACCTGCACGAAGCTGATGGCGTCTATGGTGACGTTGGCGTTGTCCCGGGAGATCACCTCCTGGGCCGGGATGTCCAGCACCTGCTCCATCATGATGATCTTGTGGCCGACTCTGTCCACATAGGGGATCAGCAGGTTGAGGCCCGGGGTCAGGGTACGGGTGTAGCGGCCGAAGCGCTCCACGGTCCAGTTGAAACCCTGTGGCACTATCTTGATGCCCGCGCTCAGGGTGGCCAGCACCAGGAACACGAAGATCCCCAGCACAATCAATGACTCATTCATGGTAAAGCTCCTTATGAAACACTTTCACTAGCCTAGAGTCTGGTGCGAACCGCCACAAGGACATTCGCTCCCCTTTGCCACGGCACGGCTTTACTAATTACTAAAACGCATTAAAGAGCATTTTTTATTATTTTGAGGGATAAGGACTCCTGCCTATAGTCGCCCAAGATGTCGTCGTATGCCGAGGAGTGGGCCCTGATGGATTATTTACCTATGTTTGCCAGGTTGGAAGGCCGCCCGGTATTGCTGGTGGGCGGGGGCGAGGTTGCCCTGCGCAAGGCACGCTTGCTGCTGGCGGCAGGTGCCCGGCTGACCCTGGTCTCTCCCGAGCTCGAGCCCGACTTCCATGAGTTCGCCGGTCGCTTCACCCATGTGGCGGCGCGCTTCGAGCCGGCCCATCTGGCCGGCCAGATCCTGGTGGTGGCGGCGACCGACAGCCTCGAGGTCAACGCCCTGGTCTACCAGAGCGCTAATCAGCTCGGGCTTTTTGTGAATGTGGTGGATGACCCCGAGCGCTCCAGCTTTATCTTCCCCTCCATCATCGATCGCAGCCCCATCATGGTGGCCGTCTCCAGCGGCGGCAAGGCGCCGGTGCTGGTGCGCCTGTTGCGCGAGCGGCTCGAGAGCCTGCTGCCCCGCCATCTGGGCGGACTGGCGGAACTCTCCGGCCGGGTGCGCAGCCGGGCCAAGCGGGTGCTGGCCTCCCTCTCCGATCGCCGCCGCTTCTGGGAGCACGCCTTCGCCTCCAACACCCTGGCCGGTCTGATCGAGAAAGCCGATTGGCAAGGTGCCGAGCAGTGGCTGAACGAGGGGCTCGACAAGGCCCAGACCGAAATGGGGGAAGTGGTGCTGGTAGGGGCGGGCCCAGGCGATCCGGGCCTCTTGACCCTCAAGGCGCTGCAACAGATTCAGCAAGCCGAAGTGGTGCTCTATGACCAGCTGGTCTCCCCGGAGATCCTGGATCTGGTGCGCCGGGACGCCACCCTGGTGTCGGTCGGCAAGAAGGCGGGGGCCCACAGCGTGCCCCAGGAAGAGACCAATCGCCTGCTGGTGGAATACGCCAGGGCGGGCAACCGGGTGGTGCGGCTCAAGGGGGGGGATCCCTTCATGTTCGGCCGTGGCGGCGAGGAGCTGGAAGTGCTGGCAGAGGAGGGCATCCCCTTCTCCGTGGTGCCCGGCATCACGGCCGCCGCCGGTGCCACCGCCTATGCGGGCATTCCGCTCACTCACCGCGACCATGCCCAGAGCGCCGTCTTCATCACGGGCCACTGCCAGAAGGAGGGCAAGGAGCCCGACTGGCAGCAGCTCGCTTCAACCAACCAGACCCTGGTCATCTACATGGGGCTGATGCGTTCCGAGCACATCCAGCAGCAGCTGGTGAGCCATGGCCGAAGCGCCGCCACCCCCATCGCCATCATAGAGCGGGGCACCACGGCGCGGCAGCGGGTACTGACCGGCACCCTCGACGAGCTGGCGGAACTGGCCCAGCAGGCGGTGAGCCCGTCCCTCATCGTCATCGGCGAGGTGGTGGCCTTGCGCAAGCAGCTCGCCTGGTTTGGCGAGCAGGCGGGCGAGCGGGCCGAGACAGAGGCGAGCCGCCACGAACTCAAGCTGGTGAGCCTGGCCTGAAGGGCGAGACCCGAATCGATTTGACGGTGCGGCCAAGGCGGCACCGAACTGAACCAGAACCGCGCCCCGAGCAGGCGCGATAGCAATGAACCGAGGACCCAGACATGGACCGTGAAAGACTTACCCACTTGCAGCAGCTGGAAGCCGAGAGCATCCATATCATCCGCGAGGTGGCTGCCGAATTTGAAAACCCGGTGATGATGTACTCCATCGGCAAGGACTCCTCCGTCATGCTGCACCTGGCCCGCAAGGCCTTCTATCCGGGCAAGATCCCCTTCCCCCTGCTCCACGTGGACACCAACTGGAAGTTCAAGGAGATGATCAAGTTCCGGGACGAGACAGCCAAAAAGTACGGACTGGATCTCATCGTCCACAAGAACCCGGATGGTCTCGCCATGGACATCAACCCCTTCGTGCACGGCAGCGGCAAGCACACCGACATCATGAAGACCGAGGGGCTCAAGCAGGCGCTCAACAAATATGGTTTCGACGCCGCTTTCGGCGGCGCCCGCCGTGACGAGGAGAAGTCCCGTGCCAAGGAGCGGGTCTACTCCTTCCGCGACAAGTCCCACCGCTGGGATCCGAAGAACCAGAGACCCGAGCTGTGGCGCGTCTACAACAGCCAGGTCAACAAGGGGGAGAGCATCCGGGTGTTCCCGCTCTCCAACTGGACCGAGCTGGACATCTGGCAATACATCTATCTCGAGAACATCGACATAGTGCCGCTCTACTTTGCCGCCCATCGCCCGGTGGTGGAGCGCAATGGCATCAAGATCATGGTGGATGACGAGCGCATGCCCATAGGTCCGGAAGACGAGATGAAGCAGGAGCTGGTGCGCTTCCGCACCCTGGGCTGCTACCCGCTGACCGGGGCCATCGAATCCAATGCCACCACCTTGCCCGAGATCATCGAAGAGATGCTGCTCACCACCTCGAGCGAGCGGCAAGGGCGGCTCATCGACCACGATCAGGCCGGCTCCATGGAGCAGAAGAAGCGTCAGGGCTATTTCTAAAAAATGTTCTAAGGAATCGCATCATGAACAACCACATTCAGACCGCCATCAGCGAACAGGGCATTGAAGCCTACCTGCACGCCCAGCAACACAAGAGCCTGCTGCGCTTTCTCACCTGCGGCAGCGTGGACGACGGCAAGAGCACCCTCATCGGCCGCCTGCTGCACGACTCCCAGCAGATTTATGAAGATCAGTTGAAGGCGCTGGAGTCCGACAGTCAGAAGCTCGGCACCACGGGCGAGAAGCTGGATCTGGCGCTGTTGGTGGACGGCCTGCAGGCGGAGCGCGAGCAGGGCATCACCATAGACGTGGCCTACCGCTATTTCTCCACCGCCAAGCGCAAGTTCATCATCTCGGACACTCCGGGCCACGAGCAGTACACCCGCAACATGGCCACCGGCGCCTCCACCTGCGATCTGGCCATCATATTGATCGATGCCCGCAAGGGGGTGCTGGATCAGACCCGTCGCCACAGCTTTATCGCGAGCCTCCTTGGCATCAAGCAGTTCGTGGTGGCGGTCAACAAGATGGACCTGGTGGAGTTCAGCCAGGAGGTGTTCGATCGCATCAGTGCCGAATACCGCGAGTTCGCCAGGAAGCTCAGCGTCGACACCATCCACATAGTGCCGGTCTCGGCCCTGGACGGTGACAATGTGGTGAACCAGAGCGACAAGCTGGCCTGGTACGAGGGCGAGACCCTGCTCTCATTGCTGGAGAGCGCCGAAGTGGAGCGCGAGCTGGAGCGTCACCCGGTGCGCCTGCCGGTGCAGTACGTGAACCGCCCCAACCTCGATTTTCGCGGCTTCGCGGGCACGCTCGCCTCCGGCATCCTGCGGGTTGGCGACAAGCTGGCAGTGCTGCCCTCCGGCAAGGAGAGCACGGTAACTCGCATCGTCACCTTCGACGGGGATCTGGAGTACGCCCTGCCGGGCCAGGCCATCACTGTCACCTTCGCGGACGAGATCGACATCAGCCGGGGCGACCTGCTGGTGGATGCGGCGAAGAAGCCCCAGGTGACCCAGAACGTGCTGGCTCACATCGTCTGGATGGGGGAAGAGTCCCTGCAACCGGGCCGGGTCTATGACGTCAAGCTGGCCACCAAGAAGAGCCGCGGTCAGGTGGAGGCCATTCGCCACCGCATCGAGATCAACAAGCTGGACGAGCTGGACGCCTCCGAGCTCAAGCTCAACGAGATCGGCCTGTGTGAATTCAGCCTGACCGACCCGGTGGCGTTCGACCCCTACCAGGAGATCCGCGATACCGGCAGCTTCATCCTGATCGACCGGCTGACCAACGTCACCGTGGGCGCGGGCATGATAGTGGAAGGCTTGGCCGCGAAAGTGGCTAAAGGGCAATACAGCGAGTTCGAAGTGGATCTCAACGCCCTGGTGCGCAAGCACTTCCCCCACTGGCAGGCGCTGACCATCAGCAACGATTCCGGCAAGGAGTAAGCCCATGACCTGGCAACAATCCCTGGTGCTGGGTCTGCTGGCTGCCCTCGTCGCCCTGCTGATCCAGGGCAAACTCCGGCCGGCGCTGCTCTTCTCGGGCGCCGTGCTCATCACCTACCTGAGCGGCCTGGCGGACATCAACGCCGTGGTGGCGGGCTACACCAACAGCGCCCTGCTGACCCTGGTGCTGCTGCTGCTGGTGTCGCTCGCGGTGGAGAAGACCCGGGTCATGAGCTGGTTCGCCAACCTGGTGGGCACCGGCTCCTTCAACAAGGTGCTGGTGAAGGTGTGGTTCTCCACCGCCTTCCTGTCGGCCTTCGTCAACAACACCGCCGTGGTGGCCTCCATGCTGGGGGCGGTCAAGCGCAACCCCAACCATGCGCCCTCCCGGCTGCTGCTGCCCATGTGCTTCGCGGCGACCTTTGGCGGGGTGCTGACCCTGATCGGCACCTCCACCAACCTCATCGTCAACAGCTTCCTCATCAAGATGGGGGCGCCGCCGCTCGGCATGTTCGACTTCTTTATGGTGGGGGCGGGGACATTGCTGACCGGCCTGGTCGCCGTGCTGCTGTTTGCCCGTCACCTGCCGGAACAGGACACCGAGATGAGCCGGGAATCCGGCTACTTTCTCGAGGCCAAGGTGGGCCCCGGTTCCCCCATGGCCGGGCGCAGCGTCAAGGAGAACGGCCTGCGCAGCCTGAAAAGCCTCTATCTTGCCGAGATCATCCGCGGCAACCAGGTGATCTGCCCGGTGCAGCCGGAACACGAGCTGCACGAGGGGGACATGCTGCTGTTTTGCGGCGACGTGGAGAGCGTCGGCGTGTTGCAGGAGCTCAAGGGGTTGGATCTCTACGGTCAGCACCGCCTCAACGGCCAGCACCTGGTGGAGGTGATCGTCAGCCACAGCTCGCGGCTGGTGGGGCAGACCATCAAGGATGCGGAGTTTCGTACCCACTTCGATGCGGTGGTGCTGGCGGTGCGCCGGGGCGAGACCCAGCTCACCGGCGGCCTCGGCCAGATTGAACTGCACGCAGGGGACACCCTGCTGCTGGCCCCCGGCCCCAAGTTTGCGGGCAACAAGTCCCTCTCCCGGGAGTTCGTGGTGGTGAGCGGGCTGGAAGCCTCCACCCGGCTCGATGGCAAGCGCAGCGCCGCCGTGGTGCTGGGCTTTCTCGGGGTGCTGGCACTGTCGGTGTTCGATCTGGTGCCGCTGTTCAAGGGGTTGTTGGTGATGCTGGTGGTGCTGCTCTTCTCCCGCATCCTGACCCTGGACGAGATCCGCCGCCGCTTTCCGCTGGACATCTGGCTGGTGGTGGGTGGGGCGCTGGCCATCGCCGATCAGCTGGAGAAGAGCGGGCTGGCCAGGTTGATTGCCGACTGGCTGATGGGGGAGTTCAACGGCTCCAGCCCCCTCATCGCCTTTATCGGCATCTACCTGTTCACCCTGGTGCTGACCGAGCTGATGAGCAACAACGCCGCCGCGGCCCTGGCCTTCCCCATGGGTTACCAGCTGGCGCTCAGCATGGACGTCTCCACCATGCCGTTCATCCTGGCGGTGCTGTTCGGGGCCAGCTCCAGCTTTATACTGCCCTACGGCTACCAGACCAACCTGATGGTCTATGCGGCGGGCAACTACAAGATGCCGGATTACCTCAAGCTGGCGGTGCCTGTCTCCCTGGCCTACAGCCTCGGGGTGATCGTCATGGTGCCCCTGCTGTTTCCGTTTTAAGGCGCAACCCTCTTCGTTTTGGGGCCCTGATGCCTCGCAAGGAGTTTGAATGAGCAATATCGTGTGGCATGCCCATGCCGTCGACAAACAGAGCCGGGCCGAGCAGAAGGGGCAAAAGCCCCTGGTGATCTGGTTCACCGGGCTCTCCGGGGCGGGCAAGTCCACCCTGGCGGGGGCGCTGGAGCAGGCGCTGGCCGCCTCGGGCAAGCACACCTATCTGCTGGATGGGGACAATGTGCGCCACGGCCTGTGCGGCGATCTCGGCTTCGATGACGCTGCCCGCCAGGAGAATATCCGCCGGGTCGGCGAGGTGGCAAAACTCATGGTGGATGCGGGCCTTATCGTGCTCACTGCCTTTATCTCGCCATTCCGTGCCGAACGGGATCTGGTGCGCAGCCTGCTGGGTGCTGACGAGTTCGTCGAGGTGTTTGTCGATGCGCCGCTCGCCGTCTGTGAAGAGCGCGACCCCAAGGGGCTCTACAAAAAGGCGCGAGCCGGGGAAATTCGCAACTTCACCGGTATCGACTCCGCCTACGAGGCCCCGGAGCAGCCGGAAATCCATCTGCTGAACGCCGGCAAGCCGGTGGAAGTGCTGGTGGATGAGTTGCTGACTGCACTAAGGCAGCGGGGGTTGATCGGCTGAGGTCGCTTATCCGAACCGAAATTTGATAAACAAGGGGGCGTTTGCCCCCTTGTTTATTGTCTACCAACTATTCCCCTTATTGTCAGTGGCAAGAGGCTTCATGAGGCATATTGTATGGAGATGAAAAGATGTATTTTTATTTGACTAATGCCCCAATCACTAGGCCAACTTAGTTAGCTCCGTGTGCATTGGCTTGTTATGCGTAGTTGGTACTACTGGCCGTAGTATTTTGAACTAAATCCTACAGAAATTGGAGCTCCATCATATTGACACGAAACCCCAACTTTCAATCTTCTACGATGTTCATAATAGGTATGGTAGTGCGTTTTCTTTCTTACTAATTCAAGCTCAGACAAACTTATACTCAATGCGCCAAGTATCGATTCAGAATCAAACTCCTGATCCTGCTTGTGTGGGGCTGTTCTTTTTAGCTCTATATCAACATAACTTATAAAATTGCCCTCTGCCTCCAAAAGCATATGGCATTCGTCACTCTCAACTATGATGTTACCAACATCATTCGCTTTGACCCCGACCGCCTTTTCTGCCCTATCTATGTTCAGACCTATATATTGAAATGGACGATGAAATGGAGCGCTCATTAGTGGCAGGTTATAAGATGCTGCCTTGTCAAGGGCAGTCCCTAAATTATTTGGAAAATAATCATCGCTCATCGCGTTTTTATTAAAAACTACGCCGATAGAGTTTAGTAGCTTTTTAAAAGATTCAATATATTTGCTATCATCCTTGAAATCGCCATAAAGTTTACCAACCAAAAAACTTGGCGGTTCGCACTCCTTAAGCATGATCGGAAGAACCTTGATGGATTTTCCATTTATTTGATGGTTCATTGCCACATCTAGTTCATTTACTACCCACGGTGCTTTTACTGAATTTGGGGATAAAACTACAGCGAAATAATCGACAGTATCAATCCCATCTCTGATTTTCAGGATCAGAGAATCCCCAATTTTCATTTCCGCTTCATCAAGCCAGCATTTAACGTTGTGATTTGCTAAATCTCTTGCCAATTTTCTAACAAATTCCTTGTCAGCGTGATTATGGCTCAAGAAAACACTTGTTATCATCGAAGACGAACTCCTATTTTTTGGCACGACAGTGACTAGATGGGAGGTGGTACTAAGACCTTAATACCGCCTTCCATCTAACTCCGCTTCGCCCTGATGTAGGCCACGAAAGTGACATTTAAAATAAATCTCTTGTATGTATATCTCTGAAGCTAAGAGTATACGCTTGGCTTCCTCCTTATACGCAATTAGAAAGGCAGCGAAGGTATTGACATAGTGATCGCCAGCAAGATTGCCTCCCCTGAATTTCAGCCTCCAGTTTGCTACGCTTTCCCTGTGGTGTGGCTCTGGTCTGACTCATAGCTGACTTCGGCAAAAGGTGAATACATAAACTGCTTATCATCGTATGAAGAGGAAACTAACCAACCCCGCTCTACCTCAATCAGTTATCACTGGATTTATTGGCTGGGTTGCCTAGCTTCGACCTTAACCAAATATTTATATCGCCGACGACCTCTTTGCGCAGGCTTTTCCCGTCACTGTTTTTCAATCCATGGTCAAGCGCTTCATAACGCCGATACTCGATATTGTTCTTCCCGAGCTCTTTAAGGCGCTGCATCAATTCATCTGTTTTTTGAGGTGATACCGAGGTATCCATTCCTCCCTGAATGATCAGCAAAGGGGATTTTACGTCTTGCAGGGTATCAAGCTGATCGATGGATAGCATCTGCTGCCACCAATGATAACCGTGTCCGCTGACTTCAAGCTCAAATGGTTTGCTGCTCCGCACATGCTCGGCAAACCCTTTTAAACCGTCGTTCTCTTTTCTCGCCGCTTCGGGGTTGTTATGTTTTACAGCGATACTGTGTGAGACGTCATCGATAAACCTGCGACCACCGCCATTAAAGGCGATGGTGGCATCGATAGAGTCAATATCTGCGCTCACCAGGTTGGCGATAACGGCCCCTTCACTGCCGCCCAAGAGGATAAATCTCTTGTATTGGCCGTCTTTTCGGATGATATCGAGTACAACCTTGATATCCGCTACTCGCTGGGCAGGGCTGTCCTTTTCAAGGTATTGAGCAGGGCAATCCTTGCGTGCCGGGTCGGGACTGTATTTTAATTTACGAGTGATGCCGTATTTTTCGATTAACAACAGGTCAGCTTCTGACCAAACATTTTTATACTCGGTGAGTATGGACGCTATTTTCAAGACACTATTGCAATCAGAGCCTTGCAGGATCAACAGCAGTGTATCTGTGTCATGGGCATGTTGGACAAGATAATAAGAGATAAACGAACCATCATCCCTGCTAACTATGCGAGTCATGATCTCCTGAGGGTTCACCGAACTCGTCAAAAAAAGAAAACCAAAAAATATTAATCGAACGTTCATGTTGAATATGATGGTTGTGGTTTTTTAATGATTGATACTAAGACAAATGTGGCAATCACATGCTATGAATATGCTATCAATCTTATCGGTTTATCTATGTGGGAATATTGAATGGCTTAAATTTTATAGGCTAAATCTTGCATATTCCTAAGCACCAATTGATAGGCGTGGTCTCGCATTAAAAACATCATCAACTCAATATCCTTAAGTTGAGATAATTTGATAGGATGGGCTTCCCATCGAGGTGGGGGATGACCGGCATCGTTACAATGAACAAGATATATTCGTTGTTTACTCTGATACAGGGCAAAAAAATTCATGTCACATTGCTTAGCTATAGATAAATAAGGTTCAAAAGAAAGTTCATACAAATTCATTTCATCATATTCAGTTGATCTTATATAACGAGACATCTCGTAATATGTATCAGGTAAGTTCGCGTCTTGGCTTATTGAATCAAATAACTTGATAACTTCTTGAATATGAGAAAGCTTGATTATTGGTTTTCTTTTCAAACATTTACCCCTTTGGTCGTGATCTTCCCAACATTCAGGCAAAGCTACCGCCCCTGAATTTCAGCCTCCAGTCTGCTGATCCTTTCCCTGTGGCTCTGGTCTGGTACATGGCTGCTCCGACAAGAGGTGATCCTGATGGCTATGTTACCGAACGGAGCCTGCTAGGGAAGGGGGAACTGGTAGTTTCTCGGGCAAGATCAATAAATTGAGTGGGTATGGAGTTGTGGTCGGGAGGGGATGGTGGATGAGAAGGCTCCCAAGGCTCTGCTCTTTTTCAGGCTCAACGCTCTCGGTGTATGGGGCGGGAGTGAACCAGGATGATCAGCTCTGCTGAGCGCCATGCTGCGTCGCCGATATGGTCGCACGGCAAGGCAGGCAGGTGGCTGCGCGGGCGGATTCGCGACGGACCATCTTGCCCGGGCGCTAGTCCAGGCGGGGCAGCCCGGTCAGACTCGTATTTCCCACCAGAGATAATTGGGCCCGCTGTCGGTGACGACAGGGGCCCATGCTTTTTTGTATTAGCGCACGCTCTTTGGGTCTGGTTTGCTCCGTGAGGGCTCATCGGGCCAGCAGGGGCTGGCCGCTGGTCAGGGTCGCACTGGTTGGCTGGGCGGCGGGATGCTGCTGGAACTGGCGCACCAGCCGCTCCAGCTCGCCGAGTTGGCGCACCAGCTGAATGATGCCCTGCACGGCGTGGCGGCTGCCCTGGCTGGAGTCGTCGACCAGGGTCTTGATGCTGAGCACGCTGCGGTCGATGTCGGCGGTGACCTGGGACTGCTCCTGCACCGCCTGGGCTATCTGGCTGCTGCCGGAGGCCACCTGCAACAGGCGATCGCTTATCTGTTGCAGCACGTCCCCGGTGGCGGCGGCCTTGAGTCGGCAGATGGCGGAGCGCTGCTCTCCCTTCTCCATCGCCTGTTCCGCATCCCCGGCGCTGCCTTGCAGCAGGGTGATCATCTTCTGGATCTCGCCGGTGGAGGATTGGGTCTTGATGGCCAGGGTGCGGATCTCGTCCGCCACCACAGAGAAGCCGCGACCCGCCTCGCCGGCCCGGGCGGCCTCGATGGCGGCGTTGAGGGCCAGCAGGTTGGTCTGGTTGGCGATGTTGTTGATAACATCCAGGATGCCGTCGATGGCCCGGCACTGGGTGGCGAGGGTGGTGATCACCCCCTTGGAGGCGATCAGCTCGCTGTGCATCCCCCCCACCTCGACCAGTGTCTCCTGCACGCTGCGGTTGCCCTCCCTGAACAGATCGGCGGTCTCATCGAGCCGATCGGAGGCGGCGGTCGAGCTGTGGGAGACCTCGCGGATGGACTCCGCCATCTGGGTGATGGCGGTCGCCACCTGGTTGGTCTGGGCCTGCTGTTGCTGCAGGTTGTCGGTGATGGTCTCGGCGTTGTGCAGATCCGTCTGGGCGGATGTCAGGATCTGCTGGCAGGTCTGCTGGGTGCGGGCCAGCACCGCATTGAACTCGGCCTGGTTCATCTGCATGGCGAGCTCGACGGCGGCCAGGCGATCGACCCGGCCGGTGTAGAGCAGCTGCATCAAGGGGTTGTCGAAGCGGTCGCGAGCCAGGGTATCCAGCCGCGCGAGGCGGCGAGAGAGGGTCTGGTTGATGGCGAGCGCCAGCATCAGGGAGAGGGCGCCGAGGAGAAGGGGCCAGTCAGTGCCGTGCTGATAGCCCAGAGCCACCAGGGCCGCCAGGCAAGGCAGCAGGCAGAGAGTGAGCGCAAGCGTGTGGGAGAAGGGGGGAAGGCGCAGGGCCCGCGGGGTCTTGCCGCTGCGTATCCCCTCATAGACTCGCTCCGCCCGCTGCTTGACTGCGTCATCCGGCGCCGTGCGCACCGACTGGTACTCCACCACCTTGCCGCTCGCATCCTGGATGGGGGTCACGAAGGCGCTGACCCAGTAGTGATCCCCGTTCTTGCAGCGGTTCTTGACCGGGCCCATCCAGCTCTTGCCTTCCCGCAGATGGCGCCACATGTCGGCGAAGGCCTGGGGTGGCATGTCGGGGTGGCGGACCAGATTGTGGGGCGCGCCCTGCAGCTCCTCCAGGGTGAAGCCGGCGATCTGGCAGAATTCGTCGTTGGCATAGGTGATGCGGCTCTCCAGATCCGTGGTGGAGATGAGGTTCTGGTGCACTGGATAGAGGCGCTCACGCTGGGTAACGGGTTGATTGACTCTCATGGCGACGTCCGGCTGTGGAGGGGATGATGAGTCCCGACAATTTGGGACTAGTGGTCCCATTGCAAGCCGTGCACCAGAGTGTCAGAAGGCGCTTAAATTGTGTGCAGAATGCATCTTGTCTGCCCAAAACCCGGGAATCGACGAAAACGAGCCGGGCCTGCGTCTTCGCCTGCTGAATCGTTTCGCTTTTTGGGAGCCGTTTTGGCAACGGCGGGACGGGTTTCGCAATTTGGCAAGGCGGGGCCGGGGGGGCCCCGCCGGGATCAGCTGGGGAGATCGGGCTCGCCGACCGGGGCCGGCCCCTGGGTCTCTATCTGCAGGTGGGTGGAGAGCAGGGTCTTCAAGTCCTGCAGGTACTCCTCCAGGGGGGGCTCTTCCAGCAGCAGGGCAAGCTCGTTGCCGATGGGGGTGAGGCGGTAATAGAGCAGGGTGAGGTTGCTCTGGCGCTGGCGCAGGCGCCAGCGCTGATTGCCGAAGGCCAGCTCGACCCCGTCCGCAGGCAGGGGACCGGATTCCAATTCGCCGCGGTGCAGCAGGCCGAGATCGCACAGCAGCAGCAGGGCGCTGTAGGGGACCCGGTATTTGCCAAGCCCCATCCGGGTGACCTTGGCGCGGCTGAGCAGGCCAGCCCCCTTGTGCATGCCCAGCAGCAGGCGCTGCTCGTCGCTGCCTTCGTAGTGGCAGGAGAGGGCGCAGATGCGCTGGAACAGCTGGGCTTCGCGCTGGGTCATCTCCTTGAGGGTGTTGAGGGCCCGGATGGAGAAGCGGCCCGGGGTCGCCACCTCCAGGGCGAAGATCCGCCCCCACAGCTGCTGCATGGGCACCATGCTGATGTCTTCGGCCAGTTGCAGGAAGCGGGTCAGCCAGTCGCTGTCCATCTCGCCGCCGGCCGCCGTCTCTTCACAGTGGCGGGCGGCCATCACCATGATGGCCTCCAGATTGCGCTGGCGGGCAGCCTGATCCGCCAGATGGCGGAAGGTGGCGCGCTGTTCGAAGGTGCTGTCGCTGTTGCGGGTCAGCATGCCGTCTATGCCACGGCTGCGGGCCAGGCGCAGGGTCTGCTCCTGGCTGCTCAGGATGGCACTCTCTTTCTTGGGGGGCAGGTCGGCCATGCTGGCTCCGTGATCGCAGGGTCTGGTGTTGAATGTTACTCCAACCGGGCCCATGAACAATCCCTCAGGCGGGGACGGCGCACCGGGCCCAGGATAAAAAAATGGCCTCCCGCAGGAGGCCATCGGTGTGGCTTACTCTTCGTAGACGCTGACCTCGACCGCATCCATGGAGTAGGAGGCGGTCGCCATCTCGTGGCTGGAGCTGACGGTGTGCATCTTGCCCTTGACCCAGATGGCGTCCCAGAGATCGTCCACCGGTGCCCCCTTGGGGTAGCTCACGTAGATCACCTGGTTGGTGGGGGGCGGCGGCACGTGGATGCAGGCGCCGAAGTAGGGCACCAGCAGGAAGGCGGTGATGGTCTTGGCATCCCCCTCTAGCGGCACCACGAAGCCGGGGATCCGCACCTCTTGGTTGTCCAGCTTCTTGTTCACCCCGCCCACCGGCTGCGGCACCGACATGGGATCTTCGTGATTGACCTGGGGCGGTGGCAGCAGCTTCTCCCCCTCCGGGATCAAGACGTCCCAGTCGATGGTCTTGTAATCGGCGGCCATGGCAGGCAGCACCAGCAGGCTGGCCAGCAGCGCCACTATCTTCCACTTCATCATCTGTCCTTCTTTCTTGGTCGTATGCGTCCGGGGTCAGACGCGGATGCTCATGCCGTCGCTCAGGCTGTAGCGGTAAGCGCGGGCGGCGGGGAGCAGGCCTATCACCATGCCCGCCAGCCAGACCAGCCCCAGCAGTTGCCACTCATAGGCGCTCGGCAGCCCCAGGCTCATTTGCAGGCCATAGTGGCTGAGCAACCAGGGGGTGGCAAGCCCCTGGCCGAGATAGAGCGCGGCCACCCCGAGGGCGATGCCGAGGGTGGTCAGCGCCATCGCCTCCAGCGCCAGCAGCAGGAAGAGGTGGGAGGGTCCCGCGCCCAGGGATCTCAATATGGCGAGCTCGCGGCGCCGCTCGTTGAGCCCCGCCAGCAGGGTGGTCAGCATGCCGATGAGGCCCGCCACCACCACGAAGCCGGCGATGACAGAGAGTGCCGTCTCCGCCACGCTCATCAGGCTCCACAGCTCCTGCAGGGCGGCCCCCGGCAGGATGGCCATCAGCGGCTCCCTGGGGTAGGTGTTGATGCTGCGCTGCAGCTGGAACGCCAAGATGCGATTACTGAGGCCCACCATAAAGGCGGTGATGGTCTTGGGGGTGAGATCCAGCGCCAGCGCCTGCTCCGGGGTGACGTTCTTGCTGTGACGGCCGGTGTCCCAGCCCAGGTGGATCGCCTCTATGCCCGCCAGCGGCACATGTATGGTGCGATCTATGGGGGTACCGGTCGGTGCCAGAATGCCCACCACCTTGAACGGCATGTTGTCGTGCTGGCTGAAGGAGGTGTTGCCGGCGCCGTGGGCGATGACGATGGCTTGATCCAGCTTGTAGCCCAGCTTCTGTGCCACCTGGGCGCCCAGCACCGCCTCGAACGGCGTCTCGAACGGGCGTCCCTCGCGCAGTTGCAGCGACTGCTGCTGGCCGTACTTCAGATGGGTGAAGTAGTCGCCGTTGGTGCCGAGCACCCTGAACCCCTTGTGGGAGTCACCGAGGGAGAGCGGGATGGTCCAGGCGACGCCTGGCTTTGTCTTGATGGCCTGGTAGGAGTCCCAGCCCACGTTGTTGGTGGGGTTGCCGATGCGAAACACCGAGTAGAGCAGCAGGTTCACCTGACCGGAGCGGGCGCCGACGATGAGGTCGGTACCCGAGACGGTGTTGGAGAAACTTTCGCGCGCCTGGGTGCGCACCCGCTCCACCCCGAGCAGCAGGGTGACGCTGATGGCGACGGCGAGCAGGGTGAGCCCGGCGGTGAGGCGACGGGCCCAGAGACTTTGCAGGGCGAGTTTCAGCATGATGCCCTCCGTTTATGCGCTTGTGATCGACCCGACACGACGGGGCTGGCCGGGCAGAGGCCCTGGTTTGCGTCAGTCATCATGCGGCCCTCCGGTTGAGCAGTTGCAGATTCTCCACTCGGGGGAAGAGGGGCTCCAGATAGGGGTCGTGGCTGACGAAGACGAGGGTCGACCCCTGCTTGTCGCACTCCTCGAACAGCAGCCGGATGAAGGCGGCTCTGTTGTCGGTATCCAGGGCCGAGGTGGGCTCGTCGGCGATCACCAGGGGGGGCGAGCCGATCAGCGCCCGGGCGGCGGCGACCCGCTGCTGCTGGCCGATGCTGAGGGCGTGGACGGGTCTGTGCAGCGCCTCGTCAGGCAGTTGCAGCTCCCCTAGCAGGCGGCGCGCCTCCTGCTCCGGGCTCCCCTGCAGGCGGGCGCGCTTCTCGGGGGAGAAGGTGAGGGCGGCGGTGACGTTGTCCAGCACGGATAAAAACGGCAGCAGATTGAACTGCTGGAAGATGTACCCCAGATTGGCCGCCCGGAAGTGGTCACGGGCACGGCCGGAGAGCCGGGCCAATGGCTGGCCCAGCACCTCCAGGGTGCCGTGGTTGGCGGTCTGGATCCCGGCCAGCAAGCCGAGCAGGGTGGACTTGCCGGAGCCCGACGGCCCCTTGATAAACACCCGTTCCCCCTCGGTGATGGTGAGGGCGGGCAGATCGAGCACGGCCTCGCCACCTGGCCAGGCAAAGGCCAGATCGCGGATCTCAACCACGGCGTTTTTCATGGCGTTACCAGCTCAGCTTGTTGGCGGACGGGGTCAGCTCGGCCGCGGTCTGGCCGGTGGGCAGTATGCCCTGCACACTCAGCTTCTCTAGGCTCGGGTAGAGGCTGAACAGGGTGGCCTCCAGGCCGGTGAGCTTGGCCGGAGTGGCGCAGGTGTAGGTATACATGGCTCCGAGATCGGCGTGGCCGGTGTCGGCGTGACCCGCTTCGTCATGGTGGTGTTCATGTTCGTCGCTGGCAGCCTTGTCATGGTCGTGGTCGTGATCCTCTTTGGCGGCTTGCAGCTCCTGCTGGGTCAGCTTGCAGCCGGCGGCCGGGTCCAGGCGGAACAGGGCGTCAGGCTGCTGGAGCCGGGCCACCGCCTTGGCGTATTGCGCCTTCTCTTCCTCGCTCTTGGCGGCGTGCTCGAAACCCACCAGATCGGCGGCGGGTGCCTGCAGCTCGATCATCAGCTGGTTGCCGTCGACCACCAGATTGAGATGACCGTGGCCGTGCTCGTGGGCGCCGTGGCCGTGGCTCTCATGTTCGTCGTGATGTGCCTGGGCGCCGAAGGCGGCTGCGGCCAGCAACAGGGTGATAGCTTTCATCGTTAATCCTTTTGAAAAATTGATAAGAAACTGATTCAACGGAAGAAACAATGAGGGTATGGCGGGGCTCTGATGCGGCTATGCCCTGTTGTGGTGGTGGTGATAGTCGGCAGGGGGGCGCCGACAAACAGCGCTATGGCAGAGGACGGGGTGGGGACGACGGGGCTCGGGGTCAGTGCCAGCTTGCCATCCAGATGCAGGGCGCAGAGGGAACAGGCGTGGCTATGTTCGGGCAGGTCGGCTTCGAGCGGGTGTTGTGCCAGCGCCGGTTGCATCCACAACCAGCCCAGCAGCAACACCCAGATTGTCAACGTGGAACGACCCATAGACCCTTATGGAAAGGGCGCCATCAGCGCCCTTCTCTCTGATTCAGAGATGGGACTGGATGAGCCCCATCACCTTGGTTATCTCGGTGGCATCGAGCTGGCCATCTTTGGCAAACAGCACCTTGCCCTCTTTATCCAGCACTATGATGGCCGAACTCTCCGGCGCCAGATCCCAGGCGTTGCGGGCCATGCCCTTGGCATCCAGCACCATGGCGGACCAGGGGAACTCTTTCTTGCTGTCTTCGGCGCTGCTCTTCACAAAGCCGGAGGTGCCCCAAATGGCATCATTGCTGTTGATGATGGTAACCGTCTGGTACTTGTCATGGGGCAGCTTGGCCGCCTTGATCGCCTCTATCATGGGGGCGTTGAGCTCCTTGGCACTGGAGCGACCCGCGATATGCTGGATCAGAAAGACCTTGCCGGTCAGTACCTTGCTTTGCCAGGGCTGATAGCTGATCGCTTTATCCTTCAGCACAAGCTCACCCTTGTCGCCGATGTTGACCAGCGGCACCTGGGCCGACTCCTTGATGTTGTGGGCCAGAACCAGGGTTGGCAGCAGCGCCAGGGTAAGTACGAGATGTTTCATCCGTATGACACTCCTTTGTTATGTTATAACGATTTTGGGATCGAGGGAATGGGACAACCCACATCCTAAACTGATCGGATCTGTTTAAAAAGTGTTAAATAAACGCGAGAGTTGATCAGGTCGCAGCATCAATCTGCCCCTGAATCTGCAAACAACGGCGGCAAGGATGGCACGGAGTCGATAAAAATCAACTGGTTGCCCATGTTTTGGGCGCTGGACTCAATAGAGTGGCTCACTGACCAGGGGGATCTGGGCCATGGTCATCTGCTGGGCCAGCAGGGGGGAGCCGGTCAGCAGCACGTGGCGCTGGTTGTCTATCACCAGGGTGTCCCCTTCCAGCCCGCTGTCGGCGGTGATGGCGAGCCAGGCCGGCGAGACGCTGCCGATGCTGATGCCCGGATAGATGATGCTGAGGTTGTATTGCGGTGCCAGCTCCGCCAGCAGACTGGCCATCAGCAGCGCCTTCTCGTCGCTGTCGGCCTTGTTGTCCTGCAGGGCCTGCAGGGGAGGGGCGAAGTGATCCATCTGCTCGGGCGGGGTGGGGATGGCGCTCAGCCACTCCTGCAACAGGTTGACGCTGGTGGCCAGATCCTTGGCCGAGAACTGCCGGGCCAGGGGCTTGAGGTCCCCCTTGAACTGGTAGAACAGCTGGGAGTAGTTGGGCCTCACGCAGGGGAGCTGGCGATTGGCCGGGTGCACGCAGGGCAGCACCCGCATCTCGTAGAAGGCATCTTCCTGATACTGCTCGTAGGCTTGCCAGAACTGGGTGGATTCTAAGCTGTTGTCATGCAGTGTGAAGGCCTGCTCCAGATTGCGAAACTTGGTCGCCGTCTCCGGGCTGTGCTGGTTGATCTGGTTGATGCTGTTGTAGAGCCTGGGGCTGATGTAGGAGTAGAGGGTCTCCAGCGGGTAGTTGAGGGAGGTATCGAGCAGCGTCATCTCGTGGCGGCTGGCCGAGAGGACCCGCTCGTCCGTGCTCAGTTGCAGGTGCTTGCGTTGACCGTCGGCTGATTGCCACTGCCAGCTCAGGTTGACCTCGTTGGCCATAGCCGCGGAGCCGAAGAGTAGACTCCACAGCAGGCCTTGTGCCAGTTTCATGGTGTGCATCCTGCTTGGGTGATACTAAACAACTAGGTGAGCCGACGGAATTTGGATTGGTTTAGTGATGACGATATTGGTAATTATCTGATCCAGCTTTAAATTTAATCAGGGAAATAAGTCATGCGGGAAATAACCATGAAGCCTGTTTCAATGTGTTTGCTGATATTGCTCTCTCTGCCGGCACTGGCGGGTCAGGTGATCGTCAATCAGGGCATGTCCACGGCAGATACCTTCGCCCTGCGGGATCAGCTGGCACGGGAACATGAGTGGCAGGAGTGGTTGCGGTTCCAGCAGGCCGTCAAGTGGCTGGAGGTGCTGCCGGTCAACTGCGATCTGGTGGGGGGCGCCGGGCGGGAATATCGCTGTGGCGACAACTATTACCGCCCCTATCGACAGAACGGGCGCGACCTCTATATCCAGGGGGATCCTCCCGGCCAGTCCCCGCAACGGCCGATAAAAAAGGCGCCATAAGGCGCCTTTTTTTTGCGAGAGAGACGCTTACTTGGCTGCGTAACGCTCGGCAGAAGTCAGGATTTCGGCTTCGGCGGCGGCCTTGTCGCCCCAGCCTTCCACCTTGACCCACTTGCCTGCTTCCAGCTCTTTGTAGCGCTCGAAGAAGTGCTGGATCTGGGCTTTCAGCAGCTCGGGCAGGTCGTTCACATCCTGGATGTGATCGTACTGCTTGGTCAGCTTGGAGTGGGGAACGGCCACGATCTTGGCATCTTCGCCAGATTCGTCGGTCATCTTCAGCACGCCGACCGGGCGGCAGCGGATGACGGAGCCGGCCAGCAGCGGGTAGGGAGTCGGCACCAGCACGTCGACGGGATCACCGTCCAGGGACAGGGTGGCGTTCACGTAACCGTAGTTGCACGGGTAGAACATAGGGGTGGACATGAAGCGATCAACGAAGATGGCACCGCTGTCCTTGTCGACTTCGTATTTGATCGGGTCGGCATTCTGCGGGATTTCGATGATGACGTAGATGTCGTCAGGCAGGCTCTTGCCAGCCGGTACCAGGTTCAGGCTCATGACGTTTCCTTTGAGTGTTGGAGTCAAGTTTGCAGGCCGACATTATAGCGATGTCCCGTCAAATGACCATATTTCGCGGGCAGGGGAGCACGCTGGTGGATGTCGCGCCGCCTGAGTTCGTCCGATTTCTGTCGCCTCGTCGGGCCTGGCTGCGCTCTGGCCATGGTCGCGGCTTGTGCCACCGGGTCAACAGACCCTAGAATGCGCACTCCCTTTACTGGAAAAGGCAGCGGTATGCACATTCACATTCTCGGGATCTGCGGCACCTTCATGGGTGGTCTGGCGGTGTTGGCGAAACAGCTGGGCTATCGAGTCACCGGCTCGGATGCCAACGTCTATCCCCCCATGAGCACCCAGCTCGAGCAGCAAGGCATAGAGCTGACCGAGGGTTATGACCCGTCCCAGCTCGATCCGGCGCCGGATCTGGTGGTGATCGGCAACGCCATGAGCCGTGGCAACCCTTGCGTGGAATATGTGCTGGATCGCAATCTGCCCTACATCTCCGGCCCCCAGTGGCTGCTGGAGCACGTGCTGCAGGATCGCTGGGTGCTGGCCGTGGCGGGCACCCATGGCAAGACCACCACCGCCAGCATGCTGGCCTGGGTGCTGGAGTACGCCAAGCTGGAGCCCGGCTTCCTCATCGGCGGCGTACCGGGCAACTTCCCGGTTTCCGCCCGTCTGGGCGCAGCCCCCTTCTTCGTCATCGAAGCGGACGAGTATGACTGCGCCTTCTTCGACAAGCGCTCCAAGTTCGTCCACTACCACCCGCGCACCCTGGTGATGAACAACCTGGAGTTCGACCACGCGGACATCTTCCCGGATCTCGCCGCCATCCAGCGCCAGTTCCACCACCTGATGCGCACCGTGCCGAGCAATGGCCGGGTGCTCTTCCCCCAGGCCGACGACAACCTCACCGCGGTGCGCAAGATGGGCTGCTGGAGCGAGGTGGAGCTGGTGGGTCAGGACGACGCCAAGTGGAAGGCGGTCAAGCTGGCCGATGACGGCTCCGCCTTCGAGGTGTGGCTGGATGGTGTCAAGCAGGGGGAGG
This sequence comes from Aeromonas sp. EU05-FHT14A05, assembly GCF_058791175.1. NCBI lineage: Bacteria > Pseudomonadati > Pseudomonadota > Gammaproteobacteria > Aeromonadales > Aeromonadaceae > Aeromonas > Aeromonas sp. EU05-FHT14A05. Next base: position 27,586 of record NZ_JBYTDH010000007.1, on the reverse strand, counting down.
TGCACTGGGAGTGCATCGGCGAGCACAACGTCAACAACGGCCTGATGGCCATCGCCGCCGCCCGCCATGCCGGTGTCATGGTGGAACACGGGATCAAAGCCCTCTGCCAGTTCAAGTCCCCCAAGCGGCGGATGGAGCTCAAGGGCGAGGTGGCTGGCATCAGCGTCTATGACGACTTCGCCCACCACCCCACCGCCATCGAGACCACCCTCGGCGGCCTGCGCGCCAAGGTTGATGCCGTGGGAGGGCAAGCCCGCATCCTGGCGGTGCTGGAGCCCCGCTCCAACACCATGAAGCTCGGGGTGCATAAAGAAGAGCTGGCCGGCTGTTTCGACGGCGCCGACCAGGTGTTCTTCTTCCAGCCTGCGAACATCGGCTGGGATCTCGGCGAGGTGACAGCCCACATGCAGCGCCCCGCCACCGTGTTTGACGATCTGGAGACCCTGATCGGCGCCCTGGTGGCCGAGAGCCGCGCGGGGGATCATATTCTGATCATGAGCAACGGCGGCTTCGGCGGCATTCACGACAAGCTGATCGCCCGCCTCAGGCAAGGCACATCATGAACAAGCAGATCACCCTGGCGCTGACCGGCGCCTCCGGCGCCCCCTATGCCCTGCGCCTGCTCCAGTGTCTGGTGCAGGCGGACTATCGGGTCTACCTGCTCGCCTCATCGGCGGCTCGTGTGGTGCTCAAGACCGAGCAGCAGCAGGAGTGGCCAGGCTCGCCGAAAGAGCTGTCGGCCCATCTCTGTCGCCAATATGGCGCCAGAGAGGGGCAGATAATCGCCTGCGGCAAGGAGGAGTGGTTCTCGCCGGTGGCCTCCGGCTCGGCGGCGCCGAAACAGATGGTGGTCTGTCCCTGCTCAATGGGCACCGTCTCGGCCATTGCCAACGGCACCTCGGACAACCTGCTGGAGCGGGCGGCGGACGTGGTGATCAAGGAGCGCGGCCAGCTCATTCTGGTGCCCCGCGAGAGCCCCTTCTCGGCGATCCATCTGGAGAACATGCTGAAACTGGCGCGGCTCGGGGTGACCATCATGCCCGCCGCACCGGGGTTCTACCATGAGCCGAAAAGCATCGAGGATCTGGTGGACTTCATGGTCGCCCGCATTCTCGATCATCTGGGTGTCGAGCATGAGCTGACCAGCCGCTGGGGCTATGCCAAGTCCTGAGTCAGCGAGACGAAAGAGAGACAAACAAAAGCGGCGCCGACCTGAACAGTCCGGCGCCGCTTTTTATTGGCAGGGAGGATCAGACCACCTGGAGGGGGGCCGTCACGTACTTGAACAGAAAATCGGTCACCTCTTCCCGGCTCGGGCGCTGTGGCTGATTGATCATCTGCATCATGACGTAGCCGAACCCGGTCAGGGAGCGGGCCAGATCCTGCGCCGACAGCACGCTCTGGATCTCGCCGCTGTCCATGGCCGCTTGCAGGTGGGGGGCGATGCGCTCCAGCGCCTTGTCCAGCAGGCGGGTGTAACGGGGCCAGACCTCTTCCCGTACCGATGAACTCCATTCCAGCCAGATGCTGGCGTGGTCCGGTTTGTCATAGGCGGCGTCAACGAACAACTTCACATGGCGGTGGATGCTGTCCCTGACCGAGCCCTGGCCGTTATAGGCCTGCTCGAGGATCTGCTGCACGAAGCCTTCAATCTCGGCCAGCACTTCATCAACCAGATCTTCACGGGTGTTGAAATAGTTGAACACGGTGGCAACCGAGACTTTGGCCTGCTCGGCAATCTCGGCATGTCCCGCACGGCCGATGCCGCGACGGGAAAATACCTCGATGGCACATTCCATCAATTGATCACGACGAGCCTCCGGCGACAGCCGGGTCCGACGTCTTATTTCTGCGCGTGGTTCCATAGTTTTTTCATCTAATAGTTATTGATTATGGTGTTTATAGTATTGTCACCGATAATGCCCGAAGGCTTGCTAACTCTATCAATTAAAATAAGCCGATAAAAGCATCACGTATGCCTGACGCCTTCCGGTTGGAGTGGTAGAATCATCGGTTTTGATGTTAATGAACGGCCAATAACCCTTTGGCCATTATTGGAGTATGTGATGAAACACAACGTCGAGGTGATGATCTCCGAGGCCGAGGTCGCCGCCCGGATCGCCAAACTGGGTGAAGAGATCACCGCCCGTTACCAGGGCTCCGATGAAGTCGTGATGATAGGCCTCTTGCGCGGCTCCTGCGTCTTCCTGGCCGATCTCTGCCGTCAGTGCCAGCTGCCCATCACCCTGGATTTTATGACTGCCTCCAGCTATGGCTCCGGCATGCACAGCACCCGTGACGTGCGCATCCTCAAGGATCTGGATGATGACATCAAAGGCAAAGACGTGGTGATCGTCGAGGACATCATCGACACCGGTTACACCCTCAACAAGGTGCGCGAGATCCTCTCCCTGCGCGAGCCGAAATCCCTGGCCATCTGCACCCTGCTGGACAAGCCGTCCCGTCGTGAGGTCCAGGTGCCGGTGGACTGGATTGGCTTCGCCATTCCGGACGAGTTCGTGGTGGGCTGTGGCATCGACTACGCCCAGAAGTACCGTAATCTGCCCTTCATCGGCAAGGTAGTTCCGCAAGAGTAAGCAAGGCTCGGACGTGGCAGGGCAGCTTGGCCGCCCGCCATCGACTGTCTTCAGGCGGCGCTCGAGCCGCCTTTTCTGTCTCGAGATGGGCTCATCCATCACAGGGGTTGCAATGAACGCATTGGAAATCAGCGGTCTGAAGAAGACCTATCAGGGGGGCGTCGAAGCCCTCAAGGGCATAGATCTCACCGTCAAGCAGGGGGATTTCTTCGCCCTGCTCGGCCCGAACGGGGCGGGCAAGTCCACCACCATCGGCGTGATCAGTTCGCTGGTGAACAAGAGTGCCGGCAAGGTCAAGGTGTTCGGTTACGACATCGACACCGATCTGGAGCTGGCCAAGGCCCAGCTCGGGCTGGTGCCCCAGGAGTTCAACTTCAGCCAGTTCGAGAAGGTGAGCCAGATTGTCACCCACCAGGCCGGTTTCTACGGCGTGCCAAGTGCCGAGGCCAAGGTGCGCGCCGAGAAGTACCTGCGTCAGCTCGATCTGTGGGACAAGCGCGACATGGCGGCTCGCACCCTCTCCGGCGGCATGAAGCGCCGGTTGATGATAGCCCGCGCCCTGATGCACGAGCCCAGGCTGCTGATCCTGGATGAGCCGACCGCCGGGGTGGACATCGAGATCCGCCGTTCCATGTGGAGTTTCCTCAAGGATCTGAACGAGCAGGGTGTCACCATCATACTCACCACCCATTACCTGGAAGAGGCCGAGATGCTGTGTCGCAACATCGGCATCATCGACAAGGGGCGCCTCATCGAGAACACCAGCATGAAGAACCTGCTCGGCAAGCTGGGCCGCGAGACCTTCCTGCTGGATCTGGTGCCCGGCAGCCAGGTGCCGACCCTGCCCGAATTCAACGGTCGCATGCAGGATGAGCACACCCTGGAGGTGGAGCTGGACAAGAGCCAGTCCCTCAACAGCCTGTTCGAGCAGCTCTCCGCCCAGGGGGTGAAGGTGCTGAGCATGCGCAACAAGGCAAACCGGCTGGAAGAGCTGTTCGTCAACCTGGTAGAGGAGGGTCGCAAAGCATGAACCCCATGACCTATTACATCGCCTTCAAGAGCATACTGGCCAAGGAAGTGAGCCGCTTTACCCGGATCTGGATCCAGACCCTGGTGCCGCCGGCCATCACCATGAGCCTCTACTTCGTCATCTTCGGCAACCTCATCGGCTCGCGCATCGGCGACATGGGGGGCTTCAGCTACATGGAGTTCATCGTGCCCGGCCTCATCATGATGTCGGTCATCACCAACTCCTACTCCAACGTCGCCTCCTCCTTCTACAGCGCCAAGTTCCAGCGCAACGTGGAGGAGCTGCTGGTGGCGCCAGTGCCCAACTACATCATCATCGCCGGCTACGTGGGCGGCGGCGTGGCACGGGGCCTCTGTGTCGGCCTCATCGTCACCCTGGTGTCGCTGTTCTTCGTGCCGCTGCAGGTCCACCACCTGTTCAGCGTCTGCTTCACCGTGCTGCTGACCTCGATCCTGTTCTCCCTGGGGGGGCTGATCAACGCCGTGTTCGCGAAGTCGTTCGATGACATCAGCATCATCCCGACCTTCATCCTGACGCCGCTCACCTATCTGGGGGGGGTCTTCTACTCCATCAGCCTGCTGCCGCCGTTCTGGCAGGGGGTCTCCCAGGTGAACCCCATCATCTACATGGTGAATGCGTTCCGCTACGGCTTCCTCGGCATCTCCGACGTGCCGCTCGGCACCGCCTACCTCATCATCATCGGCTTCATCGTCGCCCTCTACGGGCTGGCCTGGTGGCTGATTTCCCGGGGTACCGGGCTGCGCCACTGAGGCGCAGCCGGCCAGCAAAAAGGCGCCCTCGGGCGCCTTTTTATGTGCTTGAGATCTGCCTCAGAGGGCAGGGGCGTCATAGTCCGCCGGCTCGTCGCTGTAGACGCAGACGTTCCACTTGGCCGCCAGCCCCTCTTCGGCCAGACAGTAACGCTCGAAGAAGGCCTTGATCTCGGCGCGCTGGCAGTGGGCCTCGAAGCTGGCCATGTCTTGCCAGATCTCGTTGAAGACGATGGGGAAGCTCTCCCCCTCGGCGAAGGGGCTGGCAATGTGGCGGGTGACTCTGTACTGCAGGCAGCCGTCTTCCCTCAGGGTATTGGGCTCCAGCCCCTGCAAGACCTGGAACAGGGCCTGCTCCTTGCCCGGCTTGGGCAGGAACTGGGCGATGCAATAAACCTTCTTGGACATCTTTGTCTCCTTGCCGTGTCTCAGCCCTGAAGGGTGACGACACTATTGTCGATAAGGCGGGCCTTGCCCAGATACGCAGCCATCAGGATCACCAGCCGCTTGCTGGCGGCACTGGCCGATTCGAGGGTGTCGGCGTCGACGATGTCGATGGCATCCGTCCTGAATCCGGCGGTGTCGAGACGCTGGCTGGCCTGGGCCACCAGGGAGGGGAGGTGGTGGTTCCCCGCCTCTATCTGCTCTGCTATCCAGTTCATGGTGCGCGCGAGCTCGGGGGCCTGGGCGCGCTCGGCGGCAGTCAGGTAGCCGTTGCGCGAGGAGAGGGCCAGCCCGTCCTCGGCCCGTACCGTGGGCACGCCGACTATCTCGACCGGCATGGCCATGTCGGCCACCATCTTGCGAATGAGTGCCAGCTGCTGGTAATCCTTCTGGCCGAAGCAGGCCACGTCGGGCTGCACCAGGTTGAACAGCTTGGTGACGACAGTGCTGACACCGCGGAAGTGCCCCGGGCGTAGCGCCCCTTCCAGCAGGCCGGAGAGACCCGGCACCTCGACGAAGGTCTGGCTGGCCAGCCCGTGGGGATACATCAGCTCCGGGGTCGGGGTGAACACCAGATCCACGCCGGCGGCCTCGAGGGCGGCGCAGTCCTGCTCCAGGGTGCGGGGATAGTTGGCGAGATCCTCGGCCTTGTCGAACTGCAAGGGGTTGACGAAGATGCTGACGACCACCTTCTCGCCGTGGCTGCGGGCCTCATCGACCAGGGTGAGATGGCCCTGGTGCAGATTGCCCATGGTGGGCACGAATGCGATGGCGCGGCTTTCGCGGCGCCATTGGCCGATCTGTTCACGCAGAGCGGCAGGATTGTTCACAACCAACATCAACAGTTCACCTTCGGATAGGTCAAAGAAACAGGGATTGAAAGGGCCCGTGTGGATGGCACGGGATAGTTCACGAGCAACATCATCAACAGTTCACCTTCGGATAGGTCAAAGAAACAAGAATTGAAAGGGCCAGAGAGGGAGGCGAAACGGGGGGCGAGCCCCCGTTGCGGTTCATGAGGCCAGGATCAGTTGAAGCAGTGCTCGGGACCGGGGAAGGTACCCTCGCTCACCTGCTGCACATAGAGGCGGATGGCGGCGCGCATGTCACCGGTCTCGGCCAGGAAGTTCTTGGTGAACTTGGGCACATAGCCGGAGGTGATGCCAAAGGCGTCGTGCATCACCAGGATCTGGCCATCGGTGGCCGGGCCCGCGCCTATGCCGATGACAGGGATGCGCAGGGCCTTGCTGATGCGCTCGGCCAGGGCGACTGGCACGCATTCGAGTACCAGCAGCTGGATGCCCGCGGCCTGCAGCTCGAGGGCCTGGCGGTAGATCTCCTGGGCGTGGAACTCGTCGCGCCCCTGCACCTTGAAGCCGCCAAACACGTGGACGGATTGCGGGGTCAGCCCCAGGTGACCACAGACAGGCACGCCGTTGCGGGTGAGGTGGCGAATGCTCTCGCACAGCCAGTCGCCCCCTTCCATCTTCACCATGCGGGCGCCGGCGGCCATCAGCCGGGCGGCGTTCTGGTAGGTCTGCTCGGGAGTGGCATAGCTCATAAACGGCATGTCGGTCACCACCAGCGCCTTGCTGGTGCCACGCACCACGCAGCGGGTGTGATAGACCATCTCATCCATGCTGACGGCCAGGGTGTCGTCCCCTCCCTGCAGCACCATGCCGAGGGAATCACCGATGAGCAGCACCTGGGCACCTTCGTCGTCGAACAGCTTGGCGAAGGTGGCGTCATAGGCGGTGATGGCGGTGATTTTTTGTCCGTCCTGCTTCATCTTCTGCAGGTCGGTGATGGTGATCTTGCTCATTACGTTGCTCCTACTCGTCTACTCACCCGTGGCATCGGCAAGGATCTCGAGACCATTGCGCGGGCAGCGGGCAACCAGTTCGGTGAGCGGGGTGCCGCAGGGCAGCACCAGGGCGGGGGCGATTTCGGCAAGGGGCAGCAGGACGAACTCCCGCTCCTTCATGCCGTAGTGGGGAACGATCAGGCGTTCATGCTGGATGACTTGCTCGCCGTACAGCAGCAGATCCAGATCCAGGGTTCTTGGACCCCAACGCTCGTCCTTGCGCACACGTCCCTGTTCCCGCTCGATTTTCTGCAGTTGATCCAGCAAAGCCAGGGGGCCGAGCCGGGTATGAAGCCGCACCACGGCATTGACGTAGTCCGGCTGATCCGCAGGGCCCATGGGGCGGCTGCCGTAAAGCTGCGAGGCCTGTTGCAATGCGGATTCCGGCAGCCTGCCCAGGGCGGCGACGGCCTGTCTGGCCTGGGCGACGGGATTGCCCAGGTTGGATCCGACGGCAACGAAGACCTCGATCATCGGGTGGCCTTTATTCTGCCGCTTTCGGCTTGCGACGACGGGGGCGACGGCGATTGCGGCTGTTGCTGCCACGTTTCTCACCGTCTCCGCGCGGCTCGGCCGCCGGGGCTCGCTCACCGCTCGCCGGGCGGCGGGTCGCTTCCCGTTGCAGTTGCGGACGCACATCCGGGTTGGAGGCCACATAGCGCTCCCACCAGCTGGCCAGCTCGCCGAGGCCACGTTCGACCCGGTTGCGCAGCAGCAGGAAGTCAAAGGCTGCGCGGAACTTCGGATGCTCCATGGCGCGCTCGGGGTGACGACCCTGGCGACGGGTCAGGCGCTGTTGCAGGGCCCAGATGTCGCGCACATCCGTGGTGAAGCGGCGCGGCACGGCGATGATCCGCACCTGGGCATCCAGCACCTCGTTGATGGCCAGCATGAAGGCGTCGTGCCAGGGCAGGCCGCTCTCGTTTTCCAGCACCCGGGCACGGGACTCGACGGCGCCCCACAGCAGGGTGGCATAGAGGAAGGCCGGGGTGACGCGCTTCTCTTCACGGACCCGGGTATCGGTATCCATCAACGCCAGCTCGATGAACTGCTCGTAGGGGGAGTTGCCGTTGGGGGTGAACAGGGCGGCGACCTGGGGGAACAGGGGCTGGAACAGCCCGTATTCCCGCAGCAGCTTGTAGGTGGCGAGACCGTCACCGGCCAGGAACAGCTTGAGGGTCTCCTCGAACAGGCGGGCGGCCGGAATGTCCTGCAGCAGGGGCGCCAGTTCCCGGATGGGGGCGGCGGTGCGCGGGCTGATGGTCATCTCCAGCTTGGCGGCGAAGCGTACGGCGCGCAGCATGCGCACCGGATCTTCCCGGTAGCGGGTCTCGGGGTCACCGATCAGCTCCAGCTTGCGCTCGGCAAGATCCTCGATGCCACCCTCGAAGTCGTGCAGGGTGAAATCCTTGGCGCTGTAGTAGAGGGCGTTGACGGTAAAGTCGCGACGTTCGGCATCCTCTTCTATGGTGCCGTAGACGTTGTCGCGCAGCAGCATGCCTTCATCCGACTGGGCCGACACGTGCTTGCTGGTATTGACCTGATGGTGGTGACCACGGAAGGTAGCCACTTCGATCACGTCACGACCAAAGACGATGTGGGCCAGGCGGAAACGACGGCCGATCAGGCGGCAGTTGCTGAACAAGGCCTTGATCTGCTCAGGCGTCGCATCGGTGGCGATGTCGAAATCCTTTGGCGTTTTCCCGAGCAGCAGGTCACGGACGCCGCCACCCACCAGGTAGGCTTCGTAGCCTCCCTTGTTCAGGCGGTAGAGCACCTTGAGCGCATTCTCGCTGATCTCTTTGCGCGAGATGGGGTGCTGGTCACGGCTCAAGGTTCGACGTTGACCGGCGACACGGGCTGGAATGGGAGACTCCATCGACTGCTCGCCGTCTTCCTTGCCGAGCACCTTGCGGCAAAAGTTTGCGATCTGGGAAAAAATGGTACACCTCTTCATGACTTCAAATTGACGGGAGGCCAAAAAATAGCGGCCTATCATAGCTCAGGCCCGACCAAATGAGAAACGCTGCGGTCTGCTTCCCCGATCCGGACCCGGTGACACCAGAAACACGGTGGTCTGCTTTCCGTGTTTAAGGCTGGTGACACCAGTAACGCAGTGGCCTGCTTTCCCTATTCGGGGCTGGTGACATCAAAAACGCGGCAGTCGGTTCTTGCTCTTGGGGTCTGCCTATCTGGCCCCCAGCACTATCTTCTGCTGGCGGGGAACCCGGGCCAGCTGCCAGTGGGCAATGCCCCAGGCGATGATCTCGTCGACGCTATTCTCTCTCAGGCAGGGCGGTGGGCACTGGCCGAGGAAGGCGAGGGCCTGCCACAGGGCGGGCCTGACGTCATCCTGTGCCAGCGCCGGCGCATGGTTCTGCTTCGACAGCTTGTTACCATCCGCCAGCACCGCCAGCGGCAGGTGCACCCAGTCGGGGACGTCCGCTCCCAGGGTCTGGTAGAGGGCAATCTGGCGCACCGTGGGCTCCAGCAGATCGGCGCCGCGCACTATCTCCGTGATGCCGCTGTCCATGTCATCCACCACCACCGCCAGGTTGTAGGCGTAGAGCCCGTCCCGGCGGCGCACGATGAAGTCCTCCTCGGCGAGCGCCGCAGGCACAGCGATATGGCCCTGCAGCTGATCCTCGAAGTGGTAGACCGGATGGTGCTGGCGCAGGCGGGCGGCGCAGCCCTCTGCGGTCAGCCCCAGGGTGCGGCAGTGGCCGTTGTAGAAGCCGCCTGCCGCCATGATCTCGCGCCGGGTGCAGCGGCACCAGTAGAGATCCCCGGCCCGGTAGAGCCCCTCGATGATCTCGTCGTAGCGCCCATGGCGCCGGCTCTGGTACATCACCTCCCCATCCCAGCCGAGGCCATGGGTCTCCAGGGTCTGGAGGATGAGCTCGCTGGCCCCGGCCATCTCCCGCGGCGGATCTATGTCCTCGATGCGCACCAGCCAGCGCCCCTGTTGCGATCTCGCCTGCAAGAAGCTGCCAAGGGCGGCGACCAAGGAGCCGAAGTGGAGCGGACCGGACGGGGAGGGGGCGAAGCGGCCCACATGGGGTCGGACAGAGGAGGAGGGGGTCATGGCCATGGGAATTCGGGTAGACGATGCATTGAGGCTGCATTCTGGGATGGTCGTGGGAAAAGCTCAATAAAAAAGGGAGCCTGCGAGCTCCCTTTTTTGTCCATGTCGATGGGCGGCATCAGCCAGCCATCTGTTTTTCCTTGATTTCAGCCAGCGTCTTGCAGTCGACACAGAGGTCGGCAGTCGGACGGGCTTCCAGACGACGAATACCGATTTCGATACCGCAATGTTCGCAGTAGCCAAAGTCGTCTTCTTCGAGCAACAGCAAGGTCTTCTCGATCTTCTTGATCAGCTTGCGTTCACGGTCGCGGGTGCGCAGCTCGAGTGCGAACTCTTCTTCCTGCGCGGCGCGATCGACCGGATCCGGGAAGTTTGCAGCCTCATCCTTCATGTGGTCGACGGTGCGGTCAACTTCCTGCATCAGTTGGTTGCGCCAGGCTCCCAGGATCTTGCGAAAATGTACCTTTTGTTGGTCATTCATGTACTCCTCACCGGCTTTTACCTGGTAAGGCTCTACACCCGCAATGGCCAGGGGGCCCAGAGATTTCCTGTTTTCGCCTGTTGGCATGCCCTGTCTCCTAATTCAGCACGCTACCCGTGCCATCCATAAATTGAGGGCGGTATCTATAGCAGAAGGGTCAACGGGAGGCAAACAAGCCTTGTCAATATTGTTACCCACTCCAGCATTTATTCTCAGCCCTCGGGTAGCAGATGGTCAGATTCAAATGGAATAAAATCTTGAGCCACCATGCCCTGCACCCCAACATGGGGGCGATAGCATAAAATTTCAACCCCTGCCGCCATCGCCTGCTCAACAAGCTGACTATAGTGCGGATCTATATGGGCTGCAGGGCGCATTCTCGCGATGCCGGAGTGCAACACCATGAACAGCAGCACGGCTCTGTGCCCGGCCGCCTTCATGGCCATCAATTCACGCAAGTGCTTGGCGCCACGGGTAGTGACCGCATCGGGAAAGTAGCCCATGCCCGCGTGTTCCCGCTCGTCGAGCAGGGTGACGGATTTCACCTCTATGTAACAACTTGGCCTGTGATCATCCTCCAGCAGCAGGTCGATGCGGCTGTTCTCCTCCCCGTATTTCACCTCGGTGCGCAGCCTGGCATAACCCGCCAGCGGCGCCAGCGCCCCTTGCTCGATCAGCTCCCGGGTGATCTGGTTGGCCCGCGCCGTGTTGACGCAGATGAAGTGACCCGCCGGACTCTCGGCTATCTCCCAGCTGTGTGCCAGCTTGCGCTTGGGGTTGCTTGAGGTGGAGTACCAGACCCGGGTGCCCGGATCGGCACAACCCGTCATGGCACCGGTATTGGCGCAGTGGAGGGTGATCACCTCGCCGTTGTCGAGCTGCACATCGGTCAGGAAGCGCTTGTAGCGGGCGATGAGCAGACCGGATTGCAAAGGGGGATCGAAAATCATGGGGCCAGCTCCTCGCTGTTGGTCTCTTTGATGCGGGCACGCAGGGGCCAGCAGGCGATGGGTTCATAGCTGACCCCCTGCGGGGTGCTGACGGACTGGTAGAGGCAGAAGCTGTCCGCCTGCAGCACAAGATCGGGGGCGGGCAGCGCCTCCGGGGCCTCGCCGGCCTTGCGCGACAGGGTGACATGGGGGCGGTAGCCCTGTTCCCCGTTGCCAAGCCCCAGCTTCTCGCCGTGGCGACGCAGGGCCCTGGCGAGGACGTTCAGCTCGTTTGGCCACTCGCTCGGTCCCACCCAGGCGGCTTTGGCACGCTGAAACCAGCCGGTCTGATCCAGATGGACGCTGAAAGGGGGGCAGCGCTGCTGCCCGGCGGCGGCGATCAGCCTGGCCTGGGTGGCCTCGTCGGCCTCGCCGAGAAAGGCCAGGGTCAGATGCAGATTGCGCTCGGGCACCGGCAGGCCGGGCCAGGGGCGCCGTTCGCGCCAGTCGATCAGGGCGGGGGCAAGCTGGTGCAGGGGCAGGGCAAAGAAGAGTCTGGGCATGCGCAGCGTCGGTCCTCGTGGTACTCACATGAAAGGGCCATTCTATGGCAGCTCGTCTGCGGATGTCTCCTGGTCGCGTCTCGCGCCTGTCTGGGCGTGGCTGTCGTACCGGCGGGGACGTCCCGGGTCTGCCCCAACCGGTTGGCGCGCACCCGGCACGGCTGCTGACGGTGGGCGGCTGGCTGTGGCAGAATGGGCGCCGTTTTCATGGTCATCACAGAAGGTCTTCGCCGTTTTGTCCCAACTCCCCATCGTCTCTGTGCTGCCCGAGCTGTTTGATGCCATCGACAGCCACGCCAGCGTGATACTGCAGGCCCCCCCGGGGGCGGGCAAGTCGACCCTGCTGCCCCTGGAGCTGGTGCGCCGAAACCGGCTGCCCGGCCGCATCATCATGCTGGAGCCCCGCCGTCTCGCGGCGCGCAACATAGCGGGCTTTCTGGCGCGCCAGCTCGGGGAGAAGGTGGGGGAGCGCATCGGGCTGCGGGTGCGGGGCGAGAGTCGCACCAGTGCCGCGACCCGGCTCGAGATAGTGACCGAGGGGGTGCTGACCCGGATGTTGCAGCAGGACCCCGAGCTTAGCGGGGTGTCGCTCGTCATTTTCGATGAATTCCACGAGCGCAGCCTGCATGCCGATACCGCCCTGGCCTTCGCCATCGAGAGCCAGCAGGGGCTGCGCGATGATCTCAAGCTGCTCATCATGTCCGCCACCCTGGATGGCATGGCGCTGGAGGCCCTGTTGCCGGACGCCCCTGTGATCCGCTCCGAGGGGCGCGGCTTCCCCATCGACTACCACTACCGCCCCGCCAATCGCCAGCAGTGGCTGGAGCCCCAGGTGGGCGCCGTGGTGCTGGAGGCGCTGGCGGCCCACGCCGGCAGCGCCCTGGTGTTCCTGCCGGGACAGGGGGAGATAGAGCGGCTCGCCCAGTGGCTGGAGGGGCGCCTGCCGGATGACGTGCGCCTCGCCCCCCTCTACGGCCGCCTCGACATGGCGGCCCAGCAGGCGGCCATAGAGCCCGCTCCGGCGGGGCGTCGCAAGCTGGTGCTCACCACCAATGTGGCGGAAACCTCCCTCACCATAGAGGGGGTCTCTGTGGTGATCGACAGCGGGCTGGAGCGGCGGGCTTCCTTCGATCTGAGAAGCGGCGTCACCCGGCTGGAGACCCGTCAGATTGCCAGGGCCTCCGCCACCCAGCGGGCCGGCCGTGCCGGCCGTCTCGGCCCCGGGGTCTGCTACCGGCTGTGGAGCGCCGAGGTGCAGGAGCGCCTCGCCGAGCAGAGCCCGCCGGACATCCTCACCCAGGAGCTGACCGGCCTGCTGCTGGACGCCGCCCAGTGGGGGGCCAAGGTAGAAGATCTGCCGCTGCTGGACATGCCCCCCGCCCCTGCGGTGGCGAGCGCCCGTAGCCTGCTGGTGGCCCTTGGCGCCATGAAGCCGGAGGCTGAGCAACAACTCACTCCGGCCGGCCGCACCATGGCCGCCTTCGGCACTCATCCCCGGCTGGCGCGCATGCTGTTGCGGGCCCGGGAGCTGGAGGCCGAGGGTCTGACAGGGATTGTCGCCGATGCGGTATTCCTGGTGGCGCTGCTGGAAGAAGATCTGCGAGGATCTGAGCGCCTTTCCGTGCTCTTCCATCGCCGTCTGGGGGCCCTGCGTCAGGGGGCCGCCCGCTGGTTCGAGCGGCTGGGGGCCCGCCCTGCCGGCGCCCAGGGGCAGTGGCTGGGGCTGCTGTGCGCCCTCGCCTGGCCGGACAGGATCGGCAAGCTGCGCGGCGGCAGCCGCTATCAACTCAGTGGTGGGATCAGCTGCGATCTGGTAGAAGGTCACCCATGTCAGGGACAAGGGGCCCTGATCGCCATCGAGATGGGGCAGAACGATCGCGGCAGCCGCATCTTCATCGCCGAGCCGGTGGCGCTGGACGAGCTGGTGCGCCAGCTGCCGGAGCTGGTGAGCGAGCGCCAGTGGTTCGACTGGGACGAGCGCGAGGAGCGGGTGCGGGCCGAGCGCCAGCAGGTGATCGGCGAACTGGTGCTCGGCCAGCGGCCGCTGACCGAGCTGTCGGACGAGCAGAAGGGGCGCTGCCTGTTGCAGGGCATTCGTCGCAAGGGGCTGCACGTGCTGCCCTGGGACGAGGGCAGTGAAGGCTTGCTGGCACGATTGCGCTGCGCCCGCGACTGGCTGCCGGACGAGGGGTGGCCCGCTGTGGACGACGAGAGTCTGCTGGCCCGGCTGGAGGAGTGGCTCTTGCCAGCCCTGAGCGGCATGACCCGGCTGGAGCAGCTCAAGAGGCTCAACCTCTCGGATCTGCTGCGCCAGTCCCTGCCCTGGCCCTTGCCAAAACGGCTGGACGAGGCGCTGCCGAGCCACTTCAGTGCGCCGACCGGCAGCTGGGTGCGGATCCGCTATCAGCCGGGGCAGGCCCCGGTGATCCCGGTGCGCATCCAGGAGATGTTCGGGCAGGGCACCACCCCCTGCGTGGCCGATGGCCGGGTGCCCCTGGTGGTGGAGCTGCTCTCCCCGGCCCAGCGGCCGCTGCAGATCACCGCCGATCTCGCCGCCTTCTGGGCGGGCTCCTACGAGCAGGTGAAGAAAGAGATGAAGGGGCGTTACCCCCGTCACTACTGGCCGGACAATCCCCTGGAGGCCATGCCGACCCGGGTCACCAAGAAGAAGATGGGGTTGTAGGTGGGGGCTGGCATGGGGAAGCCCAACGCCAGCAGACGGCCCTCACCCTCTCCCAGGGGGAGAGGAAACCGAGCGAGTCTGGTGTTTGCTCCCTTCTCCTCTCCCTTTTTCAACGACATGGGAGAAGGGTTGGGATGAGGGGGCATCCCTTTGCCTGGCGAAGCGAAACCCAGGATCCTGGTTCGATTGGTTAAGCCCGATCGGACGTTCGCGCATGCGACATCACAAGTAGAAAGGAAAGCAAAGAGGAATTATGGCAACGCAACAACGCAAGCGTACCCCCAAGAAGGCGGCGCCCAAGCGCACCATCTGGCGCACCCTGTTCTGGCTGGGCTTCAAGCTCTCCCTGGTGGTGGCGGCCTTCATGGTGGTCTTTGGTATCTACCTCGATACCAAGGTGCGCGAGCGCTTCGACGGGGAGAAGTGGCAGTTGCCCGTGATGGTCTACAGTCGCCCGCTGGAGCTCTACCCCAGCCAGCGGCTCTCCCAGACCCAGATGCTGCGGGAGCTCAACATGCTGAGCTACAAGCAGGTGCGCCAGCCCCACACCCCGGGGGAGTATGCCGTGAGCGGCAACCGCATCGAGCTGGTCCGCCGTCCGTTCGAGTTCCATGACGGTGCCGACGGCGCCCGTGGCCTGCGTCTCACCTTCAACGGGGCGCGGCTGGAGGGGATCCAGTCCCTGGAGAACCAGCGTCAGCTAGGTTATGCCCAGATGGACCCGGTGTTGCTGGATCGTCTCAATACAGAGGATCGGGAGGATCGCCTGCTGGTACGCCTCTCCGAGGTGCCGGACAGCCTGCTGGTCACCCTGCTGACCACAGAGGATCGGGACTTCTACCAGCACGGCGGCGTTTCCCCGGTGGCCATCATGCGCGCCATGGCAGCCAACCTGCTGGCGGGTCGTACCGTGCAGGGGGGCAGTACCCTCACCCAGCAGCTCGCCAAGAACTTCTTCCTGACCCGGGAGCGCAGCCTGTGGCGCAAACTGCAGGAAGCCTATATGGCGGTGCTCATCGACTACCGCTACAGCAAGGACGAGATCCTGGAGGCCTACCTCAACGAGGTCTATCTGGGGCAGAACTTCTCGCAAGGGGTCTATGGCTTCGGGCTCGCCTCCTACTTCTACTTCGGCATCCCGGTCAACGAGCTGGACATCGATCAGGTGGCCCTGCTGGTGGGCATGGTGAAGGGACCCTCCTATTACGATCCCTGGCGCTTCCCCGAGCGGGCCAAGGCGCGTCGGGATCTGGTGCTCAAGCTGCTGATGGATCACGGCAGCCTGACCCAGGCCGAGTATGAGCTGGCCAGCAAGCAGCCCCTTGGCATCATCACCCGGGGCCAGATGAGCTATGGCCGCACCCCGGCCTTCATGGGGCTGCTCAAGCGGGAGATCCAGAACCGCTTCGGCCCGGATCTGCTCAAGCAGTCCGGCCTCAAGATCTTCACCAGCCTGGATCCCATCGCCCAGCACGCTGCCGAGCAGGCGGTGCAGACCGGCCTCGCCACCATAGAGAAGCAGCGCGGCAAGAAGAAGCTGGAGGCGGCCATGGTGGTCTCCGACTGGCACAAGGGCGAGGTGGTCGCCATGGTGGGGGGACGGGATCCCCGTTACGCCGGCTTCAACCGTGCCCTGGATGCCCGTCGCCAGATAGGCTCCCTGGTGAAACCGGCTGTCTATCTCACCGGTCTCTCCAACGGCCTGACCCTGGGCACGCCGCTGAAAGATCAGCCGATCCGCATCCGCGGTCAGGATGGCCAGATCTGGACGCCGCAGAACTACGATCGCAAGTTCCGCCAGAGCGTGCCGCTGATGGAGGCGCTCGCCAGCTCCCTCAACGTGCCGACCGTCAACCTGGGGATGCAGGTGGGGCTCGACAAGGTGGTGGACACCCTGCACAAGCTGGGGGTCCAGCAGGAGATCCAGCCTTATCCGTCTCTGGTGCTGGGGGCGGTGGCGCTCTCCCCCATGGAGGTGAACCAGATGTATCTGCCCATCGCCAACCAGGGGCTGACCCAGCCGCTGTCGGCCATTCGTGCCGTGGTGAACGGCGATGGCAGCCAGCTCTATCAGCATGACGAGACCGCCAAGCGGGTGACGGATCCCCAGGCCAGCTGGCTGACCCTGTTCGCCATGACCAAGACGGTGAGCCAGGGCACGGCCCGGGCGCTCGGCGCCAAGTTCCCCGGCGCCACCATGGCCGCCAAGACAGGGACTACCAACGAGCTGCGGGACTCCTGGTTTGCCGGTATGGACAACAACGAGCTGGTGAGCGTCTGGGTCGGCCGGGATGACAACCAGCCCGCCGGGCTGACCGGGGCCAGCGGTGCCTTGCAGCTGTTCAGCGGCTACATGAGCCAGCGCGGCGTCAACAGCCTGGGGCTGAAGATGCCGGAAGGGGTGAGCTGGGCCAGCTTCTCCCGCGCGAGCGGCGCCCGGGTCGCCAGCGACTGTCCCGGCAGCCTGCAGGTGCCGGCCAAGCTGGCGGGGCTCGGGGCTCCGGCAAGCTGCGCCAGCCCTGTCTCCAACCCGGTCAACGCGCTGGATGACTGGTTCGGCGGCTTCTTCAACTAACGAAAACGGGCAGCCCTGGCTGCCCGTTTTACAAGGATTGCCATGACACTTCCCCTGCTCGGCGGCATTCACCATGTGGCCATCATCGCCAGCGACTATGATCGCTCGCGCCACTTCTACCACCAGGTGCTGGGGCTGCCCATACTGGCGGAGACCCTGCGGGAGGCCCGCCACTCCTGGAAGCTGGATCTGGCGCTGCCGGATGGCAGCCAGCTTGAGCTGTTCAGCTTTCCCGCCCCCCCTGCACGCCCCTCCAGGCCGGAGGCGTGCGGCCTGCGGCACCTGGCGTTTCGGGTGCGGGCGCTCGAACCCGTCATCGCCCATCTGGAGCGCCACGGGGTGGCCGTGGAGCCGGTACGGGTGGACGAGCTGACCGGCAGTCGCTTCACCTTCTTCGCAGATCCGGACGGCCTGCCGCTGGAGCTCTACGAGGTCGATGCGGAGCCGGCATGAGCGGGCTTTGCATCAGCATGAGTGCGCAAGAGAGCCGCCTGGCAAACACCGGGCGGCTTTTTTCATGGGGTCAGGCCGTGGTCAGCAGGGCCACGGCGACGGCCATCACCAGGATGCCGACCCAGCCGACGGGCTTGAGGCGCTCGCCAAACAGCAGCAGGCCGCCGAGGGCGGTGCCCAGGATGCCGATGGCGCCCCAGGTGGCATAGGCCACGGCGAGATCTATCCTGCCGGTGCTCACCGCCTCACTGAGCAGGGTAAAGGCACAGAGCACCAGCAGTATGCCGAGCAGGCCCCAGCCCTTGTGGCGAAAGCCGAGGGAGCGGTTGATGGCCATGTTGGCCCCCACATCCAGCAGGGCGGCGCCCAGTACGATGATCAACGGGTGCATGGAAGCTCCTTGGCCGTAGTTGCATCAAGCGGCTCGGCATGGGTTTCCCCCAGGGTCACCATAACAATGCCCACTATTGCCAGCGCCAGCCCTATCCACTCCTGCACACTCAGCTCGTAGCCCAGGAACAGCACGGAGACGGCGGTGATCAGGGCGATTCCCAGCCCCTCCCACAACGCGAACGCAATACCAATGGAGATTGTTTTGGCGGCCTTGGCCAGCAGCAGGTAGGAGAGGGCGATGAGCAGCCACATCGGCAGATGGTGGAGCCAGCCGGTCTCACTCTCCGGGATCAGGGCCATGGTGGAGGTGCCTGCCACCTCGGTCAGGATGGCCCCCGTCAGGAAGAGGCGGGCCAAAAGCAGGGGACTGAATGACATGGGGTTTCCTTCTGTTGCTGCGACGAGGGAGAGGATAGCCGCAGCCGGGGCAGAGCTGGGTATCGCTGAGCGTCGATAATTACGGCGCTACGGGTTTGCCTTGAGGAAGGGGGGCGGCGTAAGGTGAAGATGGAACAAGCTGCCACCAGAGCGCGACCATGAAGCTTTATCAGATACAACTCTTTGTAGAATCAGCAGACAGTGGTTCGATTGCCAATGCCGCCAGACGCCTTGGCAAGAGCCGGAGCGCCGTCAGCACGGCGATCGCCTCCCTGGAAGTGGAGCTTGGCGTCGACCTTTTTGAACGAGGTGCCAACCAGAGCCGACTCACCGAGATAGGGGAGCAGGTGCTGGACGACTGCCGGCGGCTGCTGCAGGCGGCCAACAGCCTCAAGCTCAAGTGCGAGCACCACGCCTCCGGGGCCGAGGTGGCGCTGCGGGTAGCGCGGGACGACGCCATTCCGGAGCCGGTCTGGCGCGAGATGCTGGGGGCGCTGCGCCACCAGTTTCCCGGTACCAGCATCTCCCTGGTGCTGGCCTCGCCCCCCGAACTGCCAGCCCTGGTGGAGGAGGGGTTCGTGGATGCCGCCTTCGGCCTCATCACCGAGGATCAGGAGCGTAGCGGCCTCAACATAGACGTGCTCAACCCCATCCGCACCCTGATGGTGGTGGCGCCCAGCCACCCGCTGGCGGGGTTGAAACGGGTGCTGCAGCAGGATCTCACCGATCAGACCCAGGTCACCCTCTCCTATGTGGACGAGTTCTCGGTCAAGAGCCTGCTCCCCATCGGCGGCCAGCACATCGGGTTGTCGAGCTTCGAGCTGATGCGGGATGCCGTGCTGGACGGTCTCGGCTGGGCGGTGCTGCCCTCACCGCTGATCCAGAGCCAGCTGCGCCAGGGGGAGCTGCTGACCCTGAAGCACAAGTTCAGCCTGCAGTGGCGCGATTACGGGGTCTATCTGTCGGAGAACGCCCATCACGGCAAGGTGCTGGCCTGGCTGAAGAAGGCCATCGAGGCCTACCTCGAACCCTTCGAGTAGCCCCTTTCGGGAGGAGAACGACAACAGGGGCCGCTGGCCCCTGTTGCTTGAGACGGCTAGGGGTCAGCGCAGGGCGTGACGGGGGGCGGGCTGGCGCTGGCGAAAGGGCAGCAGGAGCAGGCCGAGCAGCAGATCCCCCAGCAGGGATGCGAGCAGTCCCGCCGCCACACCGCAGAAGATGGCGGCCTGCTTGAGGGGCACCACATAGCCGTAGTTGCGCAGGGTGTCCTGCCAGAGCTGGGAGTCCGCCTGCAACAGCAGGTGGGAGACTTGCAGATACCAGGACCTATCCTGGAAGGCGCGCTCCTGCTGCAGGTGGCGCTGCTGGCTCACCAGTTGCTGCAGGCTGGTGGCATCCTGGGTGAAGACGGGATCCTGGCTGGCGCCGTAATGGGCGACCAGGGCGTCGAGATCGCCGCCAAAGTGCTGATCCGCAGTGCGCTGGAAGGGGGCCAGACTGAGGCCGGCCTGCTGCAGGCGCGCATCCAGCCTCTGGTAGTAGAGATCGACGATCCCCGGTATCTGCACGCCCGCCAGCAAACCGAGGGCAAACAACATCATGCGAAGGTAGCTGCGCATAGCCATCATCCTGAGTAAAAAGAGCCTCATACTAGCCGCAAGCCCCTGGCGCGCCAAGGTGCTGCTGGCCGCTCCCGCATCCGGGGGGGCTGGGCGGGTATAAACAAGATTCAATAGAGCATGGTTTGTTACATGAATTCTTACATTTTTGTGATTCAAGTCACCGGGAGGCTGGCCTAGAATCACCGCTTTTTGAAGGAAGGCTCGGCATGAGCAAGTTCATACCTTTCTATCTGATCGGGGGCCTGATTGCCCTCAGTTGGGCCACCCTGCCGGGTCATGGCCCCTGGGATCACTGGGATCTCGCCACCTTCCAGCTGGTCAATGGCTGGCTGGGTGAATCCGCCCGCTGGGCCGATCTGGTGGCCATCACCAACAATCGCCTGTTCGATCTGGCCGCCCTGGGCTGCATGGGGCTGATCCTGGCCACCTGCTTCTTCCGGGCCCAGGGTGAGGAGCGCCGTCGCCTGGTGGCCATGGGGATCGTCATGTTGCTGGGGGCCCTGGTGATCAATCAGCTCGGCCACCTGCTGCCGGTCAGCCGTCCCAGCCCCACCCTGATGGTGGACGGGGCACTGCGGCTGA
Organism: Aeromonas sp. EU05-FHT14A05; assembly: GCF_058791175.1. Taxonomy (NCBI): domain Bacteria; kingdom Pseudomonadati; phylum Pseudomonadota; class Gammaproteobacteria; order Aeromonadales; family Aeromonadaceae; genus Aeromonas; species Aeromonas sp. EU05-FHT14A05. The sequence continues at coordinate 7,137 of NZ_JBYTDH010000007.1, read as the reverse complement.
CCGAGCTCAGCACCATCCCGACCAAGGACTCTGCGGGCGACAGCTTCCCCGGTGATCATGCGCTGTTTTTGATGATCTTCGCCGGCTTTGCCCTGCGTTACCTGCCGCGCCGGGCCGCGGTGATCACCGTGCTGATGGTGCCCCTGTTCTCGGCTCCCCGCATCCTCGCCGGTGCCCACTGGCTGACGGACGTCTATGTCGGCGCCCTCTGCCTCGCCCTCATCTGCCTGCCGCCCTTGCTGTTGACCCCATTGTCGGATCGGCTGATCGACCGCCTGGCTCCCAGGTTGCCCCGCTGGATCGCCGGAACGCCTTGTTGCTTGAGTAACGGAGGGCAATAAAAAGAAGGCGGGTGACCGCCTTCTTTTGCTTATGCCCATCGGTGCTGTGGTCGTCGCGAAATGACCAGGACTACGCCCGATGAGTGCGGGCTTGTGCCCTCAACGACAAGTATTGGCAGAGTCATTCGAGCTTTACCATCAGAAACTGACGGGGCAAAACGTTTGCATCCGATGAAAGCGTGATCCAGACCAGGATCTTTTCTGTGGGCTGCCTTAGAATCGCCGCCCGTTGCTGGAGGTCCCCCTATGCTTGTCACTTTTCTGCGCCTGTTGTTCATCGGTTGCGCCCTGGTCTTTATCTTCATGCTGATCCACGCCTGGTGGCACAAGCGGCGCCGGGGCGAGCTGGAGTCCACCCCCTTCTGGCCGGTGGCGGCCATCGGCTTCGTCGCCAACTTTCTCGACACCCTTGGGGTCGGCAGCTTCGCGGTCAAGACCGCCTGCTACAAGCAGTTCAAGCTGATCGACGATCGCCTGCTGCCGGGCACCCTCAACGGTCAGTGCGTGCTGCCGACCGTGACCCAGTCCCTCATCTTCATCGGCGTGGTCAAGGTGGATCCGCTCACCCTCATCAGCATGATGGCCGCCGCCGCCGCGGGTGCCGCCTGGGGGGCCCGTCATGTGGCCTCGTTCGATCGCCAGACCATCAGGCTGGTGATGGCGGTCTCCCTGCTGGTGGTGGCCGGACTCATCTTCGCCGGCCTGCTGGGTCTGTTCCCGCTCGGGGGCGAGGCCATGGGGCTCAGTGGCTACAAGCTCGGAATAGCCCTGCTCGGCAACTTCCTGTTCGGGGTGCTGATGAATGTGGGCATCGGCCTGTTTGCCCCCTGCATGACGCTGGTCTATCTGCTGGGGATGAACCCGCTGGCGGCCTTCCCCATCATGATGGGGTCCACCGCCGTGCTCAGCGTCTTCTCGGCGGGCACCTTCATCCGCAAGGGGGCCTTCGATGCCAGGGCCGTGCTGGCGGTGGCCCTCTTCGGCCCCATCGGTGTGGTACTGGCGGCCATGCTGGTACAGTCCATGGACATGGAGATGCTCAAATGGCTGGTGGCCTTCATCGTCATCTACACCTCCTGGACCATGTACGCCTCCTGGCAGGCGGCGCGCCGTCAGCCCGAGTCTCGGCTGGCCGGTGCCGCCAGCTAGCTGACACCTGGAGGCTGGCGAGGAGTTATCTCGCCCGTCTGAAGCCACTGCGTCGCCGAGGCAGAAGGCCTGCCCCTGACTCGCCGCCACTGCTCAGGGGCCGCTGACTGGAGGCGACCAGGGCGGCCTCGGCCTTGGCCCCGAGGAAGACATAGAGCCCCAGCGCCAGCAGCAATCCCACGGCACAACCCATCACCCCCACCGCAGGCCAGAGCAGTTCGTTCTGGCCGAGGGATCCATTGAACAGCAGCAAGAGCCCCTCGATGGAGACCGCAATCAGGATGGCGGCGATGAAGCGGGTGATGGTGCGGCGAATGGCGCTGTGGCGGAAGATATCCTTATGCAGCAGCACCTCCTCCTCCAGTATGGTCTTGCCGAGATCGAACACCGCCAGCGCCAGGGTCAGGAAGATGATGGCGCTGAAGGCGCCGAGCCGGTTCTGCTGGGTGCCGCACAGCAGCAGATAGAGCTGCTCGAGGCCATGCCAGATCAGGGTTCCCACGATGAGAAACAGCGCCAGGCTCAGGATCACGTAGACGGCCCTGAACCAGGGGATGGCGCGGCGCCGCTCCCTGTCCCCCATCAGCCAGGCGATCAGCTGGTGCAGATTGATCTCAAGCTCGCGGCCATGACCCTGCACCCTCAGCCTCAACTGCCCCTGGGGGGCCGGAATGGGGGGCAGGATCCTCGCGCTTGCCTGGCTCTGGCCCAGGCTCTGCACGCTCAGCACGAAGGGATAGCCCTTGAGGGCCTCCTGGGGGAGGGTGAGCAGTCCCAGCAACAGGGGGGTCAACTCGGTTTCGTACTCCTGATAGCGCCGCAGCACATCGATGGGGCTCATCTCTGCCATATGGACCTCGGTCAAGTGGGCTCCTGAGTAAGGCAGTGCAAATAGTGGGCCCGCTTTATGACAGCCAGTGTGGCCGCGAATGCACCAGCAAGTGGCAAACGCCGGCGAGAAGAGAGAGGGGGCTGCACCAGAAGGGGGCTCTTGGCAAGACGAGGCGACGGAGGTAACAAAAAAGGGCCCTTCGCGGGCCCTTGGTTCATGCTGGCAGGGCTCAGCCCGCCAGTTTGGCGAAGCTGCGCTCGGCGGCGGCCAGGGTGTGTTCGATCTCCTTGTCACCGTGGGCCAGGGAGAGGAAGCCCGCCTCGTAGGCGCTCGGCGCCAGATAGACACCCTCTTCCAGCATGAGATGGTAGAAGCGCTTGAAGCGCTCCATGTCGCAGCGGGTGACCTGCTCGTAGCGGGTGATCTCGCTCTCTTCGGTGAAGAAGAAGCCGAACATGCCACCCACGTAGTTGATGGCGAGCGGGATGCCGTGCCTGGCGGCGGCCGCTTTCAGCCCTTCCGCCACCCGGGCCGTCTTGTCGCTCAGCTGCTCGTAGAGGCCCGGTTCCAGCAGCAGGTCCAGCATGGTCAGGCCGGCGGCCATGGCCACAGGGTTGCCGGAGAGGGTGCCCGCCTGATAGACGGGGCCGGTCGGGGCTATGTATTGCATCACCTTCTTCTTGCCGCCGAAGGCGCCCACCGGCATGCCGGCCCCGATGATCTTGCCGAGGGTGGTCAGATCCGGGTCTATGTTGTAGTGACCCTGGGCGCCGCGCAGGGAGACGCGGAAGCCGGTCATCACTTCGTCCAGGATCAGCAGGGCACCGAACTCGTCGCAGATGTCGCGAAGTCCTTCCAGGAAGCCGGGCACCGGCGGGATGCAATTCATGTTGCCCGCCACCGGCTCGACTATGATGCAGGCGATCTCGCTGCCGTACTGGGTGAAGGCCTCGCGCACCGAGTCCAGGTCGTTGAACACGCAGGTGAGAGTGTGCTTGGCAAAGTCGGCCGGAACGCCCGGGCTGTTGGGCTGACCCAGGGTCAGGGCGCCGGAACCCGCCTTCACCAGCAGGGAGTCGGCGTGGCCGTGGTAGCAGCCCTCGAACTTGACGATCTTGTCCCGGCCGGTGAAGCCACGGGCGAGGCGGATGGCGCTCATGGTCGCTTCGGTGCCGGAGTTGACCATCCGCACCTGCTCCATGGAGGGCACTATCTGGCGTACCTTCTCGGCCATCAGCACTTCGATCTCGGTGGGGGCGCCGTAGCTCAGCCCCTTCTCAACGGCCTTGATGACGGCGGCCTTGATGGCCGGGTGGTTGTGACCCAGCAGCATGGGGCCCCAGGAGCCGATGTAGTCCACATAGGCCTGGCCGTCCACGTCATAGAGGTAGGCGCCATCGGCGTGATCGATGAAGCGGGGTGTGCCGCCGACCCCATTGAAGGCGCGGACCGGTGAGTTGACGCCGCCCGGAATGGTCTGGCGGGCCTGTTCAAACAGCTGATCTGATTTTGACATGGATCATCCTTAATGGGATTTTGGTCGTCACCCGGGCGCAGGCGGTCGATTGCGGCTCGGCAGGCTGTGGTGGGAGGAGTATGCTTTGCGCTCTCGCCACCCGGACTCCCGGTCTGCACCCGTGATAAATGAAACGGGCCGACTATAGCAGAAAGGCCCTGTGCTGGGCAGCCGAGCCGAGGCCGGGTGTTTTCCGACCCTCGTTAGATGAGCGTGAATACCCATGGTGCAACAAGCTATCCCCCCTCGCGAGGCGACCACACAAGGCCGCCCTCCTGCCCTGCAGCGCCTGATCCGGCGGGACAAGATGCCGCTGCTGGTGCTCTTGCTGGCCGCCCTGGTCGGGGTTCTGGCCGGACTGGTCTGCGGGTTGTTTGAATCCGGTGTGCACTGGCTGGCACAGCAGCGAGTCCTGCTGCTGGCGGATCGCCCCTGGTGGCAACTCGGTCTGCTGGGCTTTGGTTTCAGCGCCCTGCTGGGGTTTGTCGGCTACTTCCTCACTCACACCTTCGCCCCGGAAGCGGGTGGCTCCGGCATTCCCGAGATCGAGGGGGCCATGGACGAGCTGCGCCCGGTGCGCTGGTGGCGGGTCTTGCCGGTCAAGTTTTTCGGCGGCATCTGTACCCTGAGTTCCGGCATGGTATTGGGGCGGGAGGGGCCCTCGGTACAGATCGGCGGCAACCTTGGCAAGATGGTGGCGGACATCTTCCGCCTGCCGAAGGAGCATGGTCACGCCCTGCTGGCGGCGGGGGCAGCGGGCGGTCTGGCTGCCGCCTTCAATGCGCCGCTGGCGGGGATACTCTTCGTGATGGAGGAGATGCGGCCGCAGTTCCGTTACTCCTTCCTCGCCATCAAGGCGGTGGGGATCTCGGCCGTCATGGCGACCCTGATGCTGCAGAACATGAAGGGGCAGGCGCCTGTCATCAGCCTGTCCCACTACGACGCCCCGGCCCTGAAGGCGCTCTGGCTCTTCCTCTTCATGGGGGGCTGTTTCGGCGTGCTGGGCTTCGTGTTCAACAAGCTGGTGCTCGCCTGTCAGGACGGCTATCTGGCCCTGCACCAGAACAAGCGTCACCGCTTCGTCGCCATCGGCATGGTGGTGGCGGGGACCTTCGGCGTGCTGTCGCTGTTTGCCCCCTCGGTGACCGGTGGGGGAACCGAGCTGATCCCTCATCTGGTGGGGAGCGACTATGGGATGGCGACCCTCTTCCTCATCTTCTCGGTGCGACTGATCGCCACCTTCGTCTGCTTTTGTTCGGGCGCCCCCGGCGGCGTCTTCGCCCCGACCCTGGCACTCGGCACCCTGTTCGGGGTGGTCTTCGGTCACCTGTTCCATGCGGCCTTTCCCGATCTGGGCATAGAGCCCGGCGCCTTCGCCATCGCCGGCATGGGAGCGCTGTTTGCCGCCACAGTGCGGGCCCCCATCACCGGCATAGTGCTGGTGACCGAGATGACGGACAACTATCAGCTGATCCTGCCCATGATGATCACCACCATAGGAGCCACCCTAGTGGCGCAGTGGTTGGGAGGGCGTCCCATCTACTCCCAGATCCTGGAGCGAACTTTACGGCTTGCGGCGCGTCAAAAGCGGGGAGACGGCAGCGTGGCTGCCAGTTAACTCCTTGTTTATCCGTATCAATCCGGCAAGGTCGCGTATAGTGAAGGGAGACAGGCCGTGGTATGGCGTGCTAATAGAAGAGGCCCTATGTCCCAAATCGTGAAGGTATTGGTGGTGCTGGCGGTGGGGGCCTGCATCGGCTATTTCATCGGGAATCGGCAAGAGCTGGCACAGAGCAGTCTGCTGACGGTGCAGCAAGAGACCCTGGAGCGGCAGAGCAAGGCCATAGGCCAGCTCAAGACGGATCTGGGGGTCAAGGAGACCTTGCTGGCGACCCAGAAGGCGGCCTTCGAACAGCTGCAGAAGACCCTCAAGGATCAGGAGGCCCAGGTACAGGAGCAGAAGCGCCAGCTGGCCTTCTTCGAGCGGATCATGCGTCCTACCGGTGATCAGGTAGGGGTGACCATCGACAACCTGACCCTGCAGGAAACCAGCGTGCCGGGTCGCTATCACTATCGTCTGGCCCTGACCCAGCCCGCCAAGAAGCGGGAGCTGTTCCGAGGCCAGGTACAAATCAGGGTCGAAGGCAGTCTGGCAGACCAGCCCAGGATCCTCAGCGGGCGTGAGCTTGGCATGAAGGTCGGGGAGGGGCGCTATGCGCTGCGCTACTTCCAGCTGCTCGAAGGCAACTGGCAACTGCCAACAGGCTTTGTGCCGGATCGGGTGAGGATCATCATCGCCAAGGAGGGGCGCCAGCCGGCCCAGGAGTTGCTGGCGGAGTGGAGTGAGGTACTCAAGCCTCTGGTGACCCAACCAGCACCCTTGCCCGTGGTGCAGTAAGAGAGTGGTGAATACTTGAACTAAATGGTCGGGTATTGGATAATTTCGCGGTTTCCATGTTTGTGGATGTAATGGTTGTGAGGTCAGTAATGAGTGCAGTAGCAGAAGCCCCGTTGCCAATCCAGATGACGGATGCGGCGGCGAACAAGGTAAAGACCTTGATTACCGAAGAAGAAAATCCCGAGCTCAAGTTGCGGGTCTACATCACTGGGGGGGGCTGCTCCGGTTTCCAGTACGGTTTCACCTTTGACGAAAAGATCAACGACGGGGATACCGTGGTCGAGAAGAGCGGCGTGACCATGGTGATCGATCCCATGAGCCTGCAGTATCTGGTTGGTGGCAGCGTGGACTACACCGAAGGTCTGGAAGGCTCCCGCTTTACCGTGACCAACCCCAACGCCTCGACCACCTGTGGTTGTGGCTCCAGCTTCTCCATCTGATTGGTCAGCAGCACACATTTGAAAGGGTCCGGCAGGGCCCTTTTCTATTTGCGCATCTCTCCCTCATATATGAACCCACTCTATATAGAGCCGGCAGCCTAGTCTGAGCGGCCCGGGTGCTGCCGAAAGTGACCTCTTATGAGCCCTATGGCGAAGGTGTTTTGCACGATCTGGTTGCGGATTAAACACTTGAACGTCTTTCTCAAAAAAACACATAGTTTTTGCTTGTCAGAAAGAATCAGATCCCTATAATGCGCCTCCATCAGCACGGCGCAGTGCGCTGCTGGTCTGGCTTGCAAAGCAACCCAGTGAGGGTTATAGTTTCAGACCCTGCTCTTTAACAATTTGAATCAAGCAATCTGTGTGGGCACTCACAGCATCGAGCATCAAAAACAATTTTTGATTTTCAATGTCTGGTGAAGTGACCAGGACAACTTCGGTTGTCACAGTTTATTTCAGCA
>NZ_JBYTDH010000006.1:0-248018 GCF_058791175.1 Aeromonas sp. EU05-FHT14A05 | reverse complement strand
CAAGCTGCTGCACCAGCGCTATAAAGAGATGCTGAGCGCCCGGGGCCTGTAAGCCCTGTGCAAGAACAAGCACGGCGACATCCCCTCCCATTCATGGCCGAAACCCGGGCCTAGGTGGCACGGGTCAAGCTGCTGCACCAGCGCTATAAAGAGATGCTGAGCGCCCGGGGCCTGTAAGCCCTGTGCAAGAACAAGCACGGCGGCATCCCCTCCCATCCATGGCCGAAACCCGGGCCTATGTGGCACGGGTCAAGCTGCTGCACCAGCGCTATAAAGAGATGCTGAGCGCCCGGGGGTTATAAGCCCCTCCTTTTCTCTTTAGAAAACAGATATATCCGGGGTCATCCCGATTTCGCTGCCCTCCAGAAACAAAAAAACACGCCCTCAGGCGTGTCGATACCACACGTAGTTCAGTAACAGCTCACTCTTTGGTGGCGATCACGCGATAGGCCAATGCCCCCAGAATGGCACCGACGATGGGAGCGACCCAGAACAGCCAGAGCTGGCTGACGGCCCAGTCACCCACAAAGAGTGCCACACCCGTACTGCGCGCCGGGTTCACCGAGGTGTTGGTCACCGGAATGCTGATGAGGTGGATAAGGGTCAGGCACAGACCGATGGCGATGGGGGCAAAGCCCGCCGGTGCACGGCTGTCGGTGGCACCCATGATGACAAACAGGAAGAAGCCGGTCATCACCACTTCACACACCAGTGCCGCCAGCAGGCTGTAGCCGCCCGGTGAGTGCTCACCATAACCGTTGGAGGCAAAGCCTGCGCTCACGTCAAACCCGGCCTGGCCGCTGGCGATCACATAGAGCACGCCGCCCGCCGCAATCCCGCCAAGGACTTGAGCCACTATGTAAGGCACGACGCCCGATGCCGGGAAACGGCCACCGGCCCACAGACCCAGGGTCACAGCCGGGTTCAGGTGACAACCAGAGATGTGACCTATGGCAAAGGCCATGGTCAGCACGGTCAGACCGAACGCCAGGGCCACACCCAGCAAGCCTATCCCCACATTCGGGAAAGCGGCAGCCAGCACGGCACTGCCACAGCCCCCCAGCACCAGCCAGAAGGTGCCCATAAATTCAGCTGCAAATGGTTTCACTCTCATATCTCCCGATGATGACTAGAACAGGAGCCTGGAAAAGGCTCATACGGACACTGCTATTCAACAGGCGCCATATTATGGGAGTGTGGTGGTATAAGACGAAGCTGGCTTATTTTACGCAGAATGTGTGACGTGCATCACAAGTTATTGATTCGGTAGGAGCTTCCTCTCCCGCGCCGTCCCCACTTCTCATCAGAGTCCCCCCTGACCGTGCGACAGGTTGTGACCCAATCAGCGCTTTTGAGAACAGCACGCCTGGCAACAGGGTGGTGCCAGGCGCTATGGGCGTCCTCCCAGAGCCCGTCAGGGATCAGCGGTAACGGCCACGCACCGAGCCGGTGGCACGCCCCGCCATCTTGATGAGGCTCTGGCGGGTGTGGAAGTGACAGAGCGCCACCCCGAGGGCATCCGCCGCATCCGCCTGGGGAGTGGCAGAGAGCTTGAGCAGATGGGTCACCATGTGCTGCACCTGCTCCTTGGCGGCGCCACCTGTGCCCACCACCGCCTGCTTGATCTGGGTCGCCGAGTATTCGCTCACCGGCAGCAGGGCATTGACCGCCGCGACGATGGCGCTGCCCCGCGCCTGACCTAGCTTCAAGGCCGAGTCGGCGTTGCGGGCCATAAAGACCCGCTCGATGGCGAACTCGTCCGGCTTGAACTGGGTGATGATCTCGCTCACCCCGTCATACACCTGCTTGAGGCGTGACGGCAGCTCGCCCAGGTCGGTGCGGATGCAGCCCGAGCCCAGGTACTCCGCCTTGCCGGAGACGATGCGGATGACGCCGTAGCCGGTGATCCGCGAACCGGGGTCTATGCCCAGAATAATGCTCATGAAGGGATCACCCTGTCCGCCGCGACCGGGCGCTCATCACGGGCCCGTGGCAGGCCAGGCGCCATTTGCGAAACGTTGCTCATCACACTCTGTTGCTCTGCAGGTCTTTCATGGGCGCCAAGATAGCAAACAAGCGCCCCCTTGGCTCGCGCGGCGGCGCCCTCCCCTGTCAACCGCACAGGGATCCGTCATCTTGTACAGTACTCTGGTTGTTTTCTCGCCCCTGCACTCCATCGGCAGTCCGTGGGAAGGGCGAGCCGGGCTCACTCCCCCGCCAGCTCAACCAGTCGCTCCGCCAGCCTGTGGCTGTGCAGATAGCTCTCGATAAGTCCCCCATCGGCCCTGCCCGTTTCAATTTGCTGATACCAGTGGGCCAGCATGGCGACAAAACCCCGGCTTGCCAGCACCGGCTGCCAATCATCGGGGGCCAGGGTCTGCACCACCTTGCCCTGGGCCAGGGTGCCCCGGGTGCAATTCTCGATATGCAGGGAGAGGTTGTCCCCATAAGCGTAGATGCGCTCCTCGGTGAGACCGGCGCTGCGGTTCATGCTGCCGCTCACGGCGCAGTCGCCGCTCTGCCAGGCGACGCTCACCCCGGCCAACAGCCCGGGCTGCTGACTGCTGCGCCTCATTACCGCATGCAGCTCCCCGCCTGGCACGCCGCCATAGCAGCAGAGGCTGTCGAGTACATGGATAAAGTCGTCGAACAGGAACTGGCGCGGCAGCCCCGGCAGGGAGTGCCTGTGCTTTTGCCAGTTGAGCTCGGTAAGCGGCAGCGCCCGGGCCGCGCTCATGGCGGGCAGATAGCGGCGGTTGAAGCCCACAAACAGCGGGCAATCCTGCGCCAGGGCGAGGTCGGCAAGCGCCTCCACTTCGGCTGCGTTGTCACAGAGCGGCTTGTCGACAAAGGTGGGAATGCCGGCGCGCAAACACTGCTCCGCCAGTTTGCCATGCACGGCGGTGGCGGCGTGGATCATCACGGCGTCCGGGCGGCTCCCGAGCAGCGCATCCACCTCGGTAAAGCACTCGGCAATGCGGTACTGGCGGGCCAGCTTGCCGAGCACTTGAGGGCTGCGGGTGCAGAGCAGCGGGGTGATCCGCTCGTCGCTCGCGAGCAGCGGCAGATAGGCCTTCTGGGCAATATCACCGAGGCCAATCAGGGCAATGCGCATGGGAACTCCTTGTCATGAGTGCGATGGCACAGGGTAACATCCGGCCTTTCTATAGAGAGCTTTCTATTCGAGCTCTTTCGAGAGCCCCTTGGCCTGCTCTCTGGCATCCAGCCATTTGCCCACTCTGGCCCCCAGCTCGGAGCTCACCATGGCGCTGACCACAGCCCAGAGCAGTTGGTTGAAATCAAAGTTCGCCTGCTTCTCAAACAGCAGGGGCACCATGAGGTTGAAGGCAATGATCCCGATCACCAGCCCGAGCCCGCTGCCAATCTTCTCTCTGCGGGATCGCGTTTTTCTCGCCATCTGATTGCTCCTGTTGGAATGAAATTTGGAATGCAATTAAAGGGGCACAGCTCGCCCCTTGCCTACACCCCCGGCAAGATAACAAAGCCTCCCCTATTTGGGACAGCCATCTTTTAGGGCAAGCGACAATTCAGCAGCCTGCACATCCTGCCGCCGAGTATTGGCCATGGCATTTGTGAAACTCGGGGGATTAAAGGAACGTCTTGGCATAAAAAGGGCTAATTCAAATGCAGCAACATAAGGGGATCAGGTGTAATACCGGGAGCTTGCATGAAGCGAGCACTAACCACTCAAAGTGATGGCTGATGACATCGTCTCTGGCCACAGTGCTGTGCGAATCGCTGACAATGATCCCTGTCACCCACCACCCTGATGCCTGGTCGCCGAAACAGCGTCACTTGCTTGAGCCAGCGAACCTCGTCCAACCCCAGCCGCGCCAGAATGGGGGCAAGATGAGCCGGGATATGTCCCCGTTTGTCCGCTCTGATGGCGCGACCGGTCCAATCCACCAACATCAGGTAATCCGCGAAGGTATATGGCAGGCTATCGGGTCGTGACTGGTGTGCAAATGGCAGCAACAAGGGTGGCAATGGTGCCGCGGGGTACTCGCCATTGAGGCGCTGCTTAAGGCTGGTGTAGTCGCTCTGTTCAGGCCGATCGGCCAATCCAGCCCGTATCGGGTTGAGGTCAACGTAAGTCATGCAGGCCAGCAGGGCTGACTCGGTAAGCAGGGCCTGGCTCTTGAAGCGCCCTTCCCAGAAATGGCCCTTGCAGCCATCCTCCCGATTAGCCTGCCGCGCCAGGGTTTCGTTAAGCAGCCGCACAAACCAACTGATGGAATGCAGGCGCTCCCGCCACTGCCCTATCAGTTGTTGCACCACAGCCAGTTCGGGCTCAATCAGGGATTCCCCCTGATACCAGCGTCGCACCAGCAGCGGCCACTGGAACAGCGCCGCCCAACGTTCGGCCACCTCCCGCTCGCTCCAGATTGCGGCGTCATCCGGCTCCACCCTGAGCACCAGATGGTAGTGGTTGCTCATCACCGCATAGGCACAAACACCGATGGCAAACAGTCGCGACAGTTGGCCCAGCTTGTCGACCACCCACTGACGCCGATGCTCGTAACTCTGGCCGGAGTGGGCATCCTCCCCGCACAGAAACGCCCGCCGCACACAGCGACTGACCACGTGGTAGTAAGGCGTATCCTGCAAACTGATTTGACGCGAACGGGCAATGGTCATGGCTCACCCCCTGGGCAGTGACTTATCAAGCCAAGTACAAGCTTACGCCGCTGTCAAAAAGGTGGGTGTCCTAGATTTTCTGCTCCTGTTGGAGTGAGATAAAGGGGCGCCTATCGCCCCTGCCGATCTACCCGGCAAGATAACAAAGCCACCCCCGATGGGGACAGTCATCTTTTGGGAAAATGAAAATAGCCACATGTGCCCTTTCAAATCCATTTGCTGATCCAGTTCAAAAAACGATGAGATTCTGACGGGTGTGTCATTTAAAGGCTCGCCTAGACAATTTCGTTTGGCCTACCATAGCCATCCAGAACCTGTTGAGCTGCGATGGGTTGCTGCTAGCGCGGGTCAAGGGAGCATATTGGAAGCTGTAATCCATGGGCGGTAGCGTACGATTCTGTAGCGCTATAACTTGCTCAGAAATGTGGGTGTCCCAGATTCCATGCTGGGAGCTAACCCCGTGCGGTAACTATTTTGTCTGCAGAAGGGAGTTAAGATGCCTGTGAACTATTTCCGGATGAAAGGGATACTGTTTGTGTGAACCAAATAGGATTATGTAGATATAAGATGGAAATTATTTCGACCATGCTTCAAAAATTTCATTATTTATAGCATAAAAAGAACATATGTTTTCAGCATGGACATCAACAGCCTTATCACCAAGGTAATGGCAAAAAGCACAAGAGAGCTATTTATAATATGAATCTGAACGATGGCGAAATCCTAAAAGTACGTCAGGTTAGATGGAAGTCACCATTATCTCGAAAGATTGAAGATTTTTCAAAATTAATAAGCGCTGATGAGGTATTTCATCAGTACTTTGGTGAAAAGTACATAAATGAATTGACGGTTAGATCAAAAGCTATTACCCAGTTGATTTTTAAATTGGGATTAATATATACATTATTGATGTTTTCATTATATGCTGCTCAAAACATTAATGATTCTGAATTTGAGTTTTTTGGGTATGGTTTTAAAAATTTAAGTAATTACAAAGAAGTTTTACTGCTGCTGGCTGCTATTACCTCTCCCATATCCGCGATCTATAGCGCATATCAAAATTACTTGAATGCCTTGGTAAATGAGTGCATTAAAAAACTGTACCCAGATGCAGCAACCCGAAAGTATTATTCCATTCAATTTGTAGATGGGTATTTTGAATGGCTGCCAAACCATCCTAGGGAAAAGAATGTATATTGGCACAGTTTTACATTATTCTTAATGATTTCTTTTGTTATAATATTAATGTTGCTTTTTTTCACCCTGTTGGCAGGCTCGTTTTTCATTCAACTCGCTGTAATTTATGATATAGCTGTTAATCCATCATCATCAAAATATTTCAACATGTTTGTGCTGTTAGTTTCAATTTCATCGATTCTGCTCTCTTGGTTGATAATAATCATACAACTTCCAATGCCTGAAGTAGACAATAACAATCTCTTTAAATTAGAAGAAATTAAAAAAAGTGATCCTGAAAAATATCAAGTAATTATGGAGAGGATGGCTGATGAAAGTTCAAGGAAAGATGCTATATCAATAATGGTATTATCTTCACTAATATATATCATCACGTTTACATCTATATCAGTGATTTGCTTTTCGGAATCGCTAGACAATCTAACACTTTTTTTATCTAAAGCTTTACCAGGGGTTTTTATTGTTCTATTTTTGTCAAGGATAGTGATTAGGTTTTTTAGGAGAAAAATACTAAATGCATTTTTTGAAAAGCACCCTAACGAGACCCCACATAGATTGCAGGATTTTATTACTGTCACTAAAGTTCTCAATCTAAATAGATTTATAATTCCATTAATTTTCTCTTTTATATACTCTTTTTATGCATTAAATAAGATGCTACTTTGGTAAATAAAATTCGTAATTCAGCAAGTGGATTCATCTATCTCAAAAAGGAAGTGTCGGATCTCGCCTTTCAGAGTGAGCAATAGCTATAGCAATTTGAACAATTTGCTTCACGACCTTGTGATTAGATGTTTGATGGAAGTGTAATTTATGGAAGAGAGATGCCACCATATGAGGGTTAATTTACACTGTGAGAAATGAGCTTAAATAAATTTACATTGTCGATCCATTAATAACTTAAAAGAGGCGTTAGGTTAATGTTAAAAATAACACTCACTCTGCTGCTTATAATGATAACTATTTATTGGATTGGCGAAAAAGTCAGGAAAAATAAAAAAATTGATGCATTTATAACAGCACTAGAAGAAAATTATTCAAAACTAAATAATCATCTTGAGGACTCCAGTATTATAAATGGTTTACGCTATCTTCGTCGTGCATATGGTTGGCTAAGTATTCTGATTTTCGCCTCCCTTTTTATCCTTCAAAGATTATCTCAACCAAACTCAGCAAACTATCAACCTATATTTTGGTTGTTTGTGTTTGCCTTTATGGGATGGTTCTCTATCAAATGGGTTGTTGACCACAAAAAAACAGTCACTGAATTTGTAAGAGATAATCTATTAATAGTTTTTGGCCCTCTTATTATGGGGGTGTTTGATTTAGTTTTTAATACACCATTAACGAGAATTCTGTTTACAATTGTTAAAGATATTGCTGTGGTATTCAATATTCAAACTGCGGAGATATCAAACCCTCTTGCTATAGGTGGTACTATATCACTGGTACTTATTGCATTCTTCAGTATTTATTATTTGGTCACTTGGGCCGTCACAGCTCCTGTGTTTTTAGTTTCAGTATTCGCAGTGTTGCTTCCTATTCAATTTGCGCGCTTTTTGGCTCGTATCGATCGAAGTAATACTTTTCTTTGGTTTACTATATGTCTGATGATTATCATTACATTATGGCTGTCACAATTATAATTTTAACTATCGGACCTAGCTGATCCGATATTGGAAGTATCGAGAGATTAAAAAAAGGCGACCATCCGGTCGCCTTTTTATTTTCTATCACTTTCCCAATCAAGAAATATCACCGAGCCGGTCGCTTGGCTGCTCCGCCTTTGGCGGCAGGTTTGCCGCCCTGGGCTGCCGGTTTGGCAGAGCCAGCGCGGGTTGGGGTCTTGCCCTTATGGGCGGGTTTCCCGGCCGGTTTGCCCTGACCTGCGCCTTGGGAAGCTGGCTTGCCGTTGCCGCCCGCCCCTTTAGGGAGCTGGGAGCCTACTGGCTTGCCATTGCCCGCCTTGCCGCCCTTACTGGCGGCAGGGGTGTCGTTGCGAGCCTTGCCTTGCGAGGCGACAGCCACTGCGCCCTTACCGGCAGAGGCACCCTTGCCAGCCCCATTGCCACGCTGATGAACGATATTGCTGTGGCGGGTCAGGGCTGGTTTCAGCCCCTTGTTGATGCTGCGCGAGGCCTTGGCTTCGCCACGGCCTTCCGGCGGTACCAGGCAGTCGGGGCCGTTGCCGATCAGGTGGCCCTTGCCCATCTCCAGCAAGGCTTCGCGGATCATGGGCCAGCCGGCCGGATCGTGGTAGCGCAGCAGCGCCTTGTGCAGGCGACGGCGACGCTCCCCTTTCACCACGAACACGTCCCCGCCCTGGCGACTCACCTTGTTGAGGGGGTTTTTCTCGGTGTAATACATGGTGGTGGCGTTGGCCAGCGGCGACGGGTAGAAGTTCTGCACCTGATCGAGCTTGAAGCGGTTGGTCTTGACCCAGAGCGCCATGTTTACCATGTCTTCATCCGTGGTGCCCGGGTGGGCGGAGATGAAGTAGGGGATCAGGTACTGCTGCTTGCCCGCCTCCTTGGAATACTTGTCGAACAGCTCCTTGAAGCTGTAGTAGCTGCCCATGCCCGGCTTCATCATCTTGGAGAGGGGGCCCTCCTCGGTGTGCTCGGGCGCGATCTTCAGGTAGCCGCCGACGTGGTACTTGGCCAGCTCCTTGATGTAGCGCGGATCTTCCACCGCTATGTCGTAGCGCACCCCGGAGGCGATCAGTATCTTCTTGATCCCCTTCACATCCCGCGCCTTGCGGTAGAGGTTGATGGTCGGGGTATGGTCGGTGTCCATGTGCGGGCAGATGGTCGGCCAGACGCAGGAGGCACGGCGACAGGTCTGCTCGGCCTTGGGGCTCTTGCAGCGTAAGCGGTACATGTTGGCGGTGGGGCCGCCGAGATCCGAGATGACGCCGGTAAAGCCCGGTACCTTGTCGCGGATCTCTTCGATTTCCTTGATGATCGACTCTTCCGAGCGGCTCTGGATGATGCGCCCCTCGTGCTCTGTGATGGAGCAGAAGGAGCAGCCGCCGAAGCAGCCGCGCATGATGTTGACCGAGGTCTTGATCATCTCGTAGGCCGGGATCTTCTCGTTGCCATAGGCCGGGTGCGGCACCCGCTGGTAGGGCAGGCCGAACACGCCGTCCATCTCGTCGGTTTCCAGCGGGAAGGCGGGCGGGTTGACCCAGATGATGCGATCGCCGTGGGCCTGGGAGAGCGCACGGGCGCAGCCCGGGTTGGTCTCGTGGTGCAGGATGCGGGACGCATGGGCGTAGAGCACCTTGTCTTCCTTCACCCGCTCGAACGCCGGCAGCTTGACGTAGGTCTTCTCCCAGGGTTTCTGCTTGGGCGGCTGCACCAGGATGGGCTTGGCCTCCTGCTCCACCGGCGCCGTGCCTTCATCGTCCGAGCAGGGCGCCCCTTCCATATAGGGGTTCATGATGGGATCGATGCGGCCGATCTGGTCGAGCTTGCTCGAATCCACCCCGCGCCAGCCCGGCAGCGGCTCACGGCGGATCACCGCGGTGCCGCGAATGTCCTGCATGGTGTCTATGGTCTCGCCACCCGCGATGCGGTGCGCCACCTCGATGAGCGGCCGCTCGGCGTTGCCGTAGATGAGGATGTCGGCCTTGGCGTCCAGCAGGATGGAGCGGCGTATGGTCTCGGACCAGTAGTCGTAGTGGGCGATACGGCGTAAGGAAGCCTCTATGCCGCCGATGACCACGGGGACCTCTTTATAGGCTTCCTTGCAGCGCTGGGTGTAGACCAATGTGGCTCTGTCCGGCCGCTTGCCGCCCACGTCGCCCGGGGTGTAGGCGTCATCGTGGCGCAGCTTCTTATCGGAGGTGTAGCGGTTGATCATGGAGTCCATGTTGCCCGCCGTCACCCCGTAGAAGAGGTTCGGTTTGCCCAGACGCATGAAGTCATCCTTCGATGACCAGTCCGGCTGGGCGATGATGCCGACCCGAAAGCCCTGGGATTCCAGCATGCGGCCGATGACCGCCATGCCGAAACTCGGGTGATCCACATAAGCGTCGCCGGTGACCAGCACTATGTCGCAGCTGTCCCAGCCGAGCTTGTCCATCTCCGCTCTGGACATGGGCAGGAAGGGCGCAGTGCCGTAGCACTCGGCCCAGTAGCGGGGATAGGAGAAGAGAGGGGTAACCGGCTGCATTTTGAACACCTGGAACAATTCGGGTCGCGCATTATACCGGCAGAGCAGAGCGGGGGCGATGGCTTTTTGCCCCCATAGAACAAGGGGAGAAGAGACCGGCCTCAGAGAGAGAAGCGGGCCGGCATGAACCTGTGGTGGTGGCGCAGCAGCAACTGATAGCCGCCGAGCAGGCACCAGATGCAGGCTGGCGCCAGGAAGACGGGGTGAGTGGCGAGGCGCAGCATCAGCACCCCCAGCAGGATGAGGGCGAAGGGGCGGCTCTCGTAGAGCCAGTGCGGCCAGGCCTGTCGCCGCGTCTGGCGCGACTTGTCTGGCCTGCGATGGGCACTGCGCCTGAACCAGACGAGCGACCCGGCCAGATAGAGGGCCAGCCCGGCCAGCAGCAACGCAGGTTGCCCGGCAAGGCTCAACAGCAGCAAGCCGCTGCCCAGATAGAGAAAAGGCAGCGGCTCGTAGATAGCGGATGGCAGCATGAAAGATGACCCCTGTGGGAACTGGTCATATGCTAACCAGCCCGGCCTCGGCTGCCATCCTCTTTTGCATCCCGCCCCCCGGATGGGGGGACGGCTCAGGCCGCCGGCTTGTCCCGGCTCTCGGGGGCGGTCTCTACACCCGGGGGGTTCCCCTCGGCCAGCGCCTCGTCCACCAGCCGATCCCGCGCCCCCGTCATCCCCGCCCCTCTGGCGATCAGGTGATAGATGGCGGGCACTATCAGCAGGGTGACCAGGGTTGCCAAGGAGAGTCCGAAGAAGACCACGGTTCCCACAGCCATCCGGCTCTCATACCCCGCCCCCATGGAGACCATCAGCGGCACGGCGCCTATGATGGCGGTCAGGGAGGTCATCAGGATGGGCCGCAGACGGCGCACCGAGGCGGCTATGATGGCCTCCTCGAAGGATTCCCCCCGCTGGCGCAGCTGGTTGATGAACTCCACGATGAGGATGCCGTTCTTGGTCACCATGCCGATCAGCATGATCATCCCTATCTGGCTGTAGATGCTGAGCTCCTGCCCCGTCAGCCAGAGGCCGAGCAGGCCGCCGAAGATGCCGAGCGGCACTGTCACCATCACCACGGTCGGAGTCAGCAGGCTCTCGAACTGGGCCACCAACACCAGATAGACCACCAGCAGGGCGAGGCCGAACACCATCACCATCTCCCCCTGATTGTCGCGATAATCCTTGGACTCACCGGCGTAATCCACCGTCATGCCGCTCGGCAGATGCTCCCCTGCCCAGCCATCGAGGAAGTCGAGCGCCTCCCCCAGGGTGTGGCCTGGGGCCACGTCCGCGGTGAGGGCAATGGCCTTCTGACGCTGATAGTGGTTGAGCCGCTGCGGGCTCGCCACCTGGGTGACGGTGGCCAGGGTGGAGAGGCTCACCATCTCGCCATTGGCGGCCTTGAGATAGATGCGGCTGACATCCGAGATGCCGTTGAACTGGGTCTGGTTGGCCCTCAGGTAGACGTCATACTCCTCGCCCCTGTCCACATAGGTGGTCTGGCTGACGCCGCCGAGCAGGGCCTGAAGCGAGCTGGCCACGGTGGAGACAGGAATGCCGAGCTGGCTGGCCCGCTCCCGCTCTATGGTCACCTGCAGTTCAGGGGTCTTCTCGGCGTAGTCGAGATCCGGGGTCAGCATCAGCCCGCTCTGGCCGGCGGCCTGTTGCAGCGCCAGCCCCTGCTGATAGAGCTCCCCATAGTCGGAGCCCTGCAGCACGAACTGCACGGCCGCGGTGGAGCCGCCCCTGAATCCGGGCTGGAAGGTGCGGATCATCACATCCGGAATGCCAGCCAGCCGCCCGCTCAAGCTGCGGCCAAACTCGGTGGCGGTCTCGTCCCGCACCGCCCAGTCGGTGAGCTGGATGATGACCATGCCGGTCTGATCGCCGCCGCGCCCGAAGGCCGGGGTGCTGAAACTCATGGCCTGCACCACCCCCTTGCCGAGCAGCGGCATGATGGCGGCCTCCACCTGCTGCATGTTGCGCTTCATCCGCTCTATGCTGGTGCCCTCGGCCCCTTTCACGAACACATAGATGACTCCCCGATCTTCGGTGGGGGTCAGGCTCGCGGGCAGCTTGCCAAACAGGGCGCCGATGCCGCCGAGGCAGAGCAGCAGCACCAGGGGCATCCAGACGGATCGGCGCAGCACGGCGCCCAGCAACCGGCGATACAGTATCTCCACCCGGCCGAGCCCCCGATCCAGCGCCGCCGTCATGGCATTGGGCTTGTCGACGGTGCGCATCAGCCAGGAGCCCATGGCCGGGGTCAGGGTGAGCGCCACCAGGGAGGAGAAGAGCACTGCGAGCGATAGCAGGATCGCAAACTCGGTAAAGAGCCGCCCCACCATGCCCTCCATGAAGGCGATGGGCACGAACACCATCACCAGCACGGCCGTGGTGGCCACCACGGCAAAGCCCACCTCCCGGGTGCCGTGCCAGGCCGCCATCAGGGGGGATTCCCCTCGCTGCAGGTGGTGGTGGATGTTCTCCACCACCACGATTGCGTCGTCCACCACCAGGCCGATGGCGAGAATGAGCGCCAGCAGGGTGATGAGGTTGATGGAGAAACCGAGATACCAGGCGCCGATGAAGGCCGAAATGAGCGACACCGGCACCGTGATGGCAGGAATGAGGGTGGTGCGCCCCTGCCCGAGGAAGAGGTAGAGCACGGCCACCACCAGCACTGCGCTGATGGCCAGCGTCTCGTACACCTCGTCGATGGCCTGCTTGATGAAGACGGTGGAGTCGTAGTCCACCTCCAGGGTGGCGCCTTCCGGCAGGAAGCGCTGCATCTCTGTCATCTTGCGCTCTATGCCCTGGGCCACCGCCAGGGGGTTGGCGGTGGATTGCGCGACTATGCCTATCCCCAGGCTCTCGCGGCCGTTGCGCTGATAGGCGCTGTCTTCGTTCTTGGCCCCCACCTCCACGTCGGCGATGTCCGCCAGGTAGATGCTCTGGCCATTGACGGCCGTCTTGACCGGCAGGGCGCGAAAATCCTCGGCGCTGTGGTAGAGGCGGGCGATCTGCACCGCCATTGTCATGCTGTTGTTGCGGATCTCCCCCCCGGGCAGCTCTATGTTCTCCCGCTTGAGGGCATCCTGCACGTCGGCCACCGTGATGCCGCGGGCCGCCATGTCGGCGGGGCGCAGCCTCACATACATCACCTGGGTCAGATCGCCGGAGAGTTGCACCTCGCTCACCCCGTCCACCAGGCTCAAGGGATCCACCAGCATGCGATTGGCATAGTCGGTCATGGCGGTGCGGTCCATCTGGGTGCTGCTGAAGTTCAGCCAGATCGCCACGTCACCGTTGCCATTGTCCTTGGTCACCATGGGCTCGTCCGCCTCGTCCGGCAGCTTGGGTCTGGCCCGGGAGATGGCGTCACGCACATCCGAGGTCCCCTCCAGCATGTTCCAGCCGAGCTTGAACTCCACCGTGATGGAGGATCGTCCCTTGCGGGTCACCGAGTTGATGTTCTTGATGCCGCTGATGCCGGAGAGCTGATCCTCGATGGGCTTGGTGACCTGGCTCTCCATCACCTCGGGGGCCGCCCCCTCATAGGTGGTGGTGATGGAGACGGACGGCGTCTGCACGTCCGGCATCTCTCGCACCGTCAGCTTGGCGAAGGCCACCAGGCCGAATACGGTGAGCAGGGCACTGATGACCACCGCCACCAGGGGGCGGCGCACTGAGATATCGGAGAGCCACATCAGCCTTTTACCTCGGTCAGATCGCGGACCAGGGCACCGTCACGCAGGTTGACCAGCCCCTCCACCGCGATGCGATCGCCGACGTTCAGCCCCTTGATGACCCACACTTCCTCGCCATGGGTATCGCCAAGCTCCACCGGAATGCGTTTCACCCGGCCATCCGCCTCCAGGCGGTAGACGAAGCGAAGCTCCCCCGCATACTCCACCGACTGGGCGGGGATCAGGGTCATCTTCTGGGCGGGCAGAGAGAGATCTACATTCATCAGCATGCCGGGCCTCAACTGGCCGTCCGGGTTGGGAAGGATGACCCGCGCCTTGATGTTCTGGGTATCGTTGGAAACGCGACTGTCGAGGGTTTCCAGCACGCCGGAGAAGGATTGATCCGGCCAGGCCGAGCTGGTGGCCGTCACCGTCATGCCGGGTTTGAGGAGGGAGAGGTAGCGCTCCGGCACCGCCAGATCGAGCCGCAATCTGGCCAGCTCGTCCAGGTGAAGCAGCACGTCGCCGCTGTTGACCAGGGCCCCTTCGCTGAGATCGATCAGGCTGACGGTGCCGTCGAAGGGGGCCGCCAGGGTGCGCAATGACAGCTCATAGCGCGCCGCGTCGACCCGGGCCTGGGCCTGGGCCACGGTCGCCTCCTGCCCTTCCAGCTCCGAGGTGGTGATGGCACCGCGCGCCACCAGCCGGCGCATGTCCCGCAGCTTGCGGCTCTCGTCGCGCACGCTGGCGCTCTGCTCGGCGAGTTCGGCCTGCTGCTTGCCCGCATCCAGGGCGATCAGGGTCTCCCCCTGCTTGACCCGCTGACCGGAGCGCACCGCAATCCTGACGATGCGTCCCGTGACCTCGGGGCTGACCACCACGGAGCGATTGGCCGCCAGCTTGCTGACCAGCTTGATGGAAGGCTCCGCCAGGCTCTGCCTGACCGTTTCCGCCCTGATGTTGACCTGTCTGGGCTCGGGCTTGCTGACCGGTTTGGCTTGCCGGAAAGCCCAGGTGCCGGCCCCCAGCAGCAGGAGAAGAGGAACAAGCCACAGCCATACGCGCATTTTCATCAAACAATCCATGCAAGGTAAGAGATAAGAAGAAGAGGGAACTTCATCAATGATGGCACCATGTTACCCCCTGACTATGCCGTGACTATGTATAAATGTGACAAAACGTAACAGCCCATGGGATAGATCATCAAACTCGCCACTGACGGGGACGCTGAGACGTTTCTGCCCTAAACTGATGCACCGATATCACTCATGGTCCCGGTCTGCCCATGTCCAAACTGTCTCATCCCCTCGCCAGGTATCGCCGTCTGCAATGGCTGGTGCTGGTCTTGGTGACACTCCTGCTGGCGCTCTCGCTGCAACACACCTTCACCCAGATCACCGACCTGAATCGACGCGACACCATCCACACGGCGGCCCGGTTGGGATCCCAGTTCCAGCAGATGGAGACCTTTCTTGAAGCCATGCGTGGTCAAGCCGAGGAACGCCTGCGCAGCCATTCCCAGTCCCCCCTGACCCACCAGCTCTACCGGGCTCTGCAGGTCACGCCTGCGCTCGGGATCACGCTGGACAAGGTGCCTGCCGATCTGCCTGCCGGCCTCACTGGCAATCTGACCGGTCAGGGCCCACTGCCGGCCCCAGGCAGCGAGCGAGAAGACAGATTTCATCTGGCGCTCAGCCTCTCTCCCCTGCTCTCGACCACCAGCAAGATACTGGGCAGGGAGGCAGCCTGGATCTATTTCACCGGGGTGGATCATTTTATCTACCTCTATCCCTGGGTGCCCTCGAGCCAGTTTCGTTTCGATCCAGCCATCTATCAGAAGTCCTTCTGGCAAGACGCCCTGGCACAGCAATCCCACACCCGGAACGCCACCCTGTCACGCCCCTATCAGGATCTCGCCGGACAGGGGCAGATGATCACCCTGTCCCAACCCATTACAAAGGCACAGACCCTGGTCGGGGTGATCAGCATCGACATCCTGCTCGGTCGCCTCGAGCAGCATCTGCGTCAACCCGCCCCCCAGGCGGGTACCCTGTTTCTGGTCAACCAGCACAGGCAGATCCTGGCTCGCAGCCAACCGGGTACGGCGCCGCCCCTGACCCCTGACGAGGCGCAGGATGGCTATCACTGGCAACAAGGAGCCTTCCAGCTCACCCATGCCATTCCCGGCACCCCGCTGACCCTGATCCACCGTATTCCTCTATTGCCCCTGCTGCAGACACTGATCTGGCAGTCCGCCACGGCGCTGCTCACCCTGCTCTGCCTGGTGGTGGCCGCCATCTCCAGCCTCAGAGCCCGGTTGCTGAACCGGCAGCTGAACTACCTGTCCCGTCACGATGCCCTCACCGGCGCCTTCAATCGCCACCATTTCAACGCCTTCGAGCAACGGCACGCCCTGGCTGGCACCACCCATATCGGCGCCATCATGTTCGACTGCGATCACTTCAAGCTGGTCAACGATCGCTTCGGTCACGGGGTGGGCGATCAGGTACTGATCCAGCTGGTGCGGATATGCCGACCCTTGTTGGGGAGAGGCAGCATACTGGTCCGCTGGGGCGGCGAGGAGTTTCTGCTGCTGGTCGCAGACAGGGATCTCCCCCTGGCTCAGCTTGCCGAACAATTGCGGCTGCGCATTGCGGAACACGACTGGGCCGAGATAGCCCCCGAGCTGAGGGTGACCGTCAGCCTGGGCCATTGCCGCCAGGGCCCCGGCGTTCGCCTGCAGGAGGTCATCCGCCGTGCCGATCTCGCCCTCTATCGGGCCAAGGCCAATGGTCGCAACCGCAGCGAAGGCTGGCAGGATGACGCACAGGAGAAGCAGGAGTAAGCTGGAACCCCAACTCACAACAGGAGACGCACAGTGGCACGAAAACCCCGCCTTGGCCTGGCCCTTGGCAGCGGCGCCGCCCGCGGATGGGCGCACATCGGCATCATACGGGCGCTGGAGCGTCTCGGAGTCAAACCGGATCTGGTGGCCGGCTGCTCCATCGGCAGTTTCGTCGGTGCCGCCTATGCCGCCGGCGAGCTGGACAAACTGGAGTCCTGGGTGCGCGGCTTCAGCCGCTTGCAGGTGATGGGGTTGCTCGATCCCGCCCTCTCCGGCGGCCTGTTCCGCGGTGACAAGGTGTTTGGCATCGCCGCCAGCCACCTGGGGGATCCCGCCATCGAGAGCCTGCCGCTGCCCTTCGCCTGCGTCGCCACCGAGCTCGATACCGGCCGCGAGATCTGGCTGCAAGAGGGGCCACTGCGCCAGTGCGTGCGCGCCTCCTGCGGCATGCCCGGCATTCTGACCCCGACCCGGATCGATGATCGCTGGCTGGTGGATGGCGCCGTGGTCAACCCTGTGCCCATCTCCCTGGCCCGGGCCATGGGGGCCGAGGTGGTGATCGCCGTCAACCTCAACACCGACCTGCATCAGCCCTGGACCGACGAGCCGGACGAGCCAGCCCCGGGAGGGATCTTCAGCCAGTGGCTGGGTCGGGGAGAACCCAGCACCCCCGGCATGTGGGGGGTGATGACGGGCTCCATCAACATCATGCAGGAGCGGATCACCCGGGCCCGCATGGCCGGGGATCCCCCCGAGATCCAGCTCTGTCCGCGCCTTGGCAGCCTCTCCATCATGGACTTCCACCGCGCCAGCGATGCCATCAACGAGGGGGAGGCTTGCGTCGAGCGCAATCTGGACCAGCTCAAGGAGGAGCTCTCCCGACTCGGCCTGATATGAGGGCACCATAGGGGCACCCCAATGAAAAAGAGCGCCATCAGGCGCTCTTTTGCTGTCCGGAGCGCGAGGTCAGAACAGCCCCAGCCCCTTGAGCATGACGATCAGGATGAGCGGCGGCGACACATAGCGGATGATGAAGAACAGCGGCTTGAGGATGGCCAGCTCCAGCTCGCCCCCATTGGTCAGCGCCGCCTTCATCCGCTCGAAGCCCCAGACCCAGCCCACGAACAGGCAGAGGAAGATGCCGCCAAGGGGCATCAGCACATTGGAAGAGACGAAGTCGAACAGATCGAAGAAGGTCTTGCCGGCTATCTGCACGTCCGCCAGCGTGCTGTTGGAGAGCGCACAGGTCGATCCGACCACCCCCAGCACCAGCAGGTTGATCAGGGTCGCCCTTCTTCGGCTCATGTGGAAACGCTCCGAGAGCACCGAGACCGGCACTTCCAGAATGGAGAGCATGGCCCCCGTGGCCGCGATGGCGGAGAGCACGAAGAACAGCACCATGAAGAGGTGGCCGAACGGTATGCTGGCAAACACCGCCGGAATGGTGATGAACAGCAGGGAGGGGCCGGCGGTCGGCTCGAAGCCGAAGGCAAACACCGCCGGGAAGATGGCGATCCCCGCCAGCATGGAGACGAACAGATCGGCGCACATCACCCGGACCGTGGTGAGCGGTATGTGCTGATCGTCCCGAAAGTAGCTGCCATAGGTCATCATGCAGCCCATGCCGATGGAGAGCTTGAAGAAGGCCAGCCCCATGGCCGTCAGCACCACGCCGGCGGTGACCTTGGAAAAATCGGGGGAGAACAGGAAATTCAGCCCCTCGCTCGCCCCGGGCAGGGTCAGGCTGCGAATGCCGATCACCAGCAGCAGGATGAACAGCACCGGCATCAGCCGCTTGGTGACGGCCTCTATCCCCTTCGACACTCCCATCAGCAATATGCCTCCCATCAGCGCCAGCACCAGCCACTGCCACAGCAGGCTCTGCAAGGGATCCGTGATGAGCGAATTGAAGGCCGCCCCCGTGACGGCGGGATCGGTCGAGAGGATCTCGCCGCTGGCCGCCTTGAAGATGTAGGCAAACACCCAGGCCGCCACTTCGGAGTAAAACGACATGATGAGGAAGGCCGCGCTCACCCCCATGGCCGCGATCAGCCACCAGGGTTGTCCCTTGGGCGCCAGCTTGATGAGCCCGCTCACCGCATCGGATTTCGCCTGACGCCCCAGCATGATCTCCGAGATCATCACCGGCAGCCCCACCAGCAGGGTGGCGATGACATAGACCAGCAGAAAACCGGCGCCCCCGTTTTCCCCGGTCAGATAGGGAAACTTCCAGATGTTGCCAAGGCCAACCGCCGAGCCCAGGGTCGCGGCAAGCACGCCGAAGGTGCTGGTAAAGCCATCTCTGGCTTTGGGAAGGGTATTGCTCATGCGTGTCTCGCTTTGTGGATCAGGGGCCTGAAATTAAAGGGTCGGAATTTTCCGGGGATTAATCCAGCTTGCCAAGGTGATTTAGTTGAAATCGCCACATGAAGCACACAACGCACTCTTTATTTAAATAAATGCCTGTTTTGACAAATAAAAAATGCCGCCTCGCGGGCGGCATTTTTATCAAGGCTCAGGCAATCAAGCCTTGGCAATATCGTCCGGACCGATCTGACCGATTTCGGCGACTTTCTTGTCGGCCAGCAGCCAGAGGGTGAACTTGTGCAGTTCCGGGTGATGAGCCAGGGCGACCAGGAAGGCGCCTCCAACTTCACGGTAACCCAGTTCATAGTTCTTCAGGGTAGTCGGGGGGACGCCCAGCAGATCGGCAAACTTGGGACGGCTCAGGCCAACCGCTTCGCGGATCTGACGGATCTTCTTGCCAACAGTTACGATATTTGAATTCATGTGTTCCATACTCCGTTCGGCGGATTCACTCCACCTTTATTTTTCGCGACGACTCGTAGTCAAGTGTATCAGTTTTGAACGGACTCGTTATGGTCGAGCCTCTATCTTTAATAAGCGTCTTTCGACGACAACCCTAACAAACCTCGGGGATGGTAATCGCAGAGTCGCCTCAGGTAAACAGTCTCGAAGAGAAACCTTTATTGTTGCCACGGCCATAACTCGTATAATTCGTCGGTTATCCCTTAAAGAGTATTCAGCATGGCATTTCCCGGCATCATCTCCCGACTTCACCCGGATTCAGACCCCGATTCCCTCCCCCGCCAGCTCCGTCAGAGTCAGCAAACCCGGGCCGAGGCACTCTGGCTGCCCGCCGCCATGCAGAGCGAGGCCGCATCCGTACTGGCTTCCCTTCCGGACAAGTGCAGCCTCTATCTCGAGCAAGTCGCCCCCCTGCCCCTGCGCAGCCACGACGGCGTTCTGCAGCCAGATGGCAGCCTGCTGCTTGGCAATGGTAACCGCATGACACTGGCGACGGAAAAAGGGGACGGTGGGCTGGTGCCCGAGCAGGGCCTGCAGGAGATGGCCCAGTGGCTTGAAGCCGGCCATCAACATTTCATCTGTTCAGCCGCGATTCAGCCGGTGGCCAGGGCCATCCTCAATATCTGGCCCCTGGACCCCTATCTCGCCCGCCATTTTTTACTCGGCTTCACACCCTTGCTGTGCGAAGCAACCGAGGCCGACTATCTCGCGGTGTTTGCAGCCAGGGACGCTATCGCCACCCCGCAGCACGCTTGGGTTGAGGCCTATATGAAGCTTGAGCGAAAGCTGCATCGCGCCTACTTGGATCACTAATAAATCCAGATAAACAGCCAGTTATCCATACGACACAATCTGCCCCACAGATTATCTGTGAGCTTGATCATGTTTTGAAATGAGCATAAAGTGCGCCACGTCATCGGAATGACATCGGCTGTTCGTGGCGAAGTATGCGCTCTCGATAGTGCAACTCGCCCACCTGTGCACCCAGATAACGTGCCTCCTGGATGGATCTAGGATCCCTGCTCGGCGCAACCCTTGTTGCCCGGCAGAGCCAGCAGCTTACATAAATTACAAAGTGCGAAGCACGTGAACAACGTGCCATCTCAACGAGGATTAATTTTATGATGAAAATGGCTCCTTCCCTGATCGCCATCGCCATGGCTGCCATGGGTGCAACTGCTGCACACGCCGCTGATGATATCTACTTCGGTGCCGGTGTCGGTGCAACTCACTTCAACGGTCTGAACAAGATCGAAGGCGTGAACACTGGTGAAGAAGACGCGGCTGCTGCCAATGCCTTCGTTGGTTACAACTTCAACGAGTACTTCGGTTCCGAACTGGGCTACCAGTACACCGGCCGTGGCAACACCGATGGCAACCGTTACGAGAGCCAGGGTGCCACCCTGTCCGGTATCGCTCGTCTGCCGCTGGGCAACGACTTCTCCCTGTTCGGTGAAGCTGGCGCCTACTGGGGCCACACCGACGGTATGGGCACCAGCGATACCAAGGTATCCCCGCTGGCCGGTGCCGGTGTGACCTACAAGGTCAACGACGCGCTGGATCTGCAAGCTCGTTACCGCTACATGTGGGACGTGGCTGACCTGCACGCCGACAACGTACGCTACAAGTCCAACCAGAGCGTTGCGACCCTGGAAGCCGTTTACCACCCGTTCCGTACTTCCTACGTAGCGCCGGCTCCGGCTCCTGTTGTTGAAGAAGCACCGGCTCCTGCTCCGCAGATCGTTGAAAAGAACTTCGCCCTGAACTCCGACGTGCTGTTTGCCTTTGGCAAAGACAGCCTGAAGGCCGAAGGCGTGGAAGCCCTGAACGCTCTGTACCAGCAGATCGTCGAGTTCCAGCCGAAAGACGGCAACGCTGTTGTTGTTGGTTACACCGACCGTATCGGTTCCGACGCTTACAACCAGAAGCTGTCTGAAGCCCGTGCCCGCACCGTTGCCAACTTCCTGGTCAGCAAGGGTATGGCTGCCAGCAAGGTTGCCATCGAAGGTCGTGGCGAAGCCAACCCGGTTACCGGCACCAAGTGCAACGGCGTAACCGCCAAGGCTCAGCTGATCTCCTGCCTGGCCCCGGACCGTCGCGTAGAAGTGCGCGTATCCGGCGTACAGGAAGTTCAGCAGTAATCTGACTCCGCTCAGATAACGCGAAAAGGGGATGCCACGGCATCCCCTTTTGCATGTCTGTCGCCTCAAACGTCACCCTCTGTCTCATCACACTCTCCCCGCCCCCTCTCTGATCAGGCCGCACCCCGTCACGCCAGCGCTGCATATCTGACCAGAAACTTGATCAAGCCGATTCAAAAGAATACAGTAGCAACGCTTGTAAGACATTGGATGAACTATTAAAAGTCCCCATTGCCCGGTTAGTTGTCCATGGAGAAACAGCTTCATGAGAATCCAGGTTACCATCCATTTTTTATTCAAGCCGTCCGTGACGAGATCACGGAATCGCAACATGACAACATGAAGTGTCATCTGCGATCGGTATAACAAAGAGTGCGCAGTACGCCCATAGCACGGCAACTCAACGAGGATAAAATGATGAAAATGAAAGTGGCTCCAACCCTGATTGCTCTGGCTATTGCAGCCATGGGAACCTCCACCGCCCAGGCGGCTGATGACTGGTACACGGGTATGGGTGCAGGTTGGGCTTATGGCCATGACCTGGACTCCTTCGGTCTGGATGCTGACAAGGACGCCACCGCGATCTCCCTGTTCGGCGGTTACAACTTCAACGATTACTACGCGGCCGAGCTCGGCTACCTCTACGCCGGCAAGGGTGGCGTCGATGGCGTCGACTTCAAGACCCAAGGGGCGACCCTGTCCGCCCTTGGCCGTCTGCCGCTGGGTGACATCTTCTCCGTGTTCGCCGAAGGCGGTGCCTACTTCAATCATGTCAACGGCAATGGCGAGAGCGACAACGGCACCTCGCCCCTGGCCGGCCTGGGTCTGACCGCCAAGGTCTCCGATCTGCTCGATCTGCAGGCCCGCTACCGCTACATCTGGGATCTGGGTGACGAGCAGAAGACCTGGAAGACCGACATGAGCGTCGCCACCGTGGAACTGGTGATGCACCCGAACCGCAAGGCCTATGTAGCCCCTGTGGCCGCGCCGGCTCCCGAGCCGGTTCCCGAGCCCGTCATGGTCGACAAGAACTTCTCCCTGAGCTCTGACGTGCTGTTTGCCTTCGGCAAATCCACCCTGAAGCCGGAAGGGACTGCCGCCCTCAACACCCTGTATCAGCAGATCGTTGACGTTCAGCCGAAAGATGGCAGCGCCGTGGTAGTCGGTTACACCGACCGTATCGGTTCCGACGCCTACAACCAGAAGCTGTCCGAAGCCCGTGCCCGCACCGTGGCCGACTTCCTGGTCGGCAAGGGTCTGCCGGCAGGCAAGGTCGCCATCGAAGGCCGTGGCGAAGCGAACCCGGTCACCGGCACCCAGTGTGACGGCGTCAAGGGCAAGAACCAGCTGATCGCCTGCCTGGCACCGGATCGCCGCGTCGAAGTGCGCGTCACCGGCGTGCAGGAAGTCCAGCAGTAAGCGGTCAACCCGCACCTGAAAAAAAGGGGCCGTACGGCCCCTTTTTTATTCATCAGTCAGCCCCTCCCACCCCCGTTCCGGGGCGAAACAGTTGTCACCTTCCTCACAGATTTTCCATACGGGGGCGCCACTTAAGTGGTTAAACGTCTCATATGGCCTATACATAATGTTGGTTATACATAACAAAGGGCTGGGAGCCCTATAACACCCAACATCGACGAGGAAACGCGATGAACATTAGACTGAAACCGGTATGGATTGCACTGGCATTGGCGACGGGAGCGGCACAGGCGGCGCCTATGCACGACTGGTATATAGGGGCGGGGGCGGGCTGGGCATGGGCCCATGATCTCGATGATTTCAGCAAGGATGTCAGCAACGATGACACTGCGTACAACGCCTTCGCCGGATACAACTTCACCGAAAACCTGGGCGCCGAACTGGGCTATCTGTCGGGCGGGGACTGGGACGTCAATGGTCACGAGTTCAGCAACCAGGGGGCGACCCTGTCGATCCTGGGCCGCCTGCCATTGAACGACATCTTCTCGGTGTTTGCCGAGGGTGGCGGCTACCTCTACAGCGTCAAGTCCATCAACGGCAGCGAGGACAACCTGGCGCCGCTGGCCGGGCTCGGCATGACCGCCAGGCTGCACGACTGGATCGACATCCAGGCCCGCTATCGCTACATGGTGCGGGTGGGGGATGACTCGGACAACGACAAGCTGGGCAGCGGCACCCAGCGCTGGGTCAGCGACATCAGCACCGCCACCCTGGAGCTGGTGCTGCACCCCAACCGCACCGTGGCCGCAGTGCCGGTGGCCGCCCCCCTGGTGGTGACCCCACCGCCGCCTCCCGAGCCGGTGGATCAGACCTTCAACCTGAGCTCTGACGTGCTGTTTGCCTTTGGCAAGGCCGAGCTCAAGCCGGAAGGCATGTCCGCCCTGGACGATCTCTACCAGCAGATAGTCGACGTCAAGCCCAAGGATGGCAACGCCCTGGTGATGGGCTATACCGACCGCATCGGCTCGGATGCCAACAATCAGGCACTGTCGGAGGCCCGCGCCAGCACGGTCGCCAACTTCCTCATCGGCAAGGGTCTGCCCGCCGACAAGGTGAGCATCCAGGGCAATGGCGAGAGCAATCCGGTCACCGGTACCCAGTGCGATGACGTCAAGGCGAGAGCCGCCCTCATCGACTGCCTGGCCCCGGATCGCCGGGTCGAGATCCGGGTGACCGGCGTGCAGGCCGCCGCACCAGCGGCCACCGAGCCCGCGGCCGAACCTGCTGCCGAACCTGCTGCCGAGCAACCGGCACAATAACCCCTCATCCGCCTCTGCCGTGCACAAAAAAAGGGATGCTTGCGCATCCCTTCTGCTTTTGCGGCCTCTTCGATCAGAACGAGGTGCGACGATAGCGGCGGTATTCCGGCCGCCAGAAGTTCGCTTCGATGGCCTGATCTATCACATCATCGGGGGTCTGTACCGCCTTGCCCTGCAGCATGGCGGTCTTGGCCACCATCTTGGCGATGTAGCGGGAGACCCGATGGATATCCGCCAGATCCGGCAGCAAGGAGCCCTCCTCTCCCTTCACCAGCGGCGAGCACTCCGCCAGCGCCCGGCTGGCGGACATCAGCATGGCGTCGGTCACCCGGGTGGCGCCCGAGGCGATGACGCCAAGGCCAATCCCCGGGAAGATGAAGGAGTTGTTGCACTGGGCGATGACGTAGCGCTTGCCCTTGTACTCCACCGGCGCGAACGGGCTGCCGGTGGCCACCAGCACCTGGCCGTCGGTCCAGCGGATGAGATCCGCCGGCGTCGCCTCCACCCGGGAGGTGGGGTTGGAGAGCGGGAAGATGATGGGGCGGGCGCAGTGCTTGTGCATGGTCTTGACCACCTCTTCGGTGAACAGGCCAGGCTGGCCGGAGACCCCGATCAGGATGTCCGGACGACCGTGCTCCATCACCTCCAGCAGGGAGATGTTGTCCCCCACCGGCCACTCCTTGATCCGCTCCAGCGGCTGGGAGAGCTTGCGCTGGAAGTCGAGCTGGTTGGGGATCTTGTCGGTGATGAGGCCGAAACGGTCCACCATGAAGACCCGGCCGCGGGCCTCCGCATCATTCAGCCCTTCGGCCTTCATCTGCGCCACTATCTGCTCGGCGATGCCGCAGCCGGCGCTGCCCGCACCGAGGAAGGCGACCCGCTTCTCGGAGAGCTTGGCTCCCGAGGCCTTGCAGGCGGCGATCAGGCTGCCGAGAGTCACGGCGGCGGTGCCTTGGATGTCGTCGTTGAAGCAGCACAGCTCGTCCTTGTAGCGGTTGAGCAGCGGGGTGGCATTGCCCTGGGCGAAGTCCTCGAACTGCAACAGGATCTCGGGCCAGCGGCGCTTGACCGCCTGGATGAAGGCATCGACGAACTCGTCGTACTCCTCGCCCGAGATGCGCGGATGGCGCCAGCCCATGTAGAAGGGATCGTTGAGCAGTTGCTGGTTGTTGGTGCCCACGTCCAGCACCACCGGCAGGCAGTAGGCGGGGGAGATGCCGCCGCAGGCGGTATAGAGGGAGAGCTTGCCGATGGGAATGCCCATGCCGCCGATGCCCTGATCCCCGAGGCCCAGGATCCGCTCGCCGTCGGTGACCACTATCACCTTGACGTTCTGCTTGGTGGCGTTTTGCAGCATGTCATCGATCCTGTCCTTGTCCGGATAGGAGATGAAGAGGCCGCGGGCGCGGCGGTAGATGTTGGAGAACTCCTCGCACGCCTTGCCCACGGTCGGGGTGTAGATGACCGGCAGCATCTCGGTCAGGTGGTTGTTCAGCAGGCGATAGAACAGGGTTTCGTTGGTGTCCTGGATGTTGCGCAGATAGATGTGCTTGTCCATGTCGTTGCCGAACGCCATGAACTGGCGATAGGCGCGTTCCGCCTGTTCTTCGATGGTTTCGATGTTCTGGGGCAGCAGGCCTTCCAGATTGAAGCTGCTGCGCTCCTCGCTGGTGAAGGCACTGCCCTTGTTGAGCAGCGGGGTCTCCAGCAGGGCCGGGCCGGCGTAGGGAATGTAGAGGGGACGTTTCTGATTATTATCTTCAAACATGGATCTGTACCTTGACTGTGTGGCCCGCCGATCCTATGGGCTTGGGCCAACAATTTCAAAGGGTTTGCACCTCAGTGACAACAGGTTTGCGACCCAGGCGACGAAAGGCGCCGGGGGTCTGACCAGTGAGGCGGCGAAAACGGTTCGCAAAGTTGGCGCCGTCGCTGTAACCGACCCGGCTGGCCAGCTCAGCCAGCGGCCAGTTGGTATAGAGCAGCAGCTGGCGCGCCTTGTTCATCCGAAGCTGAGTCAGCCAGGCCATGGGCCCCATGCCGAACACCTGCTGGCAGAGCCGATGCAGATGGGGCACAGAGCAGGCCATCTGGTCGGCCAGCAACGCCACGCTCCAGGGTTCATCGAGGCGCGCCTCCACCCGGCGAAACAGCGCCTGCAGCCTGAGCTCGGGGGTGCCGCGCACCTCCCCCTGCAGGGTCCTGTCCAGCAGGGCCAGCAACAGGCTGAGCAGCTGGGGCTGCAAGGGCGATCGCACCCCCTCCCCCTGCATCAGGCTGAGCAGATGGTAGAGCTGCGCCCCCTCCTCCCCCTGCCAGATCCGGTGGCCGAGCCGGTGCAGGTGCTGCCAGCGCGGCACGTCATCCAGCAGGATCCAGCTTGTCTGCCAGCCCTCGCCAATGAGCCTGAGCCCCCCCGGTACGGCCGCCGGCAGGAAGATGAGCGAGCCCGCGGGGATGGGCTGCTCCCCCTGATCAGTCAGCAGGGCCCCGCCCTCGTCGTGGCTCACCATCAGGATGTGGAACTCGGGTCTGTTGCGGCGAATGAGGTAGTGATCCCGCAAGCGGGAGAGGCCGGTCAGGAAGATGCCGGCCTCCCCCAGCAGGGGCAAGCCTTCACGCCCCAGCATCCGCTCCTCGCAGCCGGGAGCTATCTCAAGACACTCGCTGACAAATGCCATAACGCCTCAACATGATAGTTTTGAACAAGAAAGCCGAGAGGTGCTCACAGTGGCTCCTCCCGCTACTACCCCTATCATACCCATGACAAACCTTGCTTTTCACATACCCGGTTAACATAAATGAATTATTGGCAAGCGATTTTAAAACAAACCACCGATCGTGAGTTCATGACCCGACTGTGGCGGCTGGCCCTGCCGGTGTCGCTGCAATCCATGATGTTCTCCCTGCTCGGTCTCATCGACATCATGATGGTGAGCCAGCTTGGCACCACGGCTGTGGCGGCGGTCGGCTTGGGTAACCGGGTCTTCTTCTTCAACCTGCTGGTGATAGCGGGGCTCTCTGGCGGGGTCTCGGTGTTGGCGGCGCAATACTATGGCCGGGGCGAGCTGGCCGGGGTGCGCCGCTCCCTGGCCCTGGCCCTGGTGGGCGCCCTGCTGGTGAGCCTGCCGTTTGCCCTCGTCTATGTGCTCTCGCCGGGCAGCGTGCTCGGCTTTGCCAGCCAGGATCCCGCGCTGCGCCTGCTGGCCGACGAGTTCCTGATGATCACAGGTGCCACCATCCTCTGCACCGCCGTGGTGGTGCCCCTGGAGGCGGCCCTGCGCTCGGTGGGCAACGCGGCGGCGCCGACCCGGATCGGCATCATTGCCATCATCGCCAACGTCATCCTCAACTACGCCCTCATCTTCGGCAACTTCGGCTTCGAGGCCATGGGGGTCGCGGGCTCGGCCTGGGGCACCACGATTTCACGACTGCTGCAGACGGCGCTGCTGCTTGCCTATGTGTGGCGCCAGGAGCCGCGCCTGGTGCCGCGCCGACAGGACTGGTGGGACGCCTTTCGGCGCAAGGAGGTGGTGCGCTTCACCCTGATCGCCCTGCCGCTCCTGTTCCATGATGGGCTCTGGGCCTTCGGCATGCTGCTCTACGGCTTCCTCTACGCTCATCTGGGCACCGACTCCCTGGCCATAATGACCACCCTGGGTACCTTGGAGAGCATCCTTATCTCCCTCTTCTTCGGGCTGGCGGTGGCCTGCTCCACCCTGCTCGGTCACCGGCTCGGGGCCGAGGAGTACGAGGCGGCCTGGCAGCACTCCCAGCTGTTCCTGCTGCTCGCCCCCATAGGCGCCCTGCTGGTGGGGATAGCCGTCTGGCTGTTGCAGACCAACCTGCTGCAGTGGGTCGGCAACCTGCCGGGGGAGCTGATGGGGGAAGCGGGCCAGGTGCTTGCCATCATGTGCCTCGGCATGTTGCTCAAGGTGTTCAACATGGTGGGCATAGTCGGGGTGCTGCGCTCGGGGGGGGACGTGAACTACAGCATCTTCATCGACATAGTCGCCATGTGGTGCATAGGCCTGCCGCTGGCCTGGGTCGCGGTCAGTCTGCTGGGCTGGCCCCTCTCCTGGGTGGTGGCCGTGGTGCTGCTGGAGGAGCTGTGCAAGGTGCTGCTGGTGCAGCGCAGGATCCGCCAGCGTCACTGGCTCAAGAATCTGGTGATGGGGTGACGGCAGCCCGCAGCCGGGCAAAAAAGCGGGGTCATATCAATGACAGAAAATCCCCCCTTGCAGTATGCTAACCGCCTCTTCAATCAGCGGCGGGGCACACCACGCCCTGCCAGTAGTCGTTTAAGGAGACGCACATGCAACCACAAAAAGAGCTGATCACCGAGACTGCCCTGCTGGAGATGGCCAACGGCATCATCAAGAGCCACGAAGACTTCATCCACGGCATGCGTGCCGATGCGGTGGAGCAGAAGGGGGAGATCCTGGTGTTCAAGGGGGAGTTCTTCCTGGCCGAGGATGGCACCCCGACCGGCAAGACAATGGCGGTGTTCAACATGTTCAAGCTGCTGGCCCAGCAGTTGTCAGGCAAGTACCGGCTGAACTGATAGCGCCCCCTGACAAGATGCCGCCCTCAGGCGGCATCCGTCTTTGCGGACCCGGGCTTGCACGGCGTCTTCGCCAGCTCGCCCACCACGCAGTTTCGCCCCGCCATCTTGGCCATGTAGAGGCACTCGTCCGCCCGGTTGAGCAGCTCCTCGACGCTCTCCCCGCGCAGGGACAGGGTCAGGCCTATGCTCACCGTCACCTCCAGCAGTTCATCCGACGTCGGGCTCTTCACCAGCCGCGCCTCCACCGCCACCCTCAGTCGCTCGGCGATCCGTTTCGCCTGGGCCAGATCGGCGCAGTTGGGCAGCAGTATGGCAAACTCCTCGCCGCCGTAGCGACCGAGCACCATGCCGGGCTCCAGCTGCTCCGCCAGGGTCGCCGCCACCTCCTTGAGCACGGCATCCCCCGCCAGATGGCCGAAGGTGTCGTTGATGCGCTTGAATCTGTCCAGATCCAGCAGCAGCACGGCAAAGGATGCCTGCTTGCGGATCATGCTGACCCTGGCCTTCTCGAGCCGCTTCATCAGCAGGCGGCGGTTCATCATGCCGGTCAGCTCGTCCGTGGTGGACTCCCGATAGAGCTGCAGCAGCATGTTGAGCTGGCCGCACTGCACCCAGGCACTCGCCACCGTGAAGAGCCCCAGCAACCAGACCTGGTTGAGGGTCTGCACGCTCAGGAGCGGCTGGCCCACCAAGAGCCAGTTGCCCGCCAGCATGGTGATCAGTATGCCTCCCGCCAGTTGCAGGCTGAGGGAGAGCGGTATGGGGAAGATGGCAAACAGGCTGATGAGCAGATAGGGGAAGGCCATGTAGCCCGCCTGCAGCTCCTGATCCGTCCCGAAGCTGTGCAGACAGATGAGGGAGAAGAGCATCATCACCGCCATCAGGTAGCCCAGGGCCAGCTTCATGCGCTCGCGCTTGAAGTGGATGAGATAGGAGAGGGGGATCAGGGGAGAGAGGGCCAGCAGGCAGAAGATCCTGACCTGAAACAGCTCGTCAAACTGGGTGGCCGGCAGGGTCAGCCAGTCCACCAGCGCCCAGGCAGGCAAGCCCACCATCAGCAGGCAGGTGAGCAGGCGCAGACGCACCGTCATAAAGCCCATGCGGGTCAGGGTGAAATCTTCGGAGTGGGCACGGGCACTCCAGAACTCCGACAGCTTCAGCATCCAGAGTCTCCATTTTACAACTGAGGGCTCATTCTACACCGTCCCTCCCTGGATGCATCAGCATGTCCCCCATTTATAACGAGAACTGCCTCACACAAACCGGCGGATCATAATCGCCGCGCGCAAACGTTTCAACCCATCGAAAAATAAACCGGTTATTGCTCCAATTAGCGCTGGTCAGCCCAGGTTCAGCCACTAGAATAGCGCCCAATTTTCTCCCCCTCCCCACACTCAGAGGTATTTATGGAACAGGCTGCCGCCGTGCGCGCGACTCCAGAGACCCACCCCCCCAGGCGAGCCCACAGCGAGCTCATCTACGGCATAGACGAGGTTCCGCCCCTGCCCCAGACCCTGTTCGCCGCCCTGCAGCACATGCTCGCCATGTTTGTCGCCATCATCACTCCGCCCCTCATCATCGCCAATGCCCTGGGTCTCCCGGCCGCCGACACCCGCTACATCGTCTCCATGTCCCTGGTCATGTCCGGCATCGCCTCCTTCATCCAGACCCGCCGCTTCGGCCCCCTCGGTTCGGGCCTGCTCTCGGTGCAGGGCACCAGCTTCAACTTCCTCGGCCCCATCATCGCCTCCGGCCTGGCCCTCAAGCAGGCCGCCATGCCCACCGAGGATCTGCTGGGCACCCTGTTCGGCACCATGCTGGCGGCCGCCCTCACCATAGTGGTGATGAGCCGCTTCCTGCATCTGGTCAAGCGCATCATCACCCCCCTGGTGACCGGCATAGTGGTGCTGCTCATCGGCCTGACCCTGATCAAGGTGGGCCTCATCAGCATGGGTGGCGGCTATGCCGCGCTCTCGGACGGCAGCTTCGCCAGCCACACCAACCTCTTCCTCTCCCTGCTGGTGCTCGGCCTCATCGTGTTGCTGCAGCGCAGCCGCAACCCCTGGCTGCGCCTATCCGCCATCATGATCGCCATGCTGGCGGGTTACGCCGTCGCCCTGCTGCTGGGCAAGGTCAGCCCTCCCACCTTCGAGGGCCCCCTGGTGATGGTGCCCATCCCGCTTCACTACGGCATCGGCTTTGACTGGCAGCTGTTCGTGCCGCTCGCCATCATCTTCGTGGTGACGGCGCTGGAAGCCATAGGCGACATGACAGCCACCTCGGACATCTCCGGCGAGCCGCTGGACGGGCCCGTCTACATGGCGCGGATCAAGGGGGGCGTGCTGGCCGATGGCGCCAACTCCATGCTGGCGGCTGTCTTCTCCACCTTCCCCATGTCCACCTTCGCCCAGAACAACGGCGTCATCCAGCTGACCGGGGTCGCCAGCCGCCACGTCGGCCTCTTCATCGCCGCCATGCTGGCCCTGCTCGGCCTGTTCCCGGCGGTGGCCAGCCTGGTGCAGCAGATCCCCGAGCCCGTGCTGGGGGGCGCCACCATCGTCATGTTCGGCACCATAGCCGCCGCCGGGGTGCGCATCATCTCCCGCGAGGAGCTGGACCGCCGCGCCCTGATGATACTGGCGGTGTCGCTCGCCATGGGGCTGGGTGTCGCCCAGGTGCCCGAGGTGCTGCAGCACCTGCCGGAGCTGGCCAGAAGCGTGCTCTCCTACGGCGTCGCCACCGGCGGCCTCACCGCCATCGTGATGAACCTGCTGCTGCCCAAGCGCGGCGGCGCCCAGGCCTGACGCGCTCCAGAGCGAACAGGTAAAGCCCCGCCGTGCGGGGCTTTACCTTGTTTGTCGCCCCGGGTACTGTGCTGGCAGCCTCTGTTCAGGATGCCCTACATGCCCTATACCCTGCTTTCCCCCCTGCCCGCCCGCCACACCCCGGATCAGATACTGGCCGAGGAGCAGCGCTGGCTGCGGGAGTGCGCCCATGACGGCCAGCCCCGCGCCCACCTCTGGCAGGCGCCCCAATGCCTTATCGTCACCCGCAAGGACGTGCGCCTGCCCCGCTATCAGGCGGCCTGCGAGCAGCTCGCCAGCGAAGGCTGGCCCGTCCATGTGCGGGACAGCGGCGGCACCGCCGTGCCCCACGGGGCCGGCATCCTCAACATGTCTATCTTGCTGCCCCGTACCACCACGGATCTTGGCCACTACTACCATCTGCTAGGCGCGCCGCTGCTGGCCCTGCTGGGCGAATACAGTCTCGAGGGAAACTATGACTTCGTGCCCGGATCCTTTTGCGACGGCCAGTACAATCTGGTGATCGGGGGCCGCAAGGTCACCGGCACAGCCCAGCGCTGGCTGGCGCCGGGGCAGGATCACGGGGGCGCCGTGCTGGCCCAGGCCATGTTACTGGTGGCGGGGGATGTGGACGAAGGCACCCGGATGGCGAGCCGCTTCTACGAGCTGGCGGGCGGGGAGCTGCGCTTTGCACCCGGCACCTCCACTACCCTGGCGCAGCAGATCCATTGGCAGGGGAGCGAGGAAGCGCTGGTGGAGAGAGTGCGAGGGCGGCTGGCGCGACTGCTGACAGAGAGTCCGATGCCCTTACCCTGAGCCCTCGGAGGGGGCGCCTCCTCCATGCGCCATTCATAAAAAAGCCACAACCCGGGTCGTGGCTTTGCTTTTCCGCATTGGTCGGGCGCAGATTCAGGCGGTCTGCGGCTCGGGCTCGGACTCCGTATCGCTGTCCCGGTCCCGACTGAAGTAGGCCCGGGTCTCGGCGATCACCACGTGACGCAGGCCGATGAGGCCGATGAGGTTGGGTACCGCCATCAGGCCGTTGACGATGTCCGCCAGCAGCCAAATCAGGTCCAGATGGAGGAAGGCGCCGCTCGCCACCAGCACCAGATAGACGATGCGATAGGGCTTGATCGCCTTGACCCCGAACAGGTACTCGGTGCAGCGCTCGCCGTAGTAGTTCCAGCCGAGGATGGTGGTGAAGGCGAAGAACAGGAGGCCGATGCTCACCAGATACTGGCCTATGTGGGTATCCAGTCCCTGGGCAAAGGCCTGGCTGGTCATGGCGGCGCCACTCAAGTCCCCGCTCCACACGCCTGTCACCACCAGGGTCAGGCCCGTCATGGTGCAGATGATGATGGTGTCGATGAAGGTGCCGGTCATGGAGACCAGCCCCTGCTCCACACAGGAGTCCGTCTTGGCCGCCGCCGCGGCTATGGGGGCCGAGCCCAGCCCGGATTCGTTGGAGAAGACCCCCCGTGCCACCCCGGACTGGATCGCCAGCATGATGCCGGCCCCGACGAAGCCGCCGGTGGCCGCATGGCCGGTGAAGGCGCTCTCGATCACCAGCATGACGGCGTCGGGCAGGGCGCCGGCGTTGTTCACCAACACGCCGAGACAGGCGAGTATGTAGAAGATGGCCATGAAGGGGACCACCTTGCTCGACACGCTGGAGATGGACTGGATGCCCCCCAGGGTCACCAGGGCCACTATCAGGGTCAGCACCACCGCGGTCACTTCACGGGGTACCGAGAAGGAGAGGCTCATGGCATCACTGATGGCGTTGACCTGAGGGAAGGTGCCGATGCCGAAGAAGGCGACGCCTATGCCGAACAGGGCGAACAGCTTGGCCAGCGGCCTGGAGCCCAGCCCCTTCTCCAGATAGTACATGGGGCCGCCCGCCATCTGGCCGTTGGCATCCTGCTCGCGGTATTTGACCGCCAGCAGGCACTCGGCGTACTTGGTGGCCATGCCGAACAGGGCCGCCATCCACATCCAGAACAGGGCGCCGGGGCCGCCGAGCTTGATGGCGGTGGCGACACCGACGATGTTGCCTGTGCCTATGGTGGCGGAGAGGGCGGTGCACAGGGCGGCGAAGCTGGAGACATCCCCCTGCTTGCCCTGACCCTGATCCCGGCCAAAGACAAGCTTGAGGGCGAGCGGCAAGCGCACGACCTGAAGCAGACCCAATCGCCAGGTGAGATAGATACCGGTCCCGACCAGCAGGATCAGCAGGGGTGGACCCCAGACAAAGCTATCGATGGCGGCGAGCGCCGATTGAATTGATGACATGCATCCTCCTTAAAAAACAACGATTAAGGAGGAGAAGGATGATCTTCCCATTAGGTGTCGCGATCGGCCAGAGGCGATCGGATGCGGGCCAAAAACGTGCTCACACTCTTACTGCGAGGCCGTGATCAAGGCTCATGCGCTGCTCGGAAGCCTCATGTATTCACATACACTCCGGTTCCTGCGCTGCTCTTTACCTTGCTGACGACCTCTCGTGACAGATCGTGAACAGTTCTAAGCTCAGGTACAACCATCCCATCCCCTCTGTCCTTTTGCCTGAGAGTTTCCGGCGCCAGCCAGCCCTTGCGGGTCGTCATGGTGCCTTGCTCCTTCGGCGCCCGATCTAACGGGTCTCTCCAGAGTATCGTCCAGTAGCAGTCCACACCGGTTGCCCGGTACCTGAAAGATTCACTTCTTCGGTGGATGGTCCCCCATCGCTCTCCTGCTACCTTCATCCGAACTAGTTTGGATTAGGAAGCGGGCATGTTAATCCAAAAAATGTGAGCTGTCTCCCACTCGGCCAGCCTCGGCGCCGCTTTTTTCTGTCCAGGCCATGAGCGGAGCCATGTTAAATGCTCATTAACTATCAATAGCTTATGAAGTCTTCTCTGCCAATGCTGCGCACCGGCAGGGGCAGAGTGCCCCATATCAAGATGATGTTTCGTCTCGACCAGAAATACTTGCCAACATATCCAATCAAAATGCTTGCACACAAACTCAATAAGTCGATAATCCCGCGCATAACTAAGCACTTTGCAAGGGAGTTATGCATTGTGCCTGGTCGGTCCCTCCGGACCACTCGCCTGAGCCGGCCGTCGCCGGTTCAATCGCATATGGCTTGGGCATATCACGCCCCCTAAGGATGATCAAAAGAGAATGAACGAGACCCTGGTCGCACAAGATTATCGTCAGCTGGTTGAACAATTTGGCTCCCCCCTGCTGCTGCTCGACAAGGCAGCCGTCCGCAAACAGTATCGGGCCCTGGCCGCCGCCCTGCCCGATGTGCGCTTGCATTATGCACTCAAGCCCCTGCCCCATGAGGCTGTGGTCTCTGTCTTGAAGGAAGAGGGGGCCTGTTTCGATCTGGCCACCAATGGCGAAGTGGATCTGGTGCGCAGCCAAGGGGTTCGCCCGGGACGCTGCATTCACACCCATCCCATCAAGCGCGACAGCGACATCCGTTATGCGCTGGAATTCGGCTGTACCGTGTTCGTCTATGACAACCCGCTGGAGCTGGAGAAGTTCCTGCCCTACAAGGACGAGGTCAAACTGCTGCTGCGCGTCAGCTTCCCGAATCCCGAGACCAAGGTCGATCTCTCCAAGAAGTTCGGCTGCACCCCGGAGCAGGCGCTGCCGCTGCTGCAACTGGCCCAGGCCAAGGGGATCAAGGTGATGGGGCTGTCGTTCCACGTCGGCTCCCAGGTGCCCCACCCCCGTCGCCACGTCCAGGCCATCGACGCCTGCCGCGAGATCATGGAGCAGGCCTGGGATCTTGGCCTCAAGCCCTGGGTGCTGGACATCGGCGGCGGTTTCCCGGTCGACTATGAGGGCGGCGAGTTCGACATCGACGGCTTCTGCGCCCCGATCCGCGAGGCGCTGGCCAAGCTGCCCGCCACGGTACAGAAGATTGCCGAGCCGGGCCGTTTCATCAGCGCACCGGCCATGACCTCGGTCGCCAGCGTGATGGGCAAGGCCCACCGCGGCGACAAGATCTGGTACTACCTGGATGACGGCCTCTACGGCAGCTACAACGGTCAGCTCTATGACCACGTCACCTACCCGGTGAGCACCCCCTACGCCCAGGGCCAGCTGCACAATGCCGTGCTCTCCGGCCCCACCTGCGACAGCGTGGACGTCATTCGCGACGGCATCATGCTGCCGGATCTCGCCATCGGCGAGCTGGTCATAGGCCGGGTGATGGGTGCCTACACCTGGGCGTCGGCCTCCACCTTCAACTTCTTCCCCAAGGCGAGCATCCTCATCCTGGACAGCGCCCAGAAGCAAAAGCTGGTGGCAGTGGCCTGATCGGTTTGACCACGCAGTCAACATAGAGAAGGGGAGCCATTGGCTCCCCTTCTTGTTTGTCCTGTCATGCCCTATCAGAACTGGCTGGTCAACAGCCAACCGGTATAGGCGACGAAGATGCAGAGCAAGATGCCCCCTTCCACCCTGTTGATGCGGCCCTGTCCCTTGCGGCCCAGGCACATCACCAGCAGCAGCAGGGTCAGCCCCATCATCAGGCTCCAGTCGCGGGAGAGCACCGCAGGGTCCACGTCCAGAGGCGCTATGCCGGCGGCGATGCCCACCACGGCCAGGGTGTTGAACAGGTTGGATCCAAGCACGTTGCCGAGGGCCAGATCGTGCTCCTTCTTCTTGATGGCCATCAGGGAGGAGGCGAGCTCCGGCAGCGAGGTGCCCACCGCCACTATGGTCAGACCGATGATCAGGTCGCTGATGCCAAATGCCTGGGCTATGGTCACCGCGCCCCACACCAGCAGGCGGGAAGCACCCACCAGGAGTACCAGGCCGACGATCAACCAGAAGATGGCCTTCTTGAGCGGCATGGCTT
Source organism: Aeromonas sp. EU05-FHT14A05 (assembly GCF_058791175.1). Classification (NCBI taxonomy): domain Bacteria; kingdom Pseudomonadati; phylum Pseudomonadota; class Gammaproteobacteria; order Aeromonadales; family Aeromonadaceae; genus Aeromonas; species Aeromonas sp. EU05-FHT14A05. The sequence continues at coordinate 211,519 of NZ_JBYTDH010000006.1, read as the reverse complement.
CGCTGTCGAGCTCCACGTTCACGTCTTCGTCCAGGGCGTCTCCCTTGCCCTTGATCCCGGTCCAGATGGACCACCCCAGCAACGCGATGAAGACGCCACCCAGAATGAGGGCGTCGCCACGCCCCAGGTGACCATCGATGAGCAAGGCACCGGTCAGCAGGGTGATGCCGAGCAGTATGGGGATCTCCTTGCGCACCACCTGGGAGGAGACGGCGATGGGGCTGATGAGGGCTGTCAGCCCGAGAATGAGGGCGATGTTGGTGATGTTGGAACCATAGGCGTTGCCGAGCGCCAGGCCCGGGTTACCCTGCATGGATGCCAGGGCCGAGACCACCATCTCGGGAGCCGAGGTACCAAAACCGATGATCACCATGCCGATCAGCAGCGGCGGCATGCCGGCATAACGGGCGGTGGCGGCGGCGCCGTCCACAAATTTATCCGCACTCCAGACCAGCAACGCCAGTCCGGCAATCAGGGCAACAAAAGCCAGGGTCATATTCTTCCATCTCGTCGACTGCAAACACGAGAGCCAGGCGGCTAGCCTGGCTCCATCCAAACGCGGCCTCAGTGTATCGAGCCGCCTTGCTATTTCAAGCTGAAATCAAACGACGATTAACAATTCACAAGGCGGCCAGCAGGCTCTGTGCATCCGACACCTCGAACTTGCCGGGAGCCTCCACAAACAGTTGCTCGACCACGCCGTCATTGGCGATCAGGGCAAAGCGCTGAGCACGCAGGCCGCCGAAGGCGCCGGTCTCCTTGGCAAGGCCGAGGGCCCGGGTCCAGCTGCCGTCCCCATCCGCCAGCATGGTGATGGCGTCGGCATTCTGGGCCGCCTGCCACGCCCTCATCACGAAGGCATCGTTGACCGACAGACAATAGAGGGCATCGACGCCCTTGGCCTTGAACTGATCCGCCAGCACCACATAGCCGGGCAAGTGGGCGTTGGAGCAGGTGGGGGTGAAGGCCCCCGGCACCGCGAACAACACCACCTTCTTGCCCGCAAACAGGGCCTGGGTATCCTTCACCTGCTTGCCCTCGGCGCTGATGAAGGTAAATTCTCCTGCGGGCAGGGATTGACCGACCGTGATCATGATGACTCATCCTTCTGTGGTTCAAAGAGGCCCAGTCTACCCCAATCCACCCACAGGTGAACGGGTTCATCCGGGCGCAGTAAAGAGAACGCGCAACAAGCGTTTGCGGCCGCTAACCCTGGCCCGCTTGCGAACGTCGCGCCTGCCAGGTGGCGATGGCCAACAATGAATCCGGCGTGAATTCATCGGCCCGCTCAGCTATCTCGGCCAGGCTCATCCAGTGCACCTCGCTCACCTCTTCGGCCTGCAGTTGCAGCGGCCCCTGATAGTGACAGCTGAACAGACCGCCCCAGACCCGATAGCCTCCCCCGCTCGCCTCCCCTTCGGCGTAGAAGGTGCCAAAGTCGTGCAGGGGCACGTCGTGGATCCCCAGCTCTTCGGCCAGCTCGCGCCGGGCGGAGGGCTCCATCGCCTCCCCAGTGGTCACCACGCCACCGGCGCAGGCGTCCAGCATGCCGGGGCAAAAATCCTTGCTCGGAGTGCGCCGCTGCACCAGCACGCGCCCGGCCTCATCGAGCACCAGGATATAGCTGGCGCGATGGCGCAAATTCTCCTGACGCACCCGGGTGCGCTCGGCCACCCCGATCACCCTGTCCTGCTCGTCTACTACGTCCACCCACTCCACGTGCGGCACCTTGTCCATCCTGCGATGGCCGCAGTATATCGGGGCCGGGGCCGGGGGCTGCACTACTTTTTCAATGCCGGGAGCAGGGGGATGGCACGCCATAACAAGGATTCATACAAACCTTCATCAAGTGTCACATCAGTGTCATGGTGAGACGGCATAGTGTGCCCTGTCCAAACAACAGGGTCTCTTGCCATGAAGGTGTTCAAGCAGTTGTCTCCTCGTCGAATTGCCCGCTATATCAAAAGCTTCCATCACGGCAGCTTCATGGTAGAGGCACTGGGACGATTCGAGTTTCAGGGGGGAGTCATCGATGTGAAGACGCTGGACTGCCGTCAGGCATTGAGCCTGGCCCGGCAGATCAATCTGGCCGTGCGCGATCTGCGCACCAGTACCCTGTTGCCGGGCTGACATACTCCTTTCCGTTTGTAGTCTGCTTTCATGCATGTCTTTGCCCGCCGCTCACCGAGCCGGCGGGCTATTTTCAATGGGGTTGGCCCCGCCTGACCCGCCTCAGTGCTGCAGGATCTGGGAGAGAAACAGCTTGGTCCGCTCCGACTGGGGGTGGTCGAAGAACTGATCCGGCACGTTCTCCTCGATGATCTGGCCGCGGTCCATGAAGATCACCCGATCCGCCACCTGCTTGGCAAAGCCCATCTCGTGGGTGACGCAGAGCATGGTCATCCCCTCGTGGGCCAGCTCCACCATGACATCCAGCACCTCCCGCACCATCTCGGGATCCAGCGCCGAGGTCGGCTCGTCAAACAGCATCACCTGGGGATTCATGCAGAGGCTGCGAGCGATGGCGACCCGTTGCTGCTGACCGCCGGAGAGCTGGCCCGGGTACTTGAGGGCCTGCTCCGGGATCCTGACCCGGCGCAGGAAGGTCATGGCGATCTCCTCGGCCTCCTTGCGTGGCAACTGCTTGACCCAGATGGGGGCCAGGCAGCAGTTCTCCAGCACCGTCAGATGGGGGAAGAGGTTGAAGTGCTGGAACACCATGCCCACCTCCCGGCGTACTGTCTCTATGTTCTTGAGATCCGACGTCAGGGCCGTGCCCTTGACCAGGATGTCACCGCTCTGATGCTCCTCCAGCCGGTTGATGCAGCGGATCATGGTGGACTTGCCCGAGCCAGACGGCCCGCAGATGACGATCTTCTCCCCCCTGCCCACCTGCAGATTGATGTTGCGCAGCACATGAAACTCACCGTACCACTTGTTGACATCCTTGAGTTCTACCACAGCGTCCGTTTTCATCTCGAAACTACTCCTAATGCTTGTGACCGGTGTTGAGTTTGCGCTCCAGATAGATGGAGTAGCGGGACATGCCAAAACAGAACATCCAGAAGATCATGGCGATGAACACATAGGCCTCGGTGGAGAATCCCAGCCAGGCCGGATCCGCCAGCGCCACCTTGGAGATGGCCAGCAGATCGAACAGCCCTATGATCAGCACCAGGCTGGTGTCCTTGAACAGGGAGATAAAGGTGTTCACCAGGGAGGGAATGGTGATCTTGAGGGCCTGGGGCATGATGACCAGTCCCATCACCTTCCAGTAGGAGAGCCCCAGGGCTTCACCCGCCTCGTACTGTCCCTTGGGGATCGCCTGCAGCCCGCCCCTCACCACCTCGGCCACATAGGCCGCCTGGAACAGAATGATGCCGATGAGCGCCCTCAGCAGCTTGTCGAGCTCCACCTCGGTACTCATGAACAGCGGCAGCATGACGGAGGCCATGAAGAGCACCGTGATGAGCGGCACTGCCCGCCAGAACTCGATATAGACGGTGGAGAGGCTGGAGATGACCGGCATGTGGGAGCGGCGTCCCAATGCCAGCAGGATGCCGAACGGCAGGGCAACCACTATGCCCACCACCGCCAGCACCAGGGTCAGCATCAGGCCGCCCCAACGGTTGGTTTCCACCACCTCGAGACCGGCCCCGCCGTGGATCAGCACGAAGGCGATGACAGGGAACACCAGCAGGGTAAAGAGCGCCAGCCAGCCCTTGCGCGGGGTGCGCGGCCAGATCAGCAGCGCCAGCAGCACGGCCAGACCGGCGAAGGCCAGATTGATGCGCCAATACTGATCGACCGGGTAAAAGCCGTAGAGGTATTGCCCCAGACGGCTCTCGATAAAGACCCAGCAGGCCCCGCCCTGGGCGCAGTCGGCACGGCTGCTCCCCTGCCAGTTGGCGGAGAAGATAGCCCAGTCCAGCGCCGACCAGAGCAGTGGCAGCAGCAGGTAGGCCAGCACCAGGGTCAGCAGGCCGTTCCACCAGTTGGGGAAAAGGTTCTGCCTGATCCAGGCGACCAGCCCCCGGCGATGATTGGGAGGCGGCAGCGCCTCCTGCAACTCGTTCACAAACATGACAGCTCCCTAGCGCTCGACCAGCGTCATCCTGCGGTTGTAGATGTTCATCAGGACTGAGGTGGTGATACTGATGATGAGATAGACCCCCATGGTCATGGCGATCACCTCGATGGCCTGCCCGGTCTGGTTGAGGGTGGTGCCCATGAACACAGAGACGAGGTCCGGATAACCGATGGCGGTGGCCAGCGAGGAGTTCTTGGTGAGGTTCAGGTACTGGCTGGTCAGCGGGGGAATGATGACCCGCATCGCCTGGGGAATGACCACCAGCCGCAGCGTCTTGGTGGACGAGAGCCCGAGGGCGGAAGCGGCCTCGGTCTGCCCCTTGCTGATGGCCAGTATGCCGGATCGCACTATCTCGGCGATGAAGGCCGCCGTATAGATGGTGAGCGCCAGCAGCAGCGCCGCGAGTTCCGGCAACACCGTCAAGCCCCCCCGGAAGTTGAAGCCCTGCAGTATGGGCACGCTCCAGGAGAGCGGGCTGCCTGCCAGCAGGAAGGCGATGGCGGGGAGCAGGATCACCAGAGCGGCCGCACAGCGCCAGAACGGGAAGATCCTGCCGGTCAGCGCCTGACGGCGCCTTGCCCAGCGACTCAGCCCCCAGCTCAGGACGACAGCGACCAGCAGGGCCCAAAGCACATAGCCAAATCCCTCTTCAAACAAGGGTTTGGGCAGATAGAAGCCCCGCACGTTCAAGAAGGCGAGCCCTCCGAGCTCCACGCTCTCACGGGGAGACGGCAGGGTACGCAGCACCGAGAAGTACCAGAAGAAGATCTGCAGCAGCAGCGGAATGTTGCGAAACGTCTCTATGTAGACGGTGGCTATCTTGGCTACCAGCCAGTTGCGGGACAGACGCGCTATCCCGAGCACGAAGCCGAGCAGGGTGGCAAACAGGATGCCGAGCACCGAGACCAGCAGGGTATTGAGCAGGCCGACCACGAAGGTGCGACCGAAGCTATAGGTCTCGTCGTAGGGGATCAGGCTCTGCAGGATGCCGAACCCGGCGGTGTTGCCCAGAAAATCGAAACCTGTGGTGATGCCACGGGTCGCCAGATTGGTCAGGGCATTGTTGATGATGTAGAACAGAAACGCGAGAACGGCCGCAATGGCCAGGCACTGGAAGATCTGCGCCCGCACCTTAGCGTCATACCACCAGCGGCCCTGTTCTTTCCTATGGTTTGATGCTTGTATCGCCATGAGGATGACTCCGACAAAGCCAGGGCAAGGGGAAATGGGGGGCCAGGCCCCCCGACAGCTGTCTAGTTAGCGGATGGGCGGGGCATACATCAGGCCACCCTTGTTCCAGAGCGCGTTGATGCCGCGGTCGATCTTGAGGGGAGAGCCGGCGCCGACGTTGCGATCGAAGGACTCGCCGTAGTTGCCGACCTGCTTGACGATGTTGTAGGCCCACTTGTCATCCAGCCCCAGCACATTGCCCTTGGGCTCTTCCAGCCCCAGCAGGCGACGGATATCCGGGTTGGTGGATTTGAGCATCTCGTCCACGTTGGCGCTGGTCACACCGGCCTCTTCGGCGTTGAGCATGGCGTAGAGACTCCAGCGCACCACCTTGAACCACTGCTCGTCACCCTGGCGCACCGCCGGGCCCAGCGGCTCCTTGGAGATGACCTCGGGCAGCACCAGGGCATCTTCCGGCTTGGTCAGCTTGATCTTGAGGGAGTAGAGCTGGGATTGATCCGAGGTCAGCACGTCACAACGCCCCGCCTCGAAGCCCTTGACGGTCTGATCCGAGGTGTCGAACACCACAGGGGTATATTTCATGCCGCCGTTGGCGCGGAAGTAATCCGCCAGGTTGAGCTCTGTGGTAGTGCCGGACTGGATGCAGACGGCGGCTCCGTCCAGCTCCTTAGCGCTCTTGACCCCGAGGGACTTGTTGACCAGGAAGCCCTGACCATCGTAGTAGTTCACCCCGGCAAAGGTGAGGCCCAGCGAGCCGTCCCGGGTCAAAGTCCAGGTGGTATTGCGCGACAGCAGATCCACTTCACCGGATTGCAGGGCGGTGAAACGCTCCTTGGCGGTGAGGGAGACATACTTGACCTTGCTAGCATCCCCGAGCACGGCCGCGGCGACCGCACGGCACACGTCCACGTCGAGCCCTGTCCAGGTGCCCTTGGCGTCCGGGTTAGAGAACCCGGGCAGGCCATCACCGACCCCGCACTGCACGAACCCCTTCTTCTTCACGGCATCCAGGGTACCCTCTGCCCAGACATTGGCTGCCGCCAGCGACAGCACTATCACCATACCTGCCTTGTGTATCTGCTTCATGTCACTCTTCCCTGTGGTTTGATTCGAATTGGCACCCAAACCGAGCAAGATGCCATCGTTTCCCTGCTTTTTTGCAGCTTATCCAGCGCTTCAAAAACCTGTCAATCGGTGCAACCCGGCACAACTGTGGTGCAACAGCACAAAATATTCGAACGATGTGATATGCACTCTCAGAATCAAAAGTAGACCCTTATTCACCAAATAGCCTGCTGTTAAAGGCCATTCCCACTGTGAGGATTATTTTCACAAAAAAATGGGACGCACCGGGATGGGGCAGCGAAATCGGACTCCAACTGACTCATCAGACTCACTTTTCTATCGGCAAGCCCCAACGCGGGGAGTCAGGGGCAAATATTGGGCTGCGTCGAAATGGTGCCATGGCGGGGGGAGAACAGGCTCCAACACTCAATCTTCGGGTGGGAGACGCGGCCGGGACAAGGGGCCTCAAGATCGGAGCGCCGACCCGGGGTCGGCACTCAGTGGCTCAACCGCCGCGGGGGCCGTCTTCAATCTCGGTGATGACGCCGTTTTCGACGGTGACAAACTGCATGAATTCGCTCCTGCCGAAGTTGTAGGTCCAGCGCTCGGCATACTTGACCGTCATCCGCGCCCCGAAGCCGTTCTCCTCGTAGCGTGTCAGATCTTCCTTGAGCATCGGCTGACCACAGCGGATCAGCAGCTCGGCCGTGGTGTCTCCCTCGGTCAGCAGGGCGCTCTTGCAGCGCAGGGTGCCGGCATCCACCGGCAGCGTCGCCACCAGCAGCAACCACAGTATTGGTTTCATTTTGCGCTCCATTTGAACAATGCCGCCCCCAGCATGATACACACCAGGGCAAACACCATGACCTGGGCCAACATCCCCGCCACCGTCTGCCAGCCCGCCCCTTCCAGCATGACGGCGCGGGCCGCCTCGATGATCTGGCTGAGGGGTAGACGGGCTGCCACGGCCTGCAACCAGGGGGGAGATCCCTCTAGCGAAAACCAGACGCCGGACAAGAACATCATGGGCAAGCTGATGAGATTGAGCAAACCGCTCGCCAGCTCCTCGTTCTGAATGCGGGCGGCGATGAGCAACCCGAGGGAGGCCATGGCGGTCCCGCCGACCAGGGCGATGAAGAGCAGCAGCCAGCCAGAGCCGAGCAGGGGCACATCCAGCAGCCAGTAAGCCACCAGGAAGACCAGCAGACTCACCACCAGGGTGATCAGCACCCGCGACAGCAACTGGGCGCAGAGAAACTCGGCCGCCGACAGCGGGGTGGCGCGCAAGCGCTTGAGCACCCCGTTCTTGCGATAGCGCACGATGACGAAGCCGACCCCGAACAGGCCGGAGAACATCAGGTTCATGCCGATCACCCCGGGCAGCAACCAGTCGCCATAGCGGATGGCCCGGCCGCTCAGGGCCTCTCGTTGCAAGGGCTCGCGCACCGCCTGGCGCAGCAGGTACTCGGCCATGGCCCCCTGGGGCGCATCCGGGTTGACCCAGTAGTGGCCGCGCGCCGGTGACAGCAGCAAGTCCAGCTGATGGTGGCGCACCTTGAGGATCCCTCTCGCCTCGTCGTCATAGGGGAGGAGCTTGAGCAGCGGGATATGGGTCAGGGGCTGATAGGCCGTCGTCAGCTCCCCTACCACCCCTATCTGCACCAGCGGCTTGGGGGGGCCCGAGAAGATGAGGGAGAAGCCAATCACCAGCAGGAGCGGAAAGAGCAGGTTCCAGACCAGGGCTGCCCTGTCGCGCACGAATTCCAGGGTGCGGGCATAAAAGAGGGCGCCTATGCGCCTTAGGGATCCCGTCATTTTTCGCTCCTTGCACAGGCTGACTTCGGCGGCATGCCGGCAGGTGCCGCAGTTGGGCGCTGCCATGGGGCGGCGTTCATGCACCGCTCCGGAGGCTGTGGCCGGTCAGGTGCAGGAAGAGATCCTCCAGATTGGGAGAGCGCACCTGCATGCCGGTCAGCGGCACCCCCAGGCCCAGCAGCCGCGGCAGCAAGGCCGCCACGTCGGGGCAGTTAAGCTCCACCTGATCCCCGTGGGGCCGCAGCGGATAACCCAGGCTGGCGAGGGCCGGGTGATCCGCGAGGCGCACCAGCACACCGTCGAAGTGCCGCGCCAGCAGGGCCGCCGGCGTGTCCAGGCTGAGCAGATGGCCGTGGTCCACGATGGCGATGCGATCGCACAGTTGCTGGGCCTCGTCCATGTAGTGGGTGGTGAGCACCACCGTCTTGCCCTGGGCCTTGATCGCCTCGATCCGCTGCCAGAAGTGGTGACGAGCCTGGGGATCCAGCCCTGTGGTGGGTTCGTCCAGAAACAGCAGTTCGGGATCCCCGAGCAGGGCCAGGGCCAGCAGCAGGCGCTGACGCTGGCCGCCGGAGAGCTTGCGGCTGTCCCTGTCGATGAACTCCCCAAGGGCGCACAGATCGATGAGCAGTTCCCGTGGCAGGGGGTTGGGATAGAGGCTGGCGAACAGGCGCAGGGTGTCGCGCACCGTCAGAAAATCCTGCAGCGCCGTGTGCTGGAACTGGATGCCGATGCGGGAGCGATAATCGGGGCCGCGGGGGGCGCCATGAAACAGGATCTGGCCGCTGTCCGGGGTGAGGATCCCCTCGAGCAGCTCTATGGTGGTGGTCTTGCCCGCCCCGTTCGGGCCGAGCAGGCCGAAACAGCTCCCGGCGGGAATGGCAAAGCTGAGTCCGTCCACCGCCCTGACACCGGGAAAGTGCTTGATGAGATCGACGACTTCGATGATGGCAGCCATGGCCTGTCTCCCTGGGTGGCCGAGAGTGCGACGTCCTGACTATATCCAAATCTCCCGAGAAGGCCATGGCTCATCCACCAGGGCGTGGCGGCGCGCAAAAACAAACGGCGACCCAGGGGTCGCCGTCTGCATCACGCCAGCCGGATCACAGGATGTCCAGCAGCTCCACTTCGAAGACCAGAGCGGAGTACGGCGGGATGGAGCCGGCGCCACGGGCACCGTAAGCCAGATCCTGCGGAATGTAGAGCTTCCACTTGGAGCCAACCGGCATCATCTGCAGCGCTTCCACCCAGCCGGCGATGACGCCGGTGACCGGGAATTCGGCAGGCTGGCCGCGAGCGACCGAGCTGTCGAACACGCCACCGTGGGTGAAGGTACCGTGGTAGTGCACACGCACGGACTGACCGGCCACCGGCACGGCGCCGTTGCCTTCTACCATGACTTCGTATTGCAGACCGGAGTCGGTCACTTTCACGTCGGCGCGCTTGGCGTTGTCGGCCAGGAAGGCTTCGCCATCGGCGGCGGCGGCCTTGGCGACGGCTTCCTGCTCTTCCTGCATGCGGGCGGTGATGACCTGGAAGGCATCATTGATATCGTCACGGCTGACCGCGAACTCCAGGCCGTTCAGGGCATCTGCCAGACCTTGTTGCAGGGCAGGGATATCCAGACCGGCGAAGGCTTGCTGCGCCAGCTGATCACCCATGTTGCGGCCGATGCCATAGCTGGCCTTCTGTTCGATAGAGTCGTATTGGGACATTGAGATGTTGCTCCGGGTCCTGAGGGTAAAAGAGACGGGATAATATCAGACTTTTTGGCGAGGTGCTGCCGGCGGCCGTCCTGATTTCCCCGCCCGTGGGAGAGACTTCACACAAGAAGGGGATGAACGCCGCCCATCGGCGGCGATCTGCTCAGACGCGATCCAGCAAGGCCCGCACCGCGGCCACCTTGGCACCGTCGGTGATATTGACCCGGCCGTCGTCCGAGGTGCCCATGTTCACACACATGAGGAGGCACCATGCCGCCGCGCGGCACCTATCAGGCCTTGTCCAGCAAAGCCCTCACCGCTCAGGCCTTGTCCAGCAAGGCCCGCACCGCTGCCACCTTGGCGCCGTCGGTAATATTGACCCGGCCGTCGTCCGAGGTACCCATGTTCACTCCGTGGGGCACCATGCCGCCGCGCCAGCCCATGCCGGACATGTGCACCTCGCTCACCCCGGTGAACTCGAGTATGGTGCGCACGTTGTCGGCATTGACCCCGGCGCCGGGCATCAGGCTGGCGCGGCCCGCCAGGGTCTGCTGCATCGCCTGCAGTGTCTCCAGACCCGCCAGGGCGGTCGGGGCATGGCCGGAGCTCAGGATCCGCTCACAGCCGGCCGCCACTATGGTCTCCAGATCGGCGCGCCAGTTGGAGCTGAGATCGATGGCGCGATGGAAGGTGACCCCCAGGGGACCGGCCGCCTCGACTAGCTGTTGCAACTGGGCGGCAGGCACCCTGCCCTCCTCGTCGAGCAGACCCACCACCACCCCTTGCAGGCCCGCAGAGCGCGCCGCCGCAATATCCAGCAGCATGAGTTCGAACTCGGCGGCACTGAAGCAGAAATCCCCGGCACGGGGGCGGATCATGGCGTAAACCGGCACGCTGGCGTGGCGGGCAGCAAGCTGCATGAAACCATAGGAGGGGGTGAGACCACCCAGCCCCAGCGCAGAGCAGAGCTCGATGCGATCCGCTCCGGCTTTCTGGGCGGTGAACAGGGATTCCAGGTTGTCGATGCAGATTTCAAGACGGGTCATGATGACTCCTTATCCGGGGAGATCAGACCCAGTGCCTGATCTCATAAATTGAGCAGGGCGGCGCCACGCACGCCACCGGCGCCGCCGAAGCGGGCCTGGCGGATAGCCGGCAGGGCGACACCGGGCAGCAGATGGCCGGGCAGACGCCTGGGCAGCTCCTCATAGAGGGCGGGCAGCCCGCTGAGGCCGCCCCCCAGCACCACCACCTCGGGGTCTATCACCGAGATGGCGGTGGCGAGCCCGGCGGCCAGGATCTCCAGCCAGCAGTCGATGGCCGAGAGCGCCGCAGGTTCCCGGGCCTCGGCACGGGCGACTATCTGGTGGCCGCTGGCGCGCTCGCCGCGAAAGTGGTGATAGAGCCGCTCCAGGCCGGTGCCCGAGGCGTAGGTTTCGAAACAGACCAGGCGGCCGCAGCCGCAGCGGGGACGGGGCAGGTCGGGGTATTTCATCAATATGGTGGCCGGCAGCGGGTAATGGCCTATCTCCCCCGCCAGCCAGTTGCGACCCTGGATGAGCCTGCCCGCCAGGTAGACGGCGCCACCTATGCCGGTGCCAATGGTCACCCCCAGCGCACTCTCGGCCGCGGCGGCGGCACCCTGATGCACTTCGGACCAGAGGAAGCAGTTGGCGTCGTTGTCGACGCTGACGGTGCGCGCCAGTCGTGCGGCCAGATCCGCGCCCAGATGACGACCGTGAATGGCGGGCAGGTTCGCCGCCACTATGCTCCCATCCAGGCGATTGATGATGCCGGGAAACCCGATGCCGACGGCGCCTTTCGCACCGAAGCGGGCATCCGCCGTCTCGACCCGCGTCAGGATCAGCTGCAACAGCCCCTCGTAATCATTGCCGGGGGTGCTCATGCGCTCTTCGTGACAGAGGTTCAGGCCACCGTCATACACCGCGAAGGCAATCTTGGTACCACCAATATCAAATCCGTAATACATGCCACACTCCCTTGCCGGTGAACCGGGTCACCTCAGTCTGTCCAGATGGGGCACATTGTATTAATTCGCAAAAAAAATAAAGTAACCATGGGCGAAAAACGGGAGCCAGCTCAAAGCAAACGGAACATTTGTCGCTGAAGACAGGGTTGTCCCAGGCTCGTCAGGGTGCGCTCCTGGCCGTCAAACACGAAGCCGCGGCGCAGGTAGAACCCCTCGCCGATGTGATTGCCATCGAGCAGCCAGAGCCTGACGCACTCGCAACCGGCCCGGCGCATCTGCACCGCCACCGCCTGCCACAGCCGCTTGCCATGGCCCCGACGCCAGTGTTCCGGGTGCAGATAGAGCGCCCGGATGCGCGCCGTCATCATCCCCTCCTCATGGGCTGGGTGCCAATAGAGCAGGCCGATGACGACCTCGTCCTGGCAGAGCAGCATGGGAGCGGGGGCCGGCTCGGCGAGCCGGCGGCGCCAGATCTGCAGATGCTCGGTGACCGCCAGCTGGGCCAGCAGATCCTCACCGAGCACGCCGCCATAGGCCGCCAGCCAGCTGGCCCGCTGCATCACCGTCATGGCGGCGGCATCGGCGGGACGGGCCAGGCGCAGGCTTATGCCTTGCACTTGGGCTCCAGCCCTGCGGCTCGCGCCTGCTGATACAGAGGCTGCACTTCGGCCTGCTGGGCCTGCAGTTCGGCGATGCGGTTCTCGTCGCTCGGGTGGGTAGAGAGCAGCTGCGGCGGCGCCTTACCCCCGGCGGCGGCACTCATGTTCTGCCACAGGGGGATGGCCTCGGCCGGGTTGAAACCGGCGCGGGCCATCAGCTCCAGTCCCAGCCGGTCGGCCTCGCTCTCCTGGGTCCTGCCATAGGGCAGGGTGATCCCCACCTGAACCCCTAGCCCGAGCGCCGCCATGGTGGCACCGCCCCCCTGGCTGCTGCCGATGGCCGCATCGGCCACCGCCAGTCCTATGCCGGTCAGCTGATCCCGGGAGAGGCGTTCGTTGGAGTGCTGTGCCAGCACGTGGGTCAGCTCGTGGCCGATGACGGTGGCGAGCTGATCCTGATTCTTGGCGACCTTGAGCAGGCCACTGTAGACGCCGATCTTGCCCCCAGGCAGGGCGAAGGCGTTGACCTCCTTGGAGTCAAACACCACCACCTCCCAGCTGGTGATGCCATAGCTGGCAGGCACCTGGGCGGTGACCGCCTTGGCCACGCAGGAGACATAGGCATTCACCCTGGCATCCTTGCTCACCTTCTCCTGCTTCTTCATCTGCTCGAAGGAGTCGGCCCCCAGCTGGTTCATCTGCTGAGGGGAGAAGAGCAGCATCTGGCTGCGGCCGGTCGGCGACTGGGCACAGCCAGCCAGCAGGGCACTGCACAAGGCCGCCAGGCCGAATTTTGACAGGGAAGATGCACGCATGAGAGGGTCCTTTACCGTGAAGTTGCCCTATTCTCGGGAATGCCGCCCTCCGGTGCAAGCCAGGCGCCACCCCATGCGACCAAAAAGATCCCGTGGCGCCAAAATAAAAACGAGCCCGTGCGGGCTCGTTTGTTTGCGGTGCAGAAGCGGGATTACATGATGCCCAGCTTCTTCAGATCGGCTTCGGCGATCTTGGCTGGAACCGGTACATAACCATCCTTGGCGACTATGGTCTGGCCCGCCTTGGAGAGCATCATCTTCACAAACTCTTGCTCCATCGGAGAGAGCGGCTTGTTCGGAGCCTTGTTCACGTAAACGTACAGGAAGCGGGAGAGCGGGTACTTGCCGGTCAAGGCGTTGTCTGCGGTCGCTTCGACGAAGGTCGTGCCGTCCTTGGAGAGCGGTACGGCGCGCACGCCGGAGGTGACGTAGCCGATGCCGGAGTAGCCGATGCTGTTCAGGGAAGCGGAGACGGATTGCACCACGGAGGCGGAGCCCGGCTGCTCGTTCACGCCGCTCTTGAAGTCACCGTTGCACAGGGCGTGCTCCTTGAAGTAACCGTAGGTGCCGGAGACGGAGTTGCGACCGAACAGTTGCAGATCCTTGCTGGACCAGTTGCCATCCAGACCCAGATCGGACCATTTGGTGGCGGCCTTGGCTTCGCCGCACTTGAGGGTGCTGGAGAAGATGGAGTCAACCTGCTCCATGGTCAGCCCCTTGATGGGGTTGTCCTTGTTCACGAACACCGCCAGGGCATCGACCGCGACGCGGATGGCAGTCGGCTTGTAGCCGTAGCGCTTCTCGAACGCCTCTTCCTCACCGGCCTTCATGGCACGGCTCATGGGACCAAACTGGGCGACGCCCTCGGTCAGGGCGGTCGGGGCAGTGGAAGAACCGGCGGCCTGGATCTGCACGTTGACGTTGGGGTAGACACGCTTAAATTCTTCGGCCCACAGGGTCATCATGTTGGCCAGGGTGTCCGAGCCCACGGAGGACAGGTTGCCCGAGATGCCACTGGTCGGGGCGTAATCCGGCAGATCTTTATCCACACCGGCAGCCAGGGCGCTGACGGAAAACAGGGTTGCTGCGGTGAATCCGATTACACCAGCCAGTTTGTTGAGTTTCATCCAATCTCTCCAAAGTTACAGAAGGCAATTGCCAATACATGGCGCCGATTAACACTGTCTTGCGGTGGTCAACCCGACTGCATCAGTCAGATTGCTGAGTTCTATTCCGTCCCCTCTTTCCCAAGGTGACGCTGGGTCTGTTCTTAAGACGGCGCCAGTATCTGACCTGGCAGTGACAAATTTATGGAACTTATATGACACTTTGATGACATGGGCCGGGCGCGGCACAAATGCCAAGGGGGCCGCTCTCGCCGCCCCCTTTCTTATTGCTAACCCTTTGTCAAAAAAGACTATTTAACCACCACCATACGGCCGGGAATGAGGAAGCTGAAACGGCTGCCCTGGCCGACCCGGCTCTCTATCTCGAGCTGGGCATCGTGATGACTCAGGGCATGCTTGACGATGGCGAGGCCAAGGCCGGAGCCGCCGGTGTGGCGGGATCTGGCCTTGTCGACCCGATAGAAGCGCTCGGTGAGCCGCGCCAGGTGTTCCGGGGCTATCCCCTCCCCCTCGTCCTGCACCACAAAGAGCGCCATGGCCCCCTGCTTGCGCCACTCCACCGTGATCTTGCGACCGGCCGGGGTGTAGTGAATGGCGTTGTAGACCAGGTTGGAGACGGCGCTGCGCAGCTGGTCCCTGTCCCCCTTCACGAACAGATTGGACTGCACCTGGAACTCTATCTGATGGGCACTCTCTCCCGACAGGGCCCGGGCCTCCTGCTCCAGCAGCCCCAGCATGGCGGGCATGTCCACCAGATGGGAGAGATCCACGGTCGGGGCCGCCTCGATGCGCGACAGGGTGAGCAGCTGATTGACCAGGTTGTCCATGCGGATGGTCTGCTCCATCATCACCTTGTGCGCCTTGGCCCACATGGCGGGGGGTGGCGGCTCCTCGGTCATCTCCAGATAGCCCTTGAGCACGGTGAGCGGGGTGCGCAGCTCGTGGGAGACGTTGGAGACGAAGTGCTTGCGGGTCTTCTCGAGGCTGCGCAGCCGGGTCACGTCCCGCACCACCAGCATGGCCTGATCCTCGGCATAGGGCATGATGCGAAACTCGAGAAACTTCTCCTCGTTGATGGGGGAGCTCATCTCGAACGGCTCGTCATACTGCCCCTTGCCGAGGTAGGCGACGAAACCGGGGTGACGGATGAGGTTGCCGATGTGCTGGCCGGCATCCTCGGGCCAGCGAAAGCCGAGCAGCTGCTCCGCCAGCCGGTTGCACCAGAGGATGCTGCCGTCGGTGCGAAACACCACGGCGGCATCGGGCAGGGCCTCAGCCCCCTCCCGAAACCGGCGGATGAGACCCGCCAGCTCGCGGCGCCTTGCACGGTGGCGCTGCTGCAACTTGTAGATGCCATTGAAGATGTATTCCCAACTGCCGCTGCCATGGGGCGGCACCAGGCTGCGATCGTGCCACAGCCAGTCCGACAGCCGCTTCTGGAAGCGGTAGTGCCAGCCCAGGTGCAGCACGGTCGCCACCAGCAGGCAGAGGGAGAGGTGTTCTATCAACCAACCTACCAAGACGAAGGGGGCGTAGAAAAACGCCATTCGCCACAACTGTCGCCGCCAGGCGTAAGGTTGCAACATGTTATCCCCTAGAGACGGGTTGAGAAGCGGTATCCGGCTCCACGCACCGTCTGGATCAATCTGTCGTGCCCGGTCTCTTCAATGGCCTTGCGCAGGCGACGGATGTGCACGTCCACCGTCCTGTCTTCTACATAGACATTGGTGCCCCAGACATTGTTCAGCAGTTGCTCGCGGCTATAGACCCGTTCGGGATGGGTCATGAAGAAGTGCAGCAGCTTGAACTCGGTCGGCCCCATGTCCAGCGCCTTCTCCTCGGCGCTGACCCTGTGGGAGACAGGATCCAGCTTGAGCCCCTGCACCTCGATCACCTCGTCCACCGAGGTGGGAGAGACCCGGCGCATCACTGCGTGCAAGCGGGCGGTCAGCTCCTTGGGAGAGAACGGCTTGGTGATGTAGTCGTCGGCACCCGCCTCAAGGCCGCGCACCTTGTCCTCCTCCTCGCCGCGGGCGGTCAGCATCACCACCGGGATCTGGCGGGTCACCTCGTCCTGCTTGAGCTGCTTGATGAACTGGATGCCGCTGCCGCCTGGCATCATCCAGTCCAGTACGATGAGCTCGGGGTAAGGTTCACGCACCTTCGCCAGTCCATCGGCATAATCTTCTGCCTCAACCGTCTCATATCCTTTTTGCTCGAGCACGAAGCAGAGCATCTCGCGGATTGGTGCCTCGTCCTCGACCACCAGAATTCGCTTAGCCATATCCCTTCTCTCTCCTCTGTGAAGATGGGTGCGCCAATTATTAGAACTTTCTGTGACACTTTTATGACTTTATGACAGGCCGGATGATAAACGTTTTCAGATTCAACTGGCAGCAGCGAGTTGCAGCAGGTCCCAGCGGTTGCCACTGATGTCCTCGAACACCACCACTGTACCGTAGGGCTCCTGGCGGGGCTGTTCACAAAAATGGACACCGTACGCCTGCATGCGCTGGTAATCCCCCCAGAAGTCGTCGGTCTCGAGGAACAGGAAGACCCGGCCTCCTCCCTGCCGCCCGATGGCGGCCTGCTGTTCGGGGCTGGCCGCACGGGCCAGCAGCAGGGCAGAACCGGGAGCGCCTTGCGGAGCGACCCGCACCCAGCGCTTGCCCGGTTTGCCCGGCTCGTCGAGGGGCGTGTCTTCGAGCAGCGCGAACCCCAGCCCCTGGGTGAAGAAGGCGATGGCCTCGTCATAATCGGCCACCAGCAGGGCCAGGGCGCCCAGGTGTTGTGACATGGAGATACTCCTCGATGGATGAGTGAAGGGGGCCAAGCCCCGACCGGGGCGCATCATAACGGCTGCAAGGCCAGTGCTCCAGCCGCAATCACCTGCGCGAAGGCAAGGCACTGCGCCGGTTGGCAGGCCTGCGCCCTAGCCCACCTCGACCCGGTTGCGACCCCGCTCCTTGGCCTGATAGAGCGCCTCGTCCGCCCGCTTGAGGGTCAGCTCAAGGGAGTCACCGCGCCGCTCCGCCACCCCGAAGGAGGCGGTGATCCTGAGCCCCAGGGGCCACTCCCTGTAGGCTTCCAGCGCCCCCCTCAGCCGCTCGGCCAGCCTCTCGGCCCTCGCCTGCTCATGGTGCAGGCAGACCAGCACGAACTCCTCTCCCCCCCAGCGCACCAGGCGGCACAGGCTGTCACAGTGGCGCAGCAGCTCGCTCACCATGTGCTTGAGCACCTCGTCCCCCATGGGGTGGCCGTGGGTGTCGTTGACCCCCTTGAAGTGATCGATGTCGATGTAGATGAAGGAGAGCGGCATCTCCCCCAGCTCGCTCAAGAGCTTCTCGCCACCGAGCCGGTTGAGGGCCCCGGTCAGGGGATCGTAGCGGGCCTCCTCCTCGGTGCGGCGGTACTGCTCGCACAGGCTCTGGCTGAGCGCCTCCGCCGCCAGCCGCGCCTCGCGGGCCTTGCGCAGCTTGTCTCCCATCAGCAGGTACTGGGTCAGAAACAGCAGTATTCCGTATACCAGCCAGCCCAGCAGCAGCTGGCGGTAGAAGTCTCCCGGCTTGCCCCAGCGGCCATAGAACTCCAGCTTATCCAGGATCAACCGGTAGTCCCCGGGCTGCATCCTGTCGTCGGTGGCAAGCTCGATGGCATAGACATGGTGCAGATCCGTCCCCTGCTGCGCCAACGGGATCCGGTACTGCTGCACCCACCAGGAGCTGGGGGCGAACACCTTGAGGGGGATGTCCTGGATGCGGCCGTAATCGTCGGGACGAAAGAGTACCTCGTTGAACTTGTGGGAGATCTCGTCCCCGGCTATCGAGTAGGCGGGATCATAGTTGCGCAGATAGAGGCGCCAGCTCTGCGGTTCGCCCCCCTCCACCCTCAGCTTGACCCGCACGCCACTGAAGTGGGAGAGATCCAGCCCCCACTCGGGGGCTGACAGGGTCAGGATCAGCTCACAGAAGGGGGAGCTGTGGCCCGCGCGCAGCTTGCAGTCGATGGCAGGCTTGTCGCCCCCGGCGATCAGCGTGGTGACCGATTGGCCCCCATGGGCGCGGTCATCCTGGGCCCTGGCGGCTATGCTGGCCTGACCCAGTATGTCCAGCCGCTGCTCTGGCCCGAACTCGAACACCAGGATGGCCAGCAGGCTGCCGAGCAGCAGGCTCCAGAACAACATATTGGTCACGCGGGAATAGGATGGGGTCATGGCGATCACACCTGAAAAAGAGCTTTTACTCTACACCTTGGAATTCCGCACCGTTCTGATCCAGATCCAAGGTTATTACACACGCCCTCGTGGGCGCAGGGGCATTGGTCGGCTCAGCCCGCGCGCAGGGCGTCGCCTGCCATCCGCCGGGCTGAATCCTGTCGGCATTGCACCGCAAGAGGCGGACGCCAGCTCCTGGGGAAGCGGGTTCCCGATGTCATCATTCCTTTCACCACTGAGCGCTCCATGCCATGGAAAAATAAAGAAAAATCATCGCAGAGCCCCAGTCTACACAAGCAAGCGGTACGGCAACACCCCCTAGCCCTCTTCCCGCAGCGCCCGATAGAGGGTGGTGCGGCTGATGCCGAGCCGGCGCGCCGCCTCGCTCACATTGCCACCGCACTCCGTCAGGGTCTGCTGCACCCGCAGCCGGCTCTGCTCGCGCAAGGTGGTGGCGCCCCGGGGAGCCGGCATGGCGGCCACCTCGGGCAGGTGCAGGTGGGCGGGGTCAATCCAGCCCTGCCCTTCCGCCAGCACGCAGGCCACCTCCAGCGCCTGCTTGAGCTGGCGCACGTTGCCGGGCAGGGGATGGGCCAGCAGCTGTTGCTCCGCCTGCGGCGTCAGTTGCAGGG
The DNA here is from genome assembly GCF_058791175.1 of Aeromonas sp. EU05-FHT14A05. Taxonomy (NCBI): domain Bacteria; kingdom Pseudomonadati; phylum Pseudomonadota; class Gammaproteobacteria; order Aeromonadales; family Aeromonadaceae; genus Aeromonas; species Aeromonas sp. EU05-FHT14A05. The sequence continues at coordinate 192,279 of NZ_JBYTDH010000006.1, read as the reverse complement.
CCGGGTCCATCTCGAGGAGCAGGTGCCGGATCAAGCCCAGACGCTCGCCCTGGGGCCAGGCCCGCAGCGGCGCAAGCTGCTGGCGCCAGCCGCAGATGCGGTAATAGAGGTCTTCGCGAAACCCGCCGCCCTGCACCATGGCCGCCAGATCCCGGTGGCTGGCGCTCACCAGCCAGAAGTCCACCGGCTCAGGTCTGTGGCTGCCCACCGGGGTGACGGTGCGCTCCTGCAGCACCCGCAGCAGCCGGGTCTGGGCCGGGAGCGGCAGCTCGCCGATCTCGTCCAGCATCAGGATGCCCCCATGGGCGGCGCGCAGATAACCCTGGCTGCCCTGGCTGCGGGCGCCGCTGAAGGCCCCGCCCACGTAGCCAAACAGCTCGGCCTCCACCAGATCGGCGGGCAGGGCGCCGCAGTTGACGCACACCAGGGGCTTGTCCCGTCGGCTCGACGCTCGGTGCAGGACACGCACCAGGTGCTCCTTGCCGCTGCCGGTCTCCCCCTCGATGAGCAGGGAGATGCCCCGCTCCAGCATCTTGAGGGGCACCCCGGCGGTGGCGGGCGGCGTTGCCGGCAGGGACTGGGTTTCGGTTTTAATCACCACGGGATCGGGCACCAGCCGCAATCCGCGCCGATCCCGCAGCAACTGCTTGCCGTCAAACGGGTGCTGGCCTAGCCAGAGCCGTCCGGCCCGGTTGGCCCCGAGCAGCTCGCCCCCCTCCCCCAGCAGCAGGCGGGCAGACCAGAGACTCTGGGGATCGAGATCCACCAGCCAGCCCGGCTGGCGCGCCAAGAGTGCGTTCTCGAGCGTCATGGCCAGGAGCCGCACCGTGCCCAGCATGTCGCCATCGTGGTGGGCCGCATCGGTGGAGATGTCGAGCACCCCCAGCAGTTGCCCGTCCGGCCCGAGCAGGGGGCAGGCGCTGCAGCTGAGGAAGCTGTGCTGGGCGAAGAAGTGCTGGGCCCCCAGTACCTGCACCTCGCTCTGCTCGGCCAGCGCGGTGCCGATGGCGTTGGTGCCCTTGCTCGCCTCCCCCCAGCGGGCGCCGCTGCGCAGGAAGATCCGCTCGGCGTGGCGGGCAAAGCCGTCGTCCCCGCTGGCGGCCAGAATGGCCCCCTCACCGTCACACAGCAGCAGGCGACAGGGCCTGCCCGCCAGCAACTGGGCAAACAGCGGCAACACGAAGCGCTGAAAGCAGGTGATAAGGGTTCTGTGTTGCTCCTGGCGGGCCGACAGCTCCCCCTGGGGCAGCAGATCCAGCTCGGCGCTCTGCTGACGGAGCAGGCCCTGATGCAGGCAGCGCTGCCAGGAGCGCTGGATCGGGCTGGGGCTGGGACTGGATTGAGGTAACTCGCTCATCACGCCTCCTGTTCACAAAGGGCACAGTGTCACGGTCACTGTCCAGAAACGGCACAGTCTCATCGGCACCGCCGCGGTCACTGGTTAATCAAGATACGCCGCCGCACCCCGTTTGATAACGTTTTTGTAACTTTTCGCCCTCTGGTCAGACCCTCTGGCACGGCCCTTGCGATACGGAGAAGCAACCGGACTGCCCGCCAGGCCGGTCAGGACCACACACACATAAGGATGATGAGATGATTTATACCGCTCCCGGTCAGGCAGGTGCCCTGGTCAGCTTCAAGTCCCGTTACGACAACTTCATCGGTGGCGACTGGGTGGCGCCGCGCGCCGGCCGCTATTTCGAGAACGTCTCGCCGGTGGATGGCCGGGTGTTCTGCGAGGTGGCCAGATCCGACGCCGCCGACATCGAGCTGGCGCTGGATGCCGCCCACAAGGCGTTCGCCAGCTGGAGCAAGACCAGCGTCACCGAGCGCAGCAACCTGCTGCTGCGCATCGCCGATCGCATCGAGCAGAACATCGAGGTGCTCGCCGTCGCCGAGACCTGGGAGAACGGCAAGGCGGTGCGCGAGACCCTGGCCGCCGATCTCCCCCTGGTGGTGGATCACTTCCGCTACTTCGCCGGCTGCATCCGCGCCCAGGAGGGCTCGGCCGCCGAGCTGGATCAGCACACCGTCAGCTACCACTTCAAGGAGCCCATCGGCGTGGTCGGCCAGATCATCCCCTGGAACTTCCCCCTGCTGATGGCCGCCTGGAAGCTGGCCCCGGTACTGGCCGCCGGTTGCTGCAGCGTGCTCAAGCCCGCCGAGCAGACCCCGGTCACCATCATGCTGATGATGGATCTCATCAAGGACATACTGCCCCCCGGCGTGGTCAACGTGGTCAACGGCTTCGGCGCCGAGGCGGGCCAGGCGCTCGCCACCAGCGACCGGATCCAGAAGCTCGCCTTCACCGGTTCGACGGAAGTGGGCGCCCATATACTGCGCTGCGCCGCCGACAAGCTGATCCCCTCCACCGTGGAGCTGGGCGGCAAGTCCCCCAACATCTACTTCGCCGATGTGATGCAGCACGAGAGCAGCTACATCGACAAGGCGGTGGAAGGGATGCTGATGACCTTCTTCAACCAGGGCGAGGTGTGCACCTGCCCCTCCCGCGCCCTGGTGCAGGCGAGCATCTATGACGACTTCATGGACAGGGTGCTGGCCCGCGCCCGCACAATCGTGCAGGGCAACCCGCTCGATACCAATACCCAGGTCGGCGCCCAGGCGTCCCGCGAGCAGTTCGACAAGATCCTGAGCTACATGGAGATAGGTCGCGGCGAGGGGGCCAGGATGCTGATCGGCGGCGGCCCGGCCACTGTGAATGGCCTGGAGGGGGGCTTCTACATCCAGCCCACCATCTTCTCGGGCCAGAACAAGATGCGGGTGTTCCAGGAGGAGATCTTCGGGCCGGCCCTCGGGGTCACCACCTTCAAGGACGAGGCGGATGCACTGGCCATTGCCAACGACACCCAGTACGGGCTGGGGGCGGGCCTCTGGACCCGGGACAGCAACCTGGCCTGGCGCATGGGGCGCGGCATCCAGGCCGGCCGGGTCTGGGTCAACTGCTACCACGCCTACCCGGCCCACGCGGCCTTCGGCGGCTACAAGAAGTCAGGGATAGGCCGCGAGACCCACAAGATGATGCTGGACCACTACCAGAACACCAAGAACCTGCTGGTGAGCCACGACATCAACCCCCTCGGCTTCTTCTAAGCCCATCCCGTGATCCACAAGGGCGCCTGCGGGCGCCCTTTTTCATGCAGCTCAGGCCACGGGTTGGCCCAGCTGCTGGCGATAACGCTGGGGGGCGCATCCCTGTTCCCGCTGGAACATGGCGATGAAGGCCGAGGTGGAGGTGTAGCCCAGACGCCAGGCGATCTCCTGCACCGGCATCTTCCCCCGCAGCCAGTCCAGCGCCTTGACCAGCCGCAGCCGGGTGCGCCACTGGCCGAAGCTCATGCCGAGCTCCTTCTGGCAGCGACGCGCCAGGGTGCGCTCGGTGGTGTGCAGCACCCTGGCCCACTCGGCCAAGGTGCGATTGTCCTCGGGGGCCGCCTGCAGGGCGGCCAGCAACGGTGCCAGCAGGCGGTCGCGACTCTGGGGCAGGTAGCTCGGCTGGCAGCGGGTGCGGGCCAGCTTCTCGATGAAGAGCTCCCCCTGGCGAGCGTCCCACTCGTCTTCCAGATGGCCGACCCGGCGCTGGGTAAAGTCCTCCAGCAGGGCACGCAGCAAGGGAGTCAACGCCAGCAGCTGGGGTTCCCTTGGCAGGCGCGGCGCCAGTGCGTGGCCCACGTAGATGGAGGTGTAGTCCAGGGTCTGCTCGTTGAAGGCGCTGTGGGGCAGGTTGGCCGGCACCCAGATGAGGTAGTCGGCCGGCGCCACCAGCCGCTCTCCCCCGACCTCCACCACCATGACCCCCAGGCTGATGAGGCTGAGCTGGCCCCAGGGGTGGGCGTGCTCGGCGCAGGCGTTGCCCCCCTGGATCTGGCTGTAGCGAAAATAGAGGGGGTTGGGGTCGGCCAGCAGGCGATCCTGCTCGGCCAGGGTGAGGCTGCCCATGAAGATTGTCCCAAAGCGGTTATGACATGTCTTATTTACGCTACTTGCATCGTTCAAGACAAGGCTAGACTCTCCCCATCGTATCAAGGAGTGCCTATGCCCTTTCTCTTTCCCCTGTTCGCCATCCTGATCTGGGCCGCCAATACCGTGGTCTCCAAGGCCGCCGCCGGCGTGCTGGATCCCGCCGCCATCTCCTTCTACCGCTGGGTGATCGCCGCCCTGGCGCTCTCCCCCTTCTGCCTGCCGCAACTGTGGCGCCGCCGGCGCGATCTCCGCCCCTGGCTCGGCAAGCTGCTGGTGCTGGCAGCCCTTGGCATGGTGCTCTACCAGTGCCTGGCCTACTACGCCGCCCACAGCACCTCGGCCACCAACATGGGGGTCATCGGCTCCCTCATCCCGCTGCTGACCCTGCTGCAGAGCGCCCTCTTCTTCGGCCAGCGCCCGGGCAAGCAGGCGCTGCTCGGCATGAGCCTCTCCCTGTTCGGGGTGCTCTGGCTGCTCGGCAAAGGCAACCCTCTCGCCCTGCTGCACGACGGCATCAATCCGGGGGATGGCCTCATGCTGCTCGGCTCCGCCAGCTATGCGCTCTATGGCCTGCTGATCCGCCGCTGGCAACTGCCGTTCGGCCCCTGGCTCAACCTCTATCTGCAGATCCTGCTGGCGGTGCTGCTGCTGATCCCGGTCGCCCTGAGTGCGGACTCCCTGGCGGTGCCTGCCGAAGGCTGGGGTCTGGTGCTGTTCGCCGGGCTCGCCTCCTCCCTGCTGGCGGCCTACTGCTGGATGCGCGGCCTGGCCAGCCTGGGGGCGGAGCGCACCTCTGTGTTCATGAACCTGATGCCCCTGTGCACGGCGCTGATCGCCGTCATCACCCTGGGGGAGCCCATCCACGGCTATCACCTGCTGGGCGGCGGCCTGATCCTGACCGGCGTCATGATCTCCCAGTTCAAGCCAAGGCTTCGCCGCCCTCTGCCCGAAGGGGCATAAGCGTGCGAACGCCGCTCTGGCGAGATGAAAGAAGGGAGCCTCAGGCTCCCTTCTTTCATCTGCGGGTTAGAACGCCCTCAGCTGCTGCGGCGCCAATGGTAGCGGCGCTCGGGGCGGCCGCGCTGGCCGTAGTTGAGATCCACGTCCAGCTTGTCCTCGGACTCCAGAAATTCCAGGTAGCGGCGCGCCGTGGTGCGGCTAAGCGACAACCGCAGCGCCACCGTATCGGTGGAGAAGGCGGTGTCCGGCTCCCCCGCCAGCAGCTCCAGCACCTGGCGCAAGGTGATGGCGTCTATGCCCTTGGGGGTGTCGCGCACCTCCCTCGGCTGAATGCGCCCCTTGCCCATCAGGCGGTCGAGATCGCTCTGCTCCAGCAGGCCGCGCTCGCACAGGCGGCGATGCAGGGTCAGGATCTCGTCCAGGCTCTGCTGGATGCGAAACAGCCGCAGCGGCTTGATGATGTAGTCCTGCACCCCGAGATTCAGGGCCTGCTGTATGGTCTCCACGTCGCAGGAGGCGGTCACCATGACCACCAGCACCTCCCGGTTGTGGCTGCGCAGCCGGTTCACCCACTCCAGGCCCGAGCCGTCTGGCAGGGAGATGTCCACCACCAGCAACTGGGGTTCGGTGGCACGCATCATGAGATCGGCCTGGGCCAGGCTCTCGGCCCGCCCCAGCAGGGAGTAGCCCGGGGTCGAGGAGATAAGCTCGGCCAGGATGGCGCCGATCCGCTCGTCGTCCTCGATAACAAGAGTGAAAATTGGCTTCATGACTCACACCAATTGGTTTTTATTCAAATAGATACCGAACAAGGTCGTCTGTTCGGCGGTGCGGCGCCATTCTATCACACCCCCACGGCGGGCCACCGTCTTCTTGACCAGGAAGAGGCCGACCCCGTGATCCCCGGTCTGGCGGCTGACCCCATAGTCGAACAGGTGATCCGCCAGCGCCTCGTCCACCCCCTCGCCACTGTCCTCCACCTCGATCACCAGCCGACGCCCGAAGTCATCCACCGAGATGAGCACCCGGGGGGCGCACCGCTGGCGGTTCGCCCAGGCGGCCCTGATGCCGTTGTCCAGCAGGTTGCCGATGCAGGTGATGAGATCCGCCGACACCTCGGCCGGGTACTCCCCGAGCGCCGAGCCGGGATCCAGCACCAGCTCGACCCCGAGCTCCCGCGCCCGGCTGAACTTGCCGAGGATGAGGCCGGCCACCGGCTTGTTCTCGATGGAGCGCAGCAGATCCTGCAGCATGGTCTGGCAGGCCTCGTTCTCCTGCTGGATGAGCTCCACCGCCTGATCCACGTGACCGAGCTGCAGCAGGCCGGAGAGGCTGCTCAGCTTGTTGGCAAACTCGTGGGTCTGAATGCGCAGCATCTCGGCATACTGGCGCAGGTGGGTCACCTGCATGCCGAGGCTGCCGGTGCCGTCCGGCCGGCTGAAGATGAGCATGCGCCCCGGCTCGCGGCCGCCGAGCTCCTGCCAGTGGCCGACGAAGGCCTCACCCTGCACGGTGAAGTTCACCCCTCCCTCCTGCTCCAGGGCGGGCAGCAGGCCGGGGGCCAGCTCGGCCAGGGAGTGCCCCAGCAGGGCGTGGCGACCGGTGCCCGGCAGCCGCAACTGGTAGAAGGCCGCGCTGTTGAGCATCTTGATGCGATGGTTGCCATCGAGGGCCACTATCCCCTCCGAGATGCTCTCCAGCACCAGATCCTGCTGGGCGAAGCGGTTGACTATGGTCTCCGGCTCCAGATCCAGCAGGGTGCGCCGCAGCCGGTGCTGCAACCAGAACGCCAGCAGCAGACCGCAGCCCAGCACGGCGCCGATGGCGCTGATGAGCAGGGCGATCCGCTCCAGATAGGTGCCCTCCACCGTGCGCATCAGGTAGCCCACCGCCACCGCGCCTATGGCGCGCCCGTCCGCCCCTATCACAGGCGAGAAGCAGCGGATGGCCGGGCCCAGGGTGCCCGCGTCCCTGGAGCAATAACTGCGCCGCTCGTGGATCGCCGGCCAGATATCCTCGCCACGGAAGGTCGCGCCGACCAGCTCGGGGGAGGGATGGCTCAGGCGGCGGGCATGCTCGTCGGTCACCACCATGTAGGCGGCATCGGTGCGGCTGCAGATCCCCTGCACATAGTCCCGCAGGCCGGGATCCCTGCCCTGCTGCAGGGCCTGCACCACCCGGCCGTCCGCCGCCAGCACCCGGGCCAGATCGCTCCCCTTCTCCTCCAGGTTGCTCTCCAGCAGGTGGCGAATGAAGAGGGCGAGCAGGCCCCCCAGGATCAGGATCAGCAGCAGTGACAGCCCGAGGGAGAGAGTGACCAGTTGGTGGCGCAGTTTCATCGATTCACCTTGCAACGTCAGGAGGCGGACCAATAGTGCGGGCGCCACCAGGTCTGGTCAATGAGCGGCGCGGGATCACCGTCAAAATCCGCCAACCCCTCCTCGCGGGCGGTCAGGGCCACGGCCCTGGCGACGGCGCGGGCCACCTCCCCCACCTCCTCTATGGGGGGCAGCAACCGCCCCTCCGCCAGCGCACAGGCGCCCACCGCCCGCACCGCCGCCTGCAACATGCCATCGCTGATGCGCCGCGCCTTGACCGCGCAGGCCCCGAGGCCAATGCCCGGGAACACATAGACGTTGTTGCACTGGGAGACCACCCGCAGCTCCCCTGCCACCTCGACCGGGGCGAAGGGACTGCCGGTGGCGAGCAGGGCGCGCCCTTCGGTCGCTCGCCACACCTGCTCCGGGGTCGCCTCGGCGCTGCGGGTCGGGTTGGAGAGGGGCAGTATCACAGGGCGCTCACACGCCTCCCCCATGGCCGTCAGCACCGCCTCGTCAAACAGGCCCCCCTGGCCGCTCACCCCGATCAGCACCCCGGGGCGCAACCGGGCGATAAGCTCGGGCAGGGAGGTGCAGGCCTCCTCTGCCGGGCGGGCGAAGGGCTGCTGGGAGGGAGTCAGGTTGGCCCTGTCCAGGCAGACCAGGCCGTCCTGATCGAACAGCTGCACCCGCTGCGGGCTGCCCGCCAGCCGGGCCAGCATGGCGGCGATGCCGCAGCCCGCCGAGCCAGCCCCGACGATGAGCACAGGGGTATCGGCGAGCGTGCTGCCCGCCTGTTGCAAGCCTGCCAGCACGCAGGCGGAGGCGACCGCCGCCGTGCCCTGGATGTCGTCGTTGAACATGGAGAGCTCGTCCCGGTAGCGGGCCAGGAGGTTGGCGGCATGCTTGCCGGCGAAGTCCTCGAACTGCAGCACCACCTGGGGCCAGCGCGTGCGAATGGCCGCCACCACCTTGTCCATGAAGCTGTAGTAGGTCTCGCCGTCGATGCGCGGGGCCTGCCAGCCGAGGTAGGAGTCATCCTCCAGCAGGGCCGGGTTGTTGGTGCCCACGTCCACGCACAGGGGCAGGGTACGGGCCGGGTTGATGCCACCGGCGGCGCTGTAGAGCGCCAGCTTGCCGATGCAGATCCCCATGCCGCCGATGCCGAGATCGCCGAGCCCCAGCACCCGCTCCCCGTCGGAGATGACGATGACGTCCACCTCCTGCTCCACCGCGGCGAAGATGGCGTCCAGCTCGTCCCTGTCGTGCCAGGAGAGGTAGAGACCGTGGCTGCGCAGGTAGAGATCGCTGTGGCGCTGGCAGGCCTCCCCCACCACAGGGGTGTAGATGATGGGCAAGAGCTCCGGCAGGTGGTGGCGCACCAGATCGTAAAACAGCACAGGGTTGTCCTCCTGCAACTGGCGCAGCAGCAGGTGCTGGTCGAAGGGGCTCTGCATGGCCGAGACCAGGCGGTAGATGCGGCGGCGCTGCTGGGAGAGGGACTCCTCCTTGTGGGGCATGCGCCCCATCAGGCCCTGACGCTTGCGTTCGGCATAGGGCAGGCTGGTGCCCATCATGATGTCGTTCATGTCGTTTTCCTGTATCCGGTCGTCACGCGAGCAGAGAGATGAGGGCGGTGGCCAGGATCAGCATCACGGCCCCGCCGAGGCGAGAGGAGATCTGGGCGAAGGGCATCAGCTTCATGCGCTGGGCTGCCGACAGCACGGCCACGTCACCTGTGCCCCCCATGTTGGCCATGCACAGGCCGCCGGTGATGGCCGCCTCTATGGGATAAAAACCTATCATGCGCCCCACCAGGGCCGCCCCCAGGGCGCCGCCCACCACTGTGGTCAGCACCATGATGAAGTAGTTGACCGAGAAGGCGCCGATGAGCTCGGGGATGCTGGTGTAGGCCACCCCTATGCCCACCAGCAGGGAGGGGGTGAGGTTGCTCACCACGAACTGGTACCAGTCGGCGGCCGCCTGCTCATAGCGGCGCGGCAATACACCGCTCACCTTGATGAAGGCGACCGCCAAAATCATCAGGGCGAAGGGGTGCATGGGGATGAAGTTGCCGAGCAAGGAGCCCAGCACGAACATGCTGGAGCTGATGAAGAGGCCGAGCCCCAGACTCTGCAGGGTCGGCGCCTCGGCCTGCTCGTCGGCGACGCTCTGGCTGCTTTCCTTGACCATCAGCTTGCCGTTGCCGGTCAGGGAGGGGTAGCGGCGACCGAGGCGCGCCAGCAGGGAGCCCACCAGTATGGCCAGGGTGTTGGCGATCACCACGGCGGGCACCATGCGCGACAGCAGGTCGGCACTGGACATCTGCAAGGGGCCGGAGAGGATCTCCACCAGCGGCACGGCGCCGGCGCCCATGCCGCCCCCCATGATGGGCAGGCCGATGAGCAGCACCGCATTCTTGAAGCCGTACCCCATCAGGGAGCCGACCAGGCCGACGCTCAGCAGCGCCAGCGCCACGCCTCCCAGGATCACCGGCAGGTAGCGCATGGCGGCGTTTTTCAGCAGGGCGCCGCTCATGCCGAACACCGAGCCGGTCACCAGGCTGGCGATGAAGAAGTTCAAAAAGCCCCCCTCCTTCATGAAGCGGGTGATCACCTCACCCGCCTCGGCCGGCAGTATCCTGTACTCGAACAGGGCGGCGCCGCCGAAGATGGCGAGTATGGTGCCACCCCCCAGGTACTCCCGTATCGGGGGGATCCGCTCGCCCAGCTCGCTCAGCAGGGTGCCGAGCACGAACATCAGCGCCAGGGCGCCGACCATGCCGAGCGGCAATGAGCCGTTCCAGCCGGCGTAGAGGACGCAGGTGGCGAGCCCGAGGAAGATCATCATGGGCATGCCAGCGATCTGCTGGTCGCCCCAGGCGCCCTTCATCTGTACTTCGGAGGTAGAGAGGTTTTTCATTGTTATGCTCCAGCTTGTGGTGTGGCGCCACTCTACGTATCCCCTCCTCTGCTGTCGGTTAGCGGCCCTGCAAAGCCATATAAAAACATTGAAACCTTAAGCACCATTGCCCTCCCCGCGGCCCCGAGACTTAATGTGAGCTGAATCACGCTTTACTTAGCCTGCTAAATAAATATAATGCTTAGCAGGCTAAGTATATGAGGTGTCTGCCATGAAAAAGGATCTGGAGATGTTGCGCGAGCTCTCCCTCGCCGAACGAGTCGGACGATTGCACCGACTGTGGCGCACCGTGGCCGATATCGAGCTGGCCCCCTTGGGGTTGACCCATCCGCGCTGGACCGCGCTCTGGAAGCTGAGTCGCCTCGGCGGCCACCTCAGCCAGAAGACCCTGGCCGAGGCGCTGGAGATAGAGCTGCCCTCCCTGATGCGCACCCTGGGCCAGCTGGAAGAGCAGGGACTGGTGGAGCGTCACTGCTGCAGCCAGGACAAGCGCGCCCGCATCGTCACCCTGACCCCGGCCGGCAAGGCGCTGCTCGACAAGATCGAGGATCGCATCATGGAGATACGCCGGGAGCTGCTCGCCGGCATCAGCCAGCAGGAGCTGGCCCAGTTTGAAGAGATAGTGCACCGGATCTCCGCCAACGCCCTCGGCAAGATCGGTGCCCAGCATGAAGAGAGAGAATAAGATGACCCCGGATCAACAATTCAAGCGCTGGATCAAGTGGGCCATGGCCTGCTTCGTCCTGGTGTTCGGCTACTTCCTGCTGGCCGACATCAAGATGCCCCTCACCCCCCAGGCCATGGCTACCCGGGTCGTCACCAAGATGGCGCCCCAGGTCAGCGGCAAGGTGGTCGAGGTGGCAGTGGTGAACAACCAGCACGTCAAACAGGGGGATCTGCTGTTCGTGCTGGATCCGGCCCCCTTCGAGCTCGCGGTCGAGCAGGCCAGACTCGCCCTGGATCAGGCCGAGCAGCAGAATCGCCAGCTGGATGCGACCCTGAACGCCGCCGCCGCCGACTTCAGCTCGCTGCAGACCCAGACCGCCCAGAAACAACGGGAGGCCGAGCGCATCGATACCCTCTATCGCCGCCACATGGTGTCTGAGCAGCAGAAAGATGACGCCGACAGCGCCGCCCGCACCGCCCGTGCCAACCTGCTTGCCAGCCAGGCCCGCATGGAGCAGGCTCGCGTCAACCGCGGCCTGGCCGGTGACGACAACCTGCTGCTGCGCCAGGCGCGCAACCGCCTCGCCCAGGCCGAGCTGAACCTCACCTACAGCCAGGTCCATGCGAGCCAGGATGGCATCATCACCAATCTGCAGCTCAAGCCGGGCAGCGTGGCCACGGCGGGCGCTCCCCTGCTGGCCCTGGTCTCGGAGCAGGTGGACGTGATCGCCGATTTTCGCGAGAAGAGCCTGCGCCACATCACCCCGGAAAGCCGCGCGCTGGTCGCCTTCGACGGCGAGCCAGGCCGCCTCTATCCGGCCCGGGTCGCCAGCCTGGACGCCGGGGTCAGCGCGGGCCAGTTCGACGCCAACGGCCTTTTGGCCAACCCCATCGAGTCCGACCGCTGGGTGCGGGATGCCCAGCGACTGCGCCTGCACCTGACCCTGGATCAGTTGCCCGCCCATCTGCCGGCCGGGGCCCGCGCCACTGTCCAGCTGCTGCCGGACAACGCCCTGAGCGCGTTCTTTGCCCGCGGCCAGATCCGCCTGCTCAGCCTGCTGCACTACATCTACTGAGATGACGACCATGAACCTGTGGCACAGACCCCTCACCGCCAACGAGCTGCGCCAGTGTCTGCGCATCGCCTTCGGCTGCACCCTGGGGTTTGTACTGTGCAAGATCTTCGGCTGGAGCAACGGGGTCTTCTTCACCGTCACCCCCGTGCTGCTGCTCGGCATGATCCCCGTGATGAACGGCCACGCCGCCCGCCAGCTCATCGCCTCGGCCGCCATGTGCGGGCTGGAGGTCGGCCTGCTGGGCGGCCTGTTCGGCAGTCATCCCGGGCTGATGACCCCCCTCGTCTTCCTGCTGTTCCTCTACCGTTTCGCCGCCATGTCCCGGGGCAGCCTCTTCCTGTTTGGCGCCAACGGCGTGCTCAGCCTCAGCATCATGCTGCACTTTGCCAGCTATCCCGGGACAGATCTGAACGATCTCATCTTCAGCAACCTCTGGGCCAGCGTCCTGTCGGTGCTCATCGCCTACCTGATGACGGCCCTGATCCCGGACGTAGAGCCCCGGCCCGCCCCCGCCCCCTCTCCCAAGGCGCCCCACCGGATGCGCCACGAGGCCCTGCTCGGCGCCAGCATCGCCACCCTGTCGTTCATGGTCTTCCAGCTGTTCGATCTGCGCGACTCCATGTCCGCCCAGGCGACCACACTGCTGGTGCTCTTCCCCATGCACTGGGACGGGGCCCTGAGCTACGCTCGCAAGCGCGCCATGGGCACCCTGCTGGGAGTGAGTTTCGGCATCCTGGGGCAGCTGGTGCTCTACGACTGGTCAGGTCTGCTCCTGCTGGTCACCCCCCTGCTCTGGCTCGGGGCCATGCTGTTCAGCCATGCCCATGTGAAGGAGGCGAGCGGCTCCGGGGTCGGCTTCGGCGCTCTCACCACCCTCGGCATCCTGTTTGGCCAGTACCTGACCCCGGGCAACGATCTGGTGTTCAGCGCCCTCTACCGGGTGAGCAGCATCCTCTTTGCCATCGTCGCCACCCTGCTGGCCTGCTACCTCATTCACCGTCTGCTCAACCGTTTCGAGGCGACCCGTTTCGGTTATTGATCCCCTTTCCAATGGCCAAGGATGTGCTGTCTTTCGCCCCGCAACCCTGCGGGGCGTTTTTTTGCCCGCCGGTTGCACAGGGGACGGACGCATCCCGACGCACGGCCCCCACCATGAGGTTGCACTCATCCTCCAGCCTGTTAGGCTCAACTCCATATGACACCGACAAAGGATGCGACATGAAACACGCCAAGCTCTTTCTACTGGGGATGGGGGGTATGATCCTGCTCGGCGGCTGCGATCTGGGGGCCGGCAAGCTGGGGGTGACAGGGGGCGATCCCGTCACCTATCTGTGCGAGCAGAACCAGAAGGTGCAGGTGCGCTACTTCTCCCTCTCGGACGAGAGCCTGAACTTCGTCAAGCTCGCCCTGCCCGATGGCAAGGATTACACCCTGCCCCAGGCGGTCTCCGCCTCCGGCGCCCGCTACACCGACGATCACGAGGTGGTCTGGTGGAACAAGGGGAAGGAAGGCTTCGTGGAGATGCGCGATGACGCCGGGGAGTGGCAGAGCCGCTACAACGACTGCAAGGAGCAATAAGCCCCGCAGGCAACAGCGCCCCCGCAGTGACAAAGACCCCGGCCAAGGCCGGGGTCTTTGTCATCTCACTTCGACGTCATATCGGACCACAACCCGTACCGGGATGGCTTGCGGATTCTGCTCGGACACCCGATAACGCACCTGCGCCAGCCCTGAGATGGCGATGAGATCCAGCACGCCGGGGGGCTCGGACTCCAGCACCTCGGGACTGAACAGATCGCCATTGGAATCGATGAGGTAGCGAAGGGTCACGCAGCCCTTCACCGGCCTCTCTTTGGGCAGTCCACCGACCGGATTGAAGTCGCCTATCTGCCCCACCTGAACCCAGTATCTGGGCAGATCTTCCCAGACGATATCCACCGGAGGCTGATTCAGCTTCGCGGTGGGGCTGGCGCAGCCCCCCAGCATCAGGGCGACCCCCAGCAGCACTAGCTTCAAACCCATTCAACTCTCCTTGTCCTGTGACCGCTCGGCTCCTTGAACGGCCAGCCAGTGTCAGACAGTGAGGCTCATTCGGGAAGTCCCCATCTGGCGAGGCACTCTCGCGGGCAATAAAAAGGCCAACCCTGGGGTTGGCCTTGTTCGCACGGGGATGACTCAGGCGCGCTTGTCGCTGACCACCAACCAGAGCGCGTGGACCATGCCGGGCAGGCCGCCGAGCAGGGTCAGCACTATGTTGATGAAGAAGTGCAGGCTGAGCCCCACCTGGATAAAGGCACAGACCGGCGGCAGAAAGATGGCCAGCAGGATCTTGAGCAAATTGTTCATCTCATGGTTCCTCATGAAAGATGTCATGTGATTCGGATGGGCTAACCATAAACAGCCTTGCCCACAACTGCAAACCACAGCGAACAGCTTTCGCGCCTTTCTCGCCCGGGATTGAGCCCGGGTTCAGCTGACAGTGGCTGGCGCGCACCTAGCCCCCGGGAAGCGCAATGATCAGGCCAGTAGCTGGCAAGGGATCCGGCTCTTATGCTCTCGCTCCCGCCAGGCGTTGAGGTCGTGGATGATCTGGTTGCTGCTATTGTCACCCCAGTAGCTGGCAGGGGATCCGGCTCTTATGCTCTCGCTCCCGCCAGGCATCGAGATCGCGGATGATCTGGTTGCTGCTATTGTCACCCCAGTAGCTGGCAGGGGATCCGGCTCTTATGCTCCCGCTCCCGCCAGGCCTTGAGGTCGTGAATGATCTGGTTGCTGCTGCCGCGCCAGAGCAGGCCGGGGTCCGCCAGCCCTTTTTCGAACTTGCCGTCCACCAGCACATCCAGCAGGGCGACCAGCTCGCACTGGGCCGGGCTAAGCTCGCTTAAGCGATAACCGGTCCAGCACCAGATGTCCTTGCCGGGGCACTCTGCCCGCACCCGTCTCACCAGCGCCAGCACCTGGGGCAGGTTGGCGGGGTGGAGCGGATCGCCGCCCGAGAGCGACAGACCTCGCCGCTTGATGCGTGAATCCTTGAGATCCCTGATGACGCGATCGCTCATCGCCTCATCGAACGGCTTGCCGCCATCGAGACGCCAGGTGCTCTGGTTGTAGCAGCCCGGGCACTGGTGCTCGCAGCCCGAGACGAACAGGGTGGCCCGGGTACCTGGGCCGTTCACCACATCGACCGGGTAGTATTGGTGGTAGTGCATCTTCTCTCTTGCTCAACAATGGCTGTCACTTATCCCGGCCTCGGGTTGGAGTGGTCTCCCCCTCATCCCCAGCCCTTCTCCCGCAAGGGGAGAAGGGAGCAGTTCGGCGCCAACAGCTCCTCGATCGGTCCCCTCTCCCCCCTGGGAGAGGGTTAGGGGAGCCGGCTTGCCCCTTGTTAAGGGGAGGCTGGGATCCGCTCTGGACTCACATATGCTTGACCCGGCGCTTCACCTCTTCCTGCTTGCCCGCATTGAAGGGGCGCGCATCCGGGCTGCCGAGGTAGCCGCACACCCGGCGGGTCACCGACACCTTGGCGGGGTCGTGGTTGCCGCAGCGCGGGCAGGTGAAGCCCTTGGAGGTGCACTCGAACTCGCCGGTGAAGCCGCAGTCGTAGCACTCGTCTATGGGGGTGTTGGTGCCGTAGTAGGGCACCTTGTCATAGCTGTAGTCCCAGACGTTCTCGAGCGCCTCCAGGTTGTGCTGGATGTTGGGGTACTCGCCGTAGCAGATGAAGCCGCCGCTGGCGATGGGCGGATAGGGCGCCTCGAAGTCCAGCTTGTCGTAAGGGTTCACCTGCTTCTCCACGTCGAGGTGGAAGCTGTTGGTGTAGTAGCCCTTGTCGGTTACGCCTGCCACCACACCGAACTCCTTGGCGTCGATGCGGCAGAAGCGGGTGCAGAGATTCTCGCTCGGGGTGGAGTAGAGGCTGAAGCCGTAGCCTGTCTCCTCCTTCCACTCGTCGGTGGCCGCCTTGAGCCGCGCTATGATGGCGATGGCCTTCTGGCGCAGGGTGTCGCTGTCGAACAGATGGACATCGGTGCCGAACAGGGCGTTGATGGTCTCGTGCACCCCGATGTAGCCGAGCGAGATGGAGGCGCGGCCATGTTTGAAGATCTCGCTGACGTTGTCGTCGGCCTTGAGGCGCACGCCGCAGGCCCCCTCCATGTAGAGGATGGGGGCGACCCGCGCCTTGACGCCATCCAGTCGCTTGATGCGGTACATGAGCGCCGTCTTGGCCACCCGCAGTGCCGCATCCAGCTTGTCCCAGAAATCCGCCTCGTCACGGGATTTGAGCGCGATGCGCGGCAGGTTGAGGCTCACCACCCCTATGTTGTTGCGCCCTTCATGAATGAGCTCGCCATTCTCCTCGTAGGCACCGAGGAAGGAGCGGCAGCCCATGGGGGTCTTGAAGGAGCCGGTCACCTTCACCACCTGGTCATGGTTGAGGATGTCCGGATACATCCGCTTGGAGGCACACTCCAGCGCCAGCTGCTTGATGTCGTAGTTGGGATCTCCCAACTTGTGGTTGAGGCCATCCTTGATGGCGAACACCAGTTTCGGGAAGACGGCGGTCTTCTTGTTCTTGCCCAGGCCGGCGATGCGGTTGCCGAGGATGGCGCGCTGGATGAGGCGCGACTCCCAGCTGTCGCCGAGGCCGAAGCCGAAGGTGACAAACGGCGTCTGACCGTTGGCGGTGTGCAGGGTGTTGACCTCGTACTCCAGGGACTGGAAGGCGTCGTAGCACTCCTTCTCGGTGCGGGCCATGGCGTAGGCGTCCACGTCGCTGATGCCCCACTCCTCGGCCACTTCCCGGTGTTTCTGCCAGCTGATGGTCACATAGGGAGCCAGCACCTCGTCGATGCGGTTGATGGTGGTGCCGCCATAGATGTGGCTCGCCACCTGGGCGATGATCTGGGCGGTCACGGCGGTGGCCGTGCTGATGGATTTGGGGGTGTCTATCTCCGCATTGCCCATCTTGAAGCCGTGGGTCAGCATCCCCTGCAGATCGATCAGCATGCAGTTGAACATGGGGAAGAAGGGGGAGTAGTCGAGATCGTGGAAGTGCAGATCGCCGCTCTCGTGGGCCTGCACCACCTCGCGGGGCAGCATGTGGCTGATGGCGTAGTGCTTGGCGACTATGCCCGCCAGCAGGTCGCGCTGGGTCGGGATCACCTTGGAGTCCTTGTTGGCGTTCTCGTTGAGCAGAGCCGCGTTGGTCTGCTCCACCAGGCCACGGATCTCCTGGGCCAGCCGGCCGCGGGCCTCGCGGGCCTGATCCCGGTCGTGACGGTACTCGATGTAGGCGCGGGCGATGGCCTTGTCGTCGGACGCCATCAGATGGTTCTCGACCCGGTTCTGGATCTCGTGGATATCCACCTCGCCCCGCCCTTCCAGCTCCTGGCTGACCGCGCCTGAGATGCGCAGTGCCAGCGCCGGATTGGCCTGATTGACCGCTTCCGCCGCCCGGCTCACCGCCTCGGCGATCAGCTGGCCATTGAATGGTGCGCGACATCCATCACGTTTGATCACTACCGGTTTCATCGATTTTCCCCGCATTAAAGGCCTGGCAGCCACCCTGGGCTCACCCTTGTTGAGTCCCCTTCTCCACACCCTATCCCCGGCGCACATGCATTCAGCCGGGGCCTGAGAGGCCCGGGCTGACGCTGAGAGGGAGACGACTTATGCACAGCTTTATAACACTATATATGGGTATTTTTTTTATGGTAACCCCTATATGTGGTAGCTATTAGGCCCCAAAGCGATGACCCGTTTCTTGATCCAGGACAGGTTTTGGAAGGAGTGGCGCAGTTCACAGTCAGCGTCAAAAGAGGCCATTTGTGCGCATCCCAGACGGGGTGCGGGCTGGCGCCCGATGGAGAGCCCCGGGGGAGGATGGCACCATCTGACAACAATTGACCGAGGCAACCCGCAGCCGGAACGCACATAATGGGTGCAGTGTCCTGCCAATGGAAAATGAACGTGACCAAGGTGTGGCTCCTGTTAGCCCTATTCCCGCTCCAGCTACTGGCCGCCGAGATCCTGGTGATCAGCAGCTACCATCAGGCCAATCTGTGGGATCAGAGCTACAGCGCCGGCCTGAAGACACACCTCAAGGGCGAGCACCACATCAGCCACCTCTACCTGGATACCAAGCGTCAGCCTCACCAGACGCAGGAGCAGCTCGTCAGCCAGGGGATGGCGGCCTATCAGGCGTGCAAGCCGGCCCTGGTAGTGCTCGGGGATGACAACGCCATCAACGCCCTCGCCCGCCCCATCGCCGCCCTGGGCACCCCAGTGGTGTTTCTCGGCATGAACGAAAACCCGCGCCCCAAGGGGCTGGTCGGCCACCCTCTGATCACCGGCGTGCTGGAACGCCCCCTGCTCAAGCGCAACATCAGCGAGATGAGCCAGCTGATGGGCGGCATCGGCAAGGCGCTGGTGCTGTTTGACGAGAGCGAGGTGTCGCGCACCGCCATCGAGGAGGAGTTCAAGGGGCGCAGCGAGCTGCGGGTCGGCCAGACCCGGGTGAGCAGCCGGCAATTCAACGACTACGGGCGCTGGCAGGAGGCGGTGCTCGCCAGTCGGCAGAACGGCTATGAGGCTCTCTTCCTCGGCCTCTATCACACCCTCACCGACGAGCAGGGGCTGCATGTGAGCGAGCAGCAGGTGCTGGACTGGACCAGCGCCCACAGCCCCGTGCCCCTGTTCGGTTTCTGGGAGTTTGCGGTGGGGCCGGGCCGCACCATAGGCGGCCTGGTGCTCGATGGTCGCACCCAGGGGGAGAAGGCGGCAGAGCTCGCCAATGCCATACTGGCGGGTACGGCGCCACAGGCCCTCTCCCCCCGCGCCGCCCAGCGCGGTGAATACCTGTTCAGCAAGAGCGAGCTGGCACGCTGGCAGCTTGAGGCCCCATCAAGATGGCAGGGGCGGGTGGGCTATGTCGACTGAGCCCGAAAACGACAGACCCGGCCATCTGGCCGGGTCTGTTTTATTGTGCCCCTGTCAACTCAGGGCTGGATCGCCGCCTGCAACTCTTCTTCGGTCCAGATGGTGATGCCGAGCTCCTGCGCCTTGGCGAGCTTGGAGCCGGCGGCTTCCCCTGCCACCAGCACATCTGTCTTGGCCGACACCGAGCCCGCCACCTTGGCCCCCAGGGCCTGCAGCGCCGCCTTGGCATCGTTGCGGGACAAGGTGGTGAGGGTACCGGTCAGCACGAAGGTCTTGCCGGCGAAGGGCTGCTGTGCAGCCTCCTTCTGCTCGATGGCTGGCCAGTGGATGCCGGCGGCCAGCAGGGCGTCGAGCACCTCGATGTTGTGGGGCTGGCGCAGGAAGTAGTAGACGTGCTTGGCCACTATGTCCCCCACGTCGGCCACCTCGAGCAGTTGTTCCACCGAGGCGGCGCGCAGGGCATCCAGGGTGAGGAAGTGGTTGGCCAGGTTCAGCGCCGTCGCCTCTCCCACCTCGCGAATGCCCAAGGCAAACAGGAAGCGCGGCAGGGTGGTGCTGCGGGCCTTGTCGATGGCGGCCACCAGATTGAGGGCAGATTTTTGCCCCATCCGCTCGAGACCGGCCAGCTGGATGGCGTTGAGGCTGAACAGATCCGCCGGGGTCTTCACCAGTCCCTTGTCCACCAGCTGCTCCACTATCTTGTCACCCAGACCGTCCACATCCATGGCGCGCCGCGCCGCGAAGTGCTTGATCGCCTCCTTGCGCTGCGCCTCGCAGAACAGGCCGCCGGAGCAGCGGGTCACCGCCTCCCCTTCCAGCCGCTCCACCGCCGAGCCGCACACCGGGCACTGGGTGGGGAAGAGGATCTCGCGGGCATCCGCGGGGCGCTGGGCCTCTACTACGGCCACTATCTGCGGGATCACGTCCCCCGCCCGGCGTACTATCACGGTATCGCCGATCATGACGCCGAGGCGCGCTATCTCGTCCGCATTGTGCAGGGTGGCGTTGGAGACGGTGACGCCGCCGACGAACACCGGCTTGAGCTTGGCCACCGGGGTTACGGCGCCGGTACGGCCCACCTGGAACTCGACGTTCTCAAGCTCCGTCATCTCCTCTTCTGCCGGGAACTTGTGGGCCGTGGCCCAGCGCGGGGCCCGGGCCACGAAGCCGAGCTCCTGTTGCAGCGCTATGTCGTCCACCTTGTAGACCACGCCGTCGATCTCGTAGGGCAGCTCGCTGCGACGGGCCCGGATGTCGTCGTGGAACGCCTGGCAACCGGCGGCGCCTTCTTTCAGCTTCACCTCGGGGCTGAGCGGCAGCCCCCAGGCCTTGAGCTGGTTGAGGCGAGCGAAGTGGGAATTCCCCAGCTCGTCGCCGCCTATGCCCACGCCATAGGCGTAGAAGCTCAGGGGACGGCTGGCGGTGATGCGGGAATCGAGCTGGCGCAGGCTGCCGGCGGCGGCGTTGCGCGGGTTGACGAACACCTTCTCCCCTGCGGCCAGCGCCCTGGCATTCATCGCCTCGAAACCGGCCTTGGGCATAAAGACTTCGCCACGCACCTCCAGTCGCGCAGGCCAGCCTGAGCCCCGCAGGACGAGTGGAATGGCCTTGATGGTGCGCACGTTCTCGGTGATCTCCTCTCCCGTGGCGCCATCCCCCCGGGTGGCCGCCTGCACCAGCTGGCCGTCCACATAGAGCAGGCTGACCGCCAGACCATCCAGCTTGGGCTCGCAGCAGAAGGTGAAGTTCAGCTCGCGCTTGAGGCGATCGCGCATGCGCTGCTCGAAGGCCTGCAGCTCTTCGTCACTGAAGACGTTGTCCAGGCTCAGCATGGGGATCTCGTGGCGCACCTGGCTGAAGGCAGAGAGCGGCTGGCCGCCGACCCGCACGCTGGGAGAGGCCGGGGTTTTCAGCTCGGGGTGCTCGGCTTCCAGCGCGATCAGCTCGCGCATCAGGCGATCGTATTCGGCGTCCGGCACCGTGGGGTTGTCCAGCACATAGTACTGATGGCCATATTCGGTGAGCAGTTCACACAGTTGACGGTGGCGGGAGAGGATGTCGCTCATGAAGAAGTCTCGAAGTGTGATGGAACAATCAGTCTGGGGCAGAAATGAAAATGCGGCACCTGGGTACCGCACTTTTCATGGCTGAGGCCAAATGGCGCATCAGTCGCGGCTGGCCTCGTAGGCGGCCAGCTCATGGCGATAACGGGCAATGTCGTCGTCGCTGAGCGGGCTGCGCGAGGCATCGGTCAGCATGGCATCGAGATCGCTCGCCAGCTGATCCGCCGCCTGCAGCATGTGCTCGAACGCAAAGGCCGCGTTGCTGCGCAGGGGCAGCTGCATGAAGAGGGACACACCCGGAGTGCTGAACTGCTCCATGCGGTAGGGGTTGAAGGTACCCGGCTTGACCATGTTGATCATGGAGAAGAGCACTTCACCCTTGCCGTTGAGATCCTCGTGACGGTGGAAGATGTCCATCTCGCCAAACTTGAAGCCCAGCGCCAGCAGGGAGGAGAGCAGGGTCGCCCCTTGCAGATCGTGACCAGGACGGGCCATCAGGTTGATGACATAGACATCCTGCCAGATCTTCTCGACCGGCGGCAGCTCCTGGACGGGCTCGGCCACCTGGACCGGCTCTTCGTAGGCGGGCTCGTCATCATAATCGGGCTCTTCGTACGCAGGCGCGGGCTGGGCATAGCGGGCTTGCTGCTGCGGCGCGGGCTCGCGGGCACCGAAGGTCGGCGCCTGGGCGTAGGCCGGCTCCACCAGTGGCTCGTCGTCCAGTGGCTGCATCATGGGTTCACGCTGGGGGCGGGAGCGGTGCACCGGAGTGCGGCGGATCACCTGGGCAGGCTTGCGTACCGGCGCGGCAGGCACCTCTTCGACAGGCTCGGCGCTCGGCTCCTCATACTCGTCTTCTTCTTCATAGACGGGGGGCGGCGTCACCGGACGGGGGGCAGGCTTGCGCACCACAGGCGGTGGCAGATCGTCATCCTCGTCCTCATCGAAGGCGGGTACTGTGGCGGCACGGCGGGGTTCCGGCTGATGGGCCTCGTCGTTGCGCAGCTTGGGCTCGGCACGACGGCCACCGCTGACCACGCGCACCTGACCGATGCCATCGCTGTCAAACGCATCGCTGTCACGATCCCGTGACTTGGATTCCATCCGACCCAGGGGTTTTTCCTTGATCGGTGCCTGACGGTTCTTTCTGTTGCTCCACAACCCGTGAATGAGCAATGCCGCGATGGCAATACCGCCCAGGGCAACCAAGATGTAACGCAATTCCTGCATTAGCTGCTTCTCTTTCTAGTTTTGCTCAGCCAAAGCGACGGCTTCACCGATGTCAACCGACACGATGCGAGAAACCCCGGGCTCTTGCATCGTGACGCCTATCAGCTGCTCGGCCATCTCCATGGAGACCTTATTATGACTGATGTAAACGAACTGTACTGTGCTCGACATCTCTTTGACAAGAGAACAGAAGCGACCCACGTTCACTTCATCGAGCGGTGCATCCACCTCATCCAGCAGACAGAAGGGTGCTGGATTGAGTCTGAAGATGGCAAAAACCAGCGCAAGGGCGGTTAACGCCTTCTCCCCCCCGGAAAGCAGGGCAATGGTAGCATTCTTCTTGCCCGGAGGTCTTGCCATGATGCTCACTCCGGCTTCCAAAAGATCGTCCGAGGTCAGCTCAAGCCAGGCACTGCCCCCCCCGAACACTTTCGGGAACAGGGATTTTAAATCTTCGTTGACCTTATCGAAAGTGTCGCGGAAGCGTATTTGTGTTTCTTTATCAATTCTTTTAATGGCTTGGCTCAGGGTTTCCAGCGCCTGCTCGAGATCCTGGCACTGGTTTTCCAGGTAGCTTGCCCGGGTTTTCGCCTCTTCATACTCCTCCAGCGCCGCCAGGTTGATGGCGCCAAGTGCCTCCACCTGTGTCTCCAGGGTCTGGATCTCCTGGCGCAGCTTGCCACGATCGGCGGCGATCAGCACCGCCTGATCGAGATCCACCAGACGCACGCCCAGCTCTTCGAACTGCTCGTGCAGCCCCTGTCGCCGGGTCAGGTTGCGCTCCCGCTCCAGCCTGAGCTGGGCGAGCTTCTCCTGCAGGGCCACCAGCTGCTTGTGGTCGGCGCTTCTGGCCTGCTCCAGCTCGGTCAGCTGACGCTCCAGCTCGGCGAGCCGCTGATGGCAGGCGAGCTGCTGCGCCTCCAGGTTGCGTTGCTCCGCCAGCAGGGGCGAGATGTCCTGCACCGCCTGGGCGTCCGGCCCCTTGAGCTCGGCCAGTTCCAGCCCGAGCCGGGCCAGCTCCTGCTCGCGCAGGGAGATGAGCTGCGCCAGATTTTGCTGCGCCAGCTGCCAGCGCTGGCAGCTGGCCTGCTGCTGCTCCCGGCGCGCACGCGCCTCCTCCAGCGCCCGCTCGGCACTGGCGACCCCCTCCTGGGCCAGCAAGAGAGCCTCCGCCAGCGGCTCCCCCTGCTCCTGCAGCTCGGCAAGATGCGCCTCTTCCAGCTCGAGCTGCTGCTGGGCCGCAGCCAGCCGCTCGGCCTCCTCGGCCTGCTCCTTGTCCAGCCGGGTCAACTCTTCCCCCAGCTGGCCGAGGCGCAGCAGCCGCTCCTGACGTTGACCCTGCTGCAGGCTCCAGGCTTCCCGCAGTTGCTGCCATCGCAGCTCCTGCTCGCGCAGGGTGCGCTGGCTCGCCTCAAAGGCGCTGTGCAAATGGGCACGGTCGGCATCGGCGGCCTTCAACTGGGCATCCAGCTGAACCAGCGCCTGCTCCCCAGCGGCCAGTTCGGTGTGTAACCGCTCACGTTCACCGAGCAGCGCCAGGGTGCCGAGGGCGCCGCCCTGGCCGAGATCGGCCCAATTCGGGCCAAACCAGTCCCCCGCCGGGGTCAGCACAGACTCACCGGCCAGGAGGGATGACTGGCGGGCCAGGGCCGCCTCCCTGTCATCGGCCAGCCAGATGACGTTGAGGAAGGCGGGGATGTGATCCCCCTCGATCCGGGCCGCCAGGGTGCCGGGCACCGCAGGGTGAGCCGGGCCAATCCAGAGCCCGCCCTGCTCGAGGTCGCACTGGTCCCCCGGCTGGGCGGTGAGCCAGCGCCCGAGCACCTTGTCCAGCGCCTGGGCCCACTCGGGGGCGACCTGCAGCCGATCCGCCAGGGTCGCGCCCTGCATCTGCTCCCCCAAAATCTGGTTAAGGGTGGTGAGGCGGGCGCCGAGCTCGCGCAGCAGGCCGCCCTGCCGATCCCGCTGTCCCTTGAGGGCCTCGTGGCTGGCCACGCCGGCCTGCCACGCCTGTTCCAACGCCTCGTGGCGGGCACGAGAGAGTGCCAGCTCATCCGACAGGGCATCCAGCGCGGGCTGCAGGCTCTCACCTTCCCCGCCGAGGGGGCCTGCCTGTTCATCCTCCAGCTTGAGTCGCGCCAGCCGGGTCTTGGCCTGCAGCTCCTGCAGGCCGCTTCGCTGGGCACGGGTCTGGTTGAGCCTGCCCTGTGCCTGACCGAGCTGCTGCTGCCACTGCTGCTGGTGTTGGCGGGCCAGCTCAAGCCGCTCGCCAGCCGCTAGGCGAACGGCCTGCTGATCGGCAAGTAACTGCTCACACTGCTCGAGGCGAGCCGACTCCA
The DNA here is from genome assembly GCF_058791175.1 of Aeromonas sp. EU05-FHT14A05. Classification (NCBI taxonomy): domain Bacteria; kingdom Pseudomonadati; phylum Pseudomonadota; class Gammaproteobacteria; order Aeromonadales; family Aeromonadaceae; genus Aeromonas; species Aeromonas sp. EU05-FHT14A05. Next base: position 167,785 of record NZ_JBYTDH010000006.1, on the reverse strand, counting down.
GCTCCCCCTGGAGGACGCCCTCGGCCTGCTGCTCCTGCTGGCTGACCAGCTGGGCCTTGATGCCGTCGATGCGCTCGCCGAGGGCCTGGCGCCGCACCTGCCAGTCGCGACCGAGCTCGGTCTGGTGAAGCTGCTGCTGTTCGAGGCGGGCGATGGCCTGGCCGCCGAGGAAGATCTGCTGCTGACGGCTCGCCTGCTCGGCCTGGGCCTCCTGGCGGGCCACCGACAGGGTGACGTGGCGCCCTTCGCCCGCGGTGCGCTTGGCATCGAGCGCCGCCAGCGCCTGCTCTGCCTGGGCCAGCTCGTTCTTGGCCTCGCCGAGGCGGGTCTCCAGCGCCCACAGCTCGGAGCCGATGAGCTCGGCCCTTGCGGCACGACTGCGGCTCTTGAGCTGCTTGTAGCGCTCGGCGGTTTCGGCCTGGGATTTGAGGTGCTCGAGGCGGGAACCCAGCTCGCCACGAATGTCGCCGAGGCGCTCCAGGTTCTCCTGGGTGTGACGGATGCGCTGCTCTGTCTCCCGGCGCCGCTCCTTGTAGCGGGAGACCCCGGCGGCCTCTTCCATGAAGAGCTTGAGGTCCGCCGGGCGCGACTCCACCAGCCGGCTGACGGTGCCCTGCTCTATGATGGCGTAGCTGCGCGGGCCCAGGCCGGTTCCGAGGAAGAGATCGGTCACGTCCTTGCGGCGGCACTTCTGGCCGTTGATCTGGTAGTGGTTGGAGCCGTCACGCAGCACCTCGCGGCGCACCGAGATCTCGGTATAACGGCCAAATTCACCGGGCACCCGGTTGTGGGGATTGTCGAACACCAGCTCCACCGAGGCGCGGCCGTGGGGGCTGCGGTTGATGGAGCCGTTGAAGATGACGTCCGTCATGTTCTCGCCGCGCAGGTGGCGGGCCGAGCTCTCCCCCAGCACCCAGCGCACGGCGTCGATGACGTTGGATTTGCCACAGCCGTTGGGGCCCACCACGGCGGTCATGTCGGCCGACAGTTCGATGCGGGTCGGCTCGACGAACGACTTGAAGCCGGCGAGTTTGATCAGTTTCAGACGCATGGCGACCCGTGTCAGTGGCGAAATGAAGAGGCGGCGGGCGGGCTGTCAGCCCACGAATATCATCCGACGTCCGGCCTGACCGGACGGGATATCGGGAATAGTTCGCGACTTTACCAGATCCGGACCCGGCCTTGTTGGGACTACGTAGGCAGCCAGCACACCCATATCATCCGACGTCCGGCCTGACCGGACGGGATTTCGGGAATAGTTCGCGACTTTACCAGATCCGAACCCGGCCTTGTTGGGACTACGTAGGCAGCCAGCACACCCATATCATCCGACGTCCGGCCTGACCGGACGGGATATCGGGAATAGTTCGCGACTTTACCAAATTGGAGGCTTGTTTGTAATATGCTGGCACCCTACCCCTTCATTGATGGATCTCAGATGAGCCAATCTCCTCACATGGTCAAAGATTCGGTCAGCGGTGCAGACTACTTCCTGCGCGGCTTCTCCCTCATTCGCCAGCCGGGGATCCGCACCTTCGTGCTGATCCCCCTGCTGGTCAACTTCGTGCTGTTCGCCGGTGCCTTCTATGCCCTGCTGCTGCAACTCGACGGCCTGTTCGCCTGGCTCCATCAGCAGATCCCGAGCTGGCTCTCCTGGCTCGACTACCTGCTGTGGCCCATCGCCCTCATCACCATACTGGTGGTGTTCTCCTTCATCTTCAGCTCGGTGATCAACTGGATAGCGGCCCCCTTCAACGGCCTGCTGGCGGAGAAGGTGGAGCAGATCCTCACCGGCGAGGCGGTGAGCGACACCGGCATGCTGGACGTGGTCAAGGACGTGCCGCGCACCTTCAGCCGCGAGTGGACCAAGTTGAAGTATTACCTGCCCAAGGCCATCGGCTGCCTGATCCTGTTCCTCATCCCGGTGGTGGGCCAGACCCTGGCCCCCGTGCTCTGGTTCCTGTTCAGCGCCTGGATGATGGCGATCCAGTATGTGGACTACCCGTTCGACAACCACAAGATCGACTTCATCACCATGCGCGATGCCTTGAAGCAGCGCCGCGGCAAGTGCCTGAGCTTCGGTGCCCTGGTCACCCTCTTCTCCGCCATTCCCGTGGTCAATCTGTTCGTGATGCCGGTCGCCATCTGTGGCGCCACCGCCATGTGGGTGGATCAGTATCGCAGCGAGCAGCTTCGCCGCTGAGCCGGGCACTCATAACCAAAAACGGGGGCATAGGCCCCCTTTTCATTACTTAATCTAATGCAAACATGAGAGTGCTTGTCGTGCCAGACCAGGCTTGTTAGGATGCGGGGCTTTCTCGCACCCTGGGATAACTCATGTTACATGCACTCTTCTTGCTCGGCCTGGTGGCCGAAGGGATGACTGGCGCGCTGGCGGCGGGCCGGCGGCGGATGGATCTGTTTGGTGTCGTCATCATCGCCTCGGCGACGGCCATAGGGGGAGGTACCATCCGGGACGTGCTGCTGGGCCACTACCCCCTGCTCTGGGTGGAGCACCCCGAATATGTGCTGCTGGTGGCGGGGGCGGCCATGGCAGGCGTCATCTCGGCCCCGCTGATGCGCTATCTCGGCAAGCTGTTCCTGGCCCTCGATGCCCTGGGGCTGGTGGTCTTCTCCATCTTTGGCGCCGCCCGGGCGCTCGAGATGGGACACGGGGCCGGCATCGCCTGCATCATGGCGGTGGTCACCGGCGTCTTTGGCGGCGTGCTGCGGGATCTCCTGTGCCAACGCATCCCGCTGGTGTTCAAGCGCGAGCTCTACGCCGCCGTCTCCCTGGTGACGGCCGCCCTCTACTGCTTCGCGCTGGATCAGGGCCTGCCCAATGACTGGGCCGCCTTCGGGGCCATCGGCATCGGCTTCGTGCTGCGACTGCTGGCGGTGCGTTTCAAGTGGGGACTCCCCACCTTCAATTACCAGTACGCCACCCACTGAGCGCGCCAGTTTCTGGCCAGATCGGCTGGATTGCACGCAACAAAAAAGCGCCGGATGGCGCTTTTTTGTTGCTGATGACAGTGAGAAGACTGACTCAGTTGATCCCTTCCGAACTGAAGAAGGTGGCCTTGTCGGCAATGAAACGGATCTTGATGTTCTTGCCCTCACCGCCCCAGATACAGCTAGTGGTGCCGAGCGCATCGTCGCAACGCTCCGCCTTGCCGAGGATGGCGCTCGCCTCGGCATAGGTGATCCCCATCTTCAGCTTGTCGTAGTTTTCCCGGTTCAGCTTGCTGCACCCGGCCAGCAGCAGGGCGATCAGCCCGCCAAGCAAAATATGCTTCATCTGTCTCTCCTCTGGATAGTGTCCAGAGCCTAGCAGCTCAAGGCCACCCTGTGCCAACCCGTTACCAGCTGCGCACCGGCCCGGTATCCAGGTGGACGAAGTTGTCGGAGGGGTAGTAACCCACGCCGCCAACCTTGAGGTTCAGGGCCGCCTTGCGCAGGTGCGCCAGCTGCACGCCGGGGATGCGCACATCCACCGCCTGCCCCAGGGTGTGGTAGCTGTGCTTGGCGACACCACGGCTGCGCTGGCGCTTCTGGCGATTGGTGGCCGGGGAGCGATACCCCGAGATGAGCTGAATTTCCCCCTTGCGGCCCAGCTTGTGCTGCAGCAGGAACAGCTGATCGAACAGCTTCCTGTCGATGTTGAACACCTCGTTGCGACGATAGTCGCGGAAGATATGGTTGAGCTCCGCCAGGCCATCGTTCAGATAACGGCCATTCTCCCAATAGCTGGCGTTGACCCGCTCGCCGGTATTGAGGTTGAAGAAGCTGAGTTCACGCCCCGTCGTGCTGCGGCTCGCCACGGCCGGGAACGACAGCAGGCTGGTCCCCATCAGGCAACCGGCCCCCAGCAGCAGACGGCGTCGGCTTATCTCTTGGTCCAGCATCCGTTGTCCGTCCATTCCAGAGTGAAGTAACAGTGGTGAATGAATATGATACAGAGGCCGAAACTACCCGCCCGTAAAAGTCATGTCAAACCGCAAAGGGCCATGAAAAAGCCCGGCAGGAGCCGGGCGCTTCACTCTGTGGCGGGGATCACAGCAAGCGGCTCTGGAAGCTCACTCGATCGAATCCGTAAATGTCATTGCGCAGTTGCTGGCGCCCCTCTTCGTCGATCCAGCTGCTCCAGTAGACGGTGAAGACAGGGATAGGGGTGGTCAACGGCAGCCACTTGGTCTGGGTCTCTTTTAGTATGCTGGCCACCTTGTCCGGCTGATAGCGGGAGTCGGCGAGCAGCAGCTCGGCCAGATCGTCCGCGTGCTCGACCCGGATACAGCCGGAGCTGAAGGCGCGCGCCCCCTGCTCGAACAGGGCCTTGCGCGGCGTCGAATGCAGGTAGATGGCGTCGTTGTTCGGCAGGTAGAACTTGTAGCGCCCCAGGGCATTGTGATCCCCCGGCTTTTGCCGCAACCGGTAAGGGAAGCCCGACGCCAGCGCATGGTGCCAGCCATCCTCGCTGAACTGCACCGGGTTACCCTCGCCATCGATCACCTCGAACTGCTCGCGGTCCAGATAGGCGGGATCCCGACCCAGCTTGGGCAGAATGTCCTTGCTCAGGATGGAGCGCGGCACGTGCCAGGCGGGGTTGAGCACGATGGAGCGGATCTCGCTCGCGAGGATGGGGGTGGCCCGCTGCTCCTTGCCGACGATGACCCGGCTGGTGAAGACCTCGCTGCCGGACTCCACCACGCTCAGGCGGTAATCCGGGATGTTGACCAGCACGTAGCGACCGGCGAGGTGATCCACCAGATCCCGGCGCCACAGGTTGCGCAGCAGCAGGCTGGCGCGCACTTGCGGCCCGGTATTGAGCCAGGAGCGGGTCTGGCGACCTATGATGCCGTCTGCGGTCAGGCCGTGGCGGCGCTGGAACTGCTTGATGGCCTGCTCGGTGTCCGCGTCGTAGAGACTGTCCTGATGGGTGGGGGCACCGTCCCCCAATTCGTTGAGGATGGAGCGGATCTGCCCAAGCTCGGTGGCGCTCTCCCCGGCCCGCAGGGTCGGCATGTCCAGGGTCGGCCAGTGCTTGGCCATGGGCATGGCCAGCAGCTTGCGCACTTCGTCGCGCACGGCCTCGTATTCGGCGACCTGGGGCCTGAGCTGTTTGACCTGATCCAGCAGGTTGTCACCCAGGGGCTCGTGGGCCAGGGGCTTGGTCAGATCGAGCTTGAGGGTCTGCATCTGCTCGCGGGCGACCAGATCCATGGCGCGCCAGGCCTGCTGGAAACGCGCCAGCTTGCCGAAGGCTTCGTCATAGAGGGCGCCGCGCCTCTCGGCCGGGGTCTTCTGCAACTGCTGCCAGAGCCGGTAGAAATCCGGGTGCAACTGGGCAAGCACCGCCTCCTGCAGCTGCAGTTCGAGCTCATGGCGCGCCTGCTCTGCGGTGCTGTTCTGATACCAGTCATGCTGGATGCTGGGACTGGCCACCACCATCTGTTCTGCGCTGGCCTGGACCATGCCCGCCGGCCAGCAGCCCAGCCAGATAAGGTTTGCCAATGCCAACCAATACTTCTTACCCATGCTTCTTACCACGCTTACCTCATATCGGTTCACTTCGGCCTGTCAGGCGCCACGGTCAGGTGCCCATGATGCGTGAATGCTGGCGACTTTGCTAGCGGGCGGGCACGTAACGGCGCCAGATGAGCGCATGCTCCCCGCTCCTGCCAACGGCCTCGAGCGCCTGGTTGAAACGCTGCACAAATGCCTCCGACAAGGTCTTCTTGCTTAGCATGAAGAAGGTCGGCGTCTCATAGACCCCCATGATATGGGGGACTATCTCCTCTGCCAGTCCCTCTCTCTTCAGACCCCAGGGGGTGGCCAGAATATCCCCAAGAAATCCGTCTATCCGTCCCAGTTGCAGCTTGCGATAGTTTTGCACGTCGTTGACCTCGCTCACCTGGGTACGGTAGCGCTGCAGCAGACGGGCTATCTCGGGGCCATAGTTGTAGTCCCTGGTCACCCCCAGCCTGTTGCCCCTGGCCAGCCAGCTCGCCAGATCCTGCTCCCCCTTGTCACCGGACTTGCGCACCCAGAGTGCCGTGCGCCCCGGGTTGTAGGCGGTGGAGAACCAGGCATAGCGCGTCCTCTCTTCAACGAAATAGGCTTCCATGGCGATGTCCAGCCGACCCAGTTCCAGATCGTGCAACCCCCGCTTCCAGGGACGCTCCAGATAGACGAGGCGGCAGCCCAGCCTGGCAGAGACGGCGTTGAGATACTCGACCGCGAAGCCGCGCAGCTCACGGCGGCCGTTCTCCTGCTGGTAATAGTGATAAGGGGGCCAGTCGTCGAAACCGACGCGCAGGGGAGAAGTACAGAGCGGTTGGGCCAACAGCGAGTGAAGGGGCAGGCAGCAGAGCAGGCACAGGGCTAGCAGTCTCATGAGTCATCCTTGACGGCGGGACGGCTCATCTTAATTCTGCCAAAGGGAAATGGCGACAGATCCTGCCACAGCAATGCGCAATATCAGCCATTTGCCTGATGCGGCCATAGGCGGGACAGGGCCCCAGGCCGCGCTGCAAGCCCGCCGCGAAGGCAGGATGCGCACGACCCCAAAGTCCCTTGGTCTGCAGGGGGATTGGGGGTTAATATGTGAGCAAATTTATTTTTGTGATCCACTATGCTTTTTTTGCAATTGGATTAGCATATGCGCGAATCCAGCCTACCTATCCGTCGGGCATCGAGTGAGTAATATGACCTACAAAAAGTTCGGTTTTCTGGCTGCCATACTGGCATTGAGCGGTTTTTACCTTTACACCCTCTACCTGGCCGCTCACCCCAACGTGAGCCTGGCTTACAAGCTCTATTACCTGGAAGGCAAGACCCGCTTCTGGGAGCACAACTCCAGCATGACTTACCAGCCGGGCAACGAGCTCAACCTGACCAAGCCGAGCCGCTTCCTCTCCAGCGAAGGCTGGGCCAAGAAGCCCAGTGCCGAGGGTACCCAGCTCAGTGGCAAGGGAGGCCTCTATTTCGTGCTGCCCAAGCAGCAGGCCCAACCTGAGCAGCTCACCATCCAGGCCAGGATCAACAGCCCGGAAGCAGGCACCCTGCTCAAGGTGGCCCTGGGTCATGATTTCACCACCACGGTCAAGCTGGCCAAGGCGGGCATCAACGAGATCCGGCTCAACCTGCCGGGCGACTCCCTGACGGCCGATCCCAAGCATCCCAACTTCCTGGCGCTCTCCGCTCCGACACCGCTCAACGTCCAGTCGGTACGTCTGACCGTCGCTCAGTGAAGCTGAAGATCCCGGTAGCAGTCTTATAAAATAATTCTTTCAATAAGGAAGTTTCCATGTCCCGTGCCGATTTTCGACTCTCTCTGGTCGTGCCCGTTTACAACGAGGAAGAGAGCATTGACGCCTTCATCAGCGCGATAGATGCCGAACTGGCCCCCCTCAAAGACCGGCTTGAAATCGTGTTCGTCAACGACGGCAGCCGCGACCGCACCCGCGAAGTGGTCGAGCAGGCCATCGCCCGCGACCCGCGCGTGACCCTGGTCAACCTGGCCCGCAACTTTGGCAAGGAAGCGGCCATGACCGCGGGCCTGCATCAGGCCAAGGGCGATGCCATGGTCCCCATGGACGTGGATCTGCAAGATCCCCCTTCCCTCATCCTGGAGTTCGTCAAGCTGTGGCAGACCGGTGACTACGACACCGTCTACGGCATCCGGGTCGATCGCAGCGCCGACACCCCGATGAAACGGCTCACCGCAGGCGGCTTCTACCGCTTCTTCAACGCCCTCTCCACCAGCACCAAGCTGCCGGAGAACGCCGGTGACTTCCGACTCATCGATCGCAAGGTGGTCGAGGCTCTCAAGCAACTGCCCGAGCGCAACCGCTTCATGAAGGGGCTCTTCGCCTGGGCCGGTTTCCGTGCCGTCGGCGTTCCCTACGAGCGTCCCGCCCGCCACGCCGGCGAGACCAAGTTCAACTACTGGAAGCTGTGGAACTTTGCCCTCGACGGCCTGATGAGCTTCTCCAGCTGGCCGCTGCGGGTGTGGAGCTACGTGGGGGTTGGCGTCTCCTTCATCGCCTTCCTCTATATCCTCAAGATCATCACCCAGGTGCTCTTCTTCGGCATAGACGTGCCGGGTTACGCCTCCCTGATGTCGGTGATGCTGTTCCTCGGCGGCATTCAGCTGCTGTCGCTCGGCATCATAGGCGAGTACATAGGCCGCATGTTCGTGGAAGTGAAGCAGCGCCCCGTCTACCTCATCGAGGGCGTCTACGGCCAGTATGCCCGGCAGGATGCGGGCAAGCAGCCAGATGCGGCGGCAATCCAGAGTGAGAAGGCGCAGGATGCGGACAAGCAGGAGCCGGCGTCCCAATGATCTCCCGCGAGGAATTCTGGCGGCTGGTTCGCTTCGGTTTCGTCGGCGGGGGGGCCACCCTCGTCGATCTGGGCACCTCCATCGCCCTGTTCCACACCTGGCCCGCCATCTCTGAGCATCTGGTCACGACCCTGGCCTTTGCCATCGCGTTCTGGTTCTCGTTTTTCGGCCATCGCTACATCACCTTCCAGAAGCAAGGTGCCGCCAGCAAGTTTCTGCTGGTGGCCCTCTTCTCCCTGGCGGTGCGTAACCTCATCCTGAGCGGCCTGCTGTTTGCGGGCCTCTCCGGACTGCTGCCGGTGGTGATTGCCACCCTGACCGTTACCGTGCTCACCTACATACTCTCTCGCGTCTGGGTTTTTGCCTGATGAATGACATGACCAATACTCCTCCCCTCGCCGGGGATGCACTCCCCTATCGCCCGTCACTGCGCATCAGCAGCCGCGACTGGCTGATGATCATCGCCGCCTTCGTGCTGAGCCGGGTGGCCCTGTACGGCATGGGCTATTTCGGTGTCCAGCTCTACGGCGCCCCCGACATAGGCCCGTTGCAAGCCTATTGCCAGTTCGACTGCGTCTGGTTCCAGCGCATCATAGAGAACGGCTACGACCTCTACCCGCGCTGGCTGAGCAAGGGCAACGCGGCGAACTGGGCCTTCATGCCGCTCTACCCCATGCTCGCCGGCGGGCTCTCCAGCCTGCTCAACATGGAGAGCCTGATCGGCCTGATGCTGGTGGCCAACATCGCCTTCTTCATCAGCCTGCCGCTGATGCTGCTGGTGCTGCGCCAGCTCAAGCTGGGGGATGAGACCGCCCGTTTCGGGGTCTGGCTGCTGGCCTTCTCCCCCTTCTCCGCCTACTTCGTCTCCGGTTATACCGAGTCCATGTTCATGGCGCTGATGCTGGGGATGTTCCTGTTCGCCTACCGCGAGCAGTGGCTGATGGTCGCCTTCCTCGGCATCTTCATCTCCGGGACCCGCAACCTGGGGGTCATGATGGTGTTCCCCGTGCTGATCCTGGCGCTGCAGGCCTACGGCTGGCGCGAGTTCTTCCGCTTCACCGAGCGGGCCTTCAAGGTGGTGTTCACCCTCTGGCTCATCCCCCTCGGCCTCTTCTCCTACATGGTCTACCTCTATCACCTGACCGGGGATGCGCTCGCCTTCAAGCACATCCAGGTCGCCTGGGGTCGCTACATGGACAGCCCCCTGGACTGGTGGCTGAGCGGCTTCGAGCTGGGCGGTCGCAAGGCCTACCTCTCCATCATGGTGATCTTCGGCTGGTGCCTGAACGGCTACCTGTTCAGCCAGAAGCGCTGGGCCGAGGCGACCCTGATGTTCATCTGCTGCACCATACCGCTGATGACAGGGCTCAACGCCATGCCGCGTTACATGTTCGGCCTCTACCCGACCCTGCTGGCCATCATCCTGCTGGCCCATCGCTGGCCCTCCATCCGCCCTGCGGTGCTCTGCATCAGCGGCATGGTCGCCTCCTTCATCGCGGTGGCCTTCGTCAACTTCAAGTTCTTTACCGTCTGACGAGCGCTCGCCCGCAGGCGAACAGCCCCACCTGAACATGCCGGTCCATCGACCGGCATTTTTTATGGCGCCGCGCTCCGGGCAGCAGGGCGGCCATCACACTTTGCCTGGCTTGAAAACGTAACCATTTGAACTGACCTCACAAATCGGCATTTTGCCGGTCCAAGCCCACCCCCTGGGCCCCTAGAATGAGTGCCTCAACGGAACCCGATCTCCTCACTCAGCTCAAGGAATGGCCTATGCGTCCCTCGCCTCGTTTCGATCTCCGCCCATCCTCCCTGTGGCTCGCCCTGCTGGCCACCCCGCTGTTCGTCGGTCAGGCGCTGGCCGCCCCCGAGGTGCATCTCCATGTGGATGGCAAACCGGTGGCCGAGGCGCTGACGCTGGACAAGGGCACAGTCACCCTGACCCACAGGCTGGACAAGGGGAGCCACCAGATCCGCATCAGCGATGCGGGCAACAGCTGCGGCACCAGCTTCGGGCCGACCGAGGCCAGGCCCCTTCCCTTCGGCACAGCCCAGCCCATGGACAAGTGCAGCAAGGGGGCGAGTTTCACCCTGAGGGTGATGCTGGCCGGTGACTACGAGTTCACCTTCAACCCGGATACCCCCAGCCTCAAGGTGCTGCGGGCGACCAAGAAGAGCGAGTTCAAGCGCCAACCCCCCACAGAGCCCTGCATCAGCTGGGATGGCGGCCCGGTGACGGTGTCGCTGAAGGGGGTCTGGCCCGACGGCACCCGGCTGCGGGATGCCTACTCGAAACAAGAGGCCGTGGTCACACAGGGCAAGCTGACCCTGACCCCAAGCAAGGAGAGCGGCGGCCTGCTGCTGCTCGAGCCGGTCGAGGCGGCCAAGGCGGCCCCCTTCAGCTGGGATCAGGCGAGCGTCTATTTCCTGCTGACCGACCGCTTCCACAACGGCGACCCGGCCAACGATCACAGCTTCGGCCGCCAGAAGGATGGCCAGGACGAAGTGGCCACCTGGCACGGCGGCGACTTCAAGGGGCTGACCGAGAAGCTCGACTACATCAAAAGCCTCGGCATGAACGCCATCTGGATCACCCCCATGGTGGAGCAGGTGCACGGCTTCATCGGCGGCGGCGAGCAGGGCAGCTTCCCCTTCTACGCCTACCACGGCTACTGGGCGCTGGACTTCACCAGGATTGACCCCAACTACGGCGACGAGGAGAGCCTGAAGACCCTGGTGGACGAGGCCCACAAGCGCGGCATGCGGATCATCCTGGACGTGGTGATGAACCACGCAGGCTACGCCACCCTGGCCGACCTGCAGGATCTGGGGCTCACCGATCTTACCCAGAACAGCGGCAAACTGCCGACCCGCTGGAATGAGTGGCGCCCGAGCGGCGGCCTCAACTGGCATGGCTACAACCAGTTTATCAACTATCAATCGAGCGATTGGAGCAGCAAATGGTGGGGCCCTGACTGGGTGCGCGCCGGTCTGCCCGGCTACCCCCAACCCGGCACCGACGACGTCACCGGCTCGGTGGCGGGGCTGCCGGACTTCCTGACCGAGTCCAGCAAGCCGGTGGGCCTGCCGCCGCTGCTGGCGGCGAAACAAGACACCCGGGCCAAAGCCCTGCCCGACGCCACCGTGAGCGACTACCTCATCGCCTGGCACACCGACTGGGTGCGCCGCTTCGGTATCGACGGCTTCCGGGCCGACACCGTCAAGCATCTGGAGCCCGCGGTCTGGGCCAGACTCAAGCAGGCAGGCACGGCGGCGCTCAAGGAGTGGAAGGCCGCCAACCCGGACAAGGCCCTCGATGATCTGCCCTTCTACATGGTGGGCGAGGTGTGGGATCACGGGGTCGCCAAGGATTTCTGGTATCAGAACGGCTTCGATTCCCTGATCAACTTCGACTATCAGCGGGAATTCGCCCTGCCCCAGGCCCAGTGCATGGCGGGCGCCGAGCCCACCTATGCCAGCTACGCCAGCCGCATCAACCAGGATCCCGAGTTCAACGTGTTGAGCTACATCAGCTCCCACGACACCAAGCTGTTCTTCGGCGACTACCAGGACGTGCCGCTGCAACGACGGGTAGCCAACAGCTTTATGCTGCTGCCGGGGGGCATCCAGCTCTACTACGGGGACGAGTCCGGCCGCGGGCTGGCCAAGGATGGCGGCGTGTTCGATCAGAGCGTGCGATCCGACATGAACTGGCAGGAGCTGGGGAAAGGCGACAAGGCCGAGCTGGTCAAGCACTGGCAGCAACTCGGCCAGTTCCGCGCCGCCCACCCGGCGGTGGCGGCAGGCAGCCACAAGAAGCTGTCCGATGCCCCCTACGCCTTCGTGCGGGAGAAGGGGGAGGACAAGGTGGTGGTGGTGTTCGCCGGCCGGCAGCCATAATCGGGCCCGTATCGGACAAACGATGAGGGGAGCCAGTGGCTCCCCTCTCTCATTGCGCAGGCCCGTTCACCTCATGCCGGCTGGCCGGCCGCGGCCGGCCACTGCAGCCGCGCCTTGACCAGGGTCTCCTGCCACAGGGGCCAGGCCAGCAAGGCTTGCTGATATACGCCCGCCTGACCGGGCAGCGAAATGCCATAGCTCGCCAGCCGATAGGCCATCACCCCATAGAAGGCATCCAGGATGCCCGCCTCCTCAAAGTAGAAGGGCCCCCGAGCCTGTGACCAGAGCGTCTGCAGCCGGGCCAGCTCCCCCAGAGTCTCCACCGTGGGCTCGCTCTGGGTCGGTGCGCCGAGGAAGAAGGGCAGACGGCTGCGGATCTGGCCAAAGCCCGAGTGCAACTCGGCGCAGAGGCTGCGGGCCAATGCCCGCTCGGCCCGGTCCAGGGGGTAGAGGTGGCGCGACGGGCACAGCTCGTGGAGATACTCGGCGATGGCGAGGGAGTCGTGGATCCGCAGCTCGCCGTCGTCCAGCCAGGGCACCAGCCCGGCCGGCGCCGTGCGCTTGAGCCGCGCCAACGCCTTGGCATCCTCCAGATCGAACACCTGCTCCTGCCACTCCAGCCCGCTCATGGCGAGCACCAGCGACGCCCGCATCGCCCAGGTGGAACCTGTGCCTACCGTCAATACCAGGGATCCCATGGATTGCCTCCTGCGTTGGGTTGTTCATGACCATCCCGTCGGCCCCGCTGGCACGACATCCGACGGTCGCCTCACATTTGCGCACCCGCGGGTTTGACCCCCTTGGGGAGCAGTGCTAGTTTGATTTTTCAAAACAATCAGTTAGCAAAAATGTGAGCAATGGACAGCCAATTTACCATCGTCATCGCAGATGACCACCCCCTGTTTCGGGGCGCCCTCTATCAAGCGGTGCACATGGCCATCGACGAGGCCAGGCTGCTGGAGGCCGACTCCATCGACAGCCTGACCCACCTGCTCGCGGAGCACCCGGAAGTCGATCTGCTGCTGCTCGATCTCAAGATGCCCGGCGCCAACGGCTTCGAGGGGCTGGCCTATCTGCGTGGCCAGTACCCGGATCTCCCCATCGTCGTGGTCTCCGCCTCGGAAGATGCCGCCATCATCCAGCAGGTGCTGCGACTCGGCGCGCTCGGCTTCATTCCCAAGTCGGTGCCCATGAAGGAGCTGGTCAGCGCCCTCAATACGGTGATCGGGGGGGACAACTGGGTGCCGGAAGGGATCTCCCTCCACCCCGAGTCCGAGGATGGCCCCGACTTTGCCAGCAAGCTGGCCAGCCTCACCCCCCAGCAATACAAGGTGCTGATCATGCTGCGGGACGGCAGCCTCAACAAGCAGATCGCCTGGGAGCTCAACGTCTCCGAAGCCACCATCAAGGCACATATCACCGCCATCTTCCGCAAGCTCGGGGTCAAGAACCGCACCCAGGCGGTCATCGCCCTGCAGCAAATGGACATCAAGGACAGCTGAGCCCCTTGCCACCCTCAGGGCCCATATCACGCCCATCCTTCAGAAAACTCGAGGTCAAGAACCGCACCCAGGCGGTCATCGCCCTGCAGCAGATAGGCATCAAGGACAGCTGCGCCCCTTGCCGCCCTCAGGGCCCATATCACGCCCATCCTCCGCAAGCTCGGGGTCAAGAACCGCACCCAGGCGGTCATCGCCCTGCAGCAAATGGATATCAAGGACAGCTGAGCCTCTTGTCACCCTCAGGGCCCATATCACGCCCATCTTCCGCAAGCTCGGGGTCAAGAACCGCACCCAGGCGGTCATCGCCCTGCAGCAGATGGATATCAAGGAGAGCTGAGCCCCTTGTCTCCACTACAACGACGGTTTGCGGCTCGACAATTAGCACGATCGTACTTTATGCTGCAGAACCCAGAGAGGAGAGTGCGATGAGCAAGGGCCGCCTGACCCGCGACACCATTTTGCAGACAGCCTTCGAGCAGGCGAGCCAGCAGGGGCTGGAGAGCCTGACCATAGGCTCCCTGGCCAGTGCGTGCGAGATGTCCAAGAGCGGCCTGTTTGCCCATTTCCAGTCTCGCGACAACCTGCAGATCGCCGTGCTCACCCATTCCGCCGAGGTGTTCAGGGAGCGGGTGATCCAGCCGGTGCGCCAGCAGCAGCACGGCACCCAGCAGGAGAAACTGCTGGCCCTGCTGCAGGCCTGGCTGGCCTGGAACCAGAGCTTTGCCGGACGCTGCATGTTCCTCGACGCCTGGACCTCGGCCCAGGAGGGGGAGGTGCAACAGGCGGCCCGCCAACTGGTGCGCTTCTGGCTCGACTACCTGGCTCGCCAGGTGGTACAGGGCCAGGAGAAGGGAGAGTGGCGCAGGGATCTGGATCCCTGGCGCGCCGTCTACCGGCTCTATGGCCTCTATCTGGGAGATCAGGTGTTCAATGCCCTGGACTTGTGTCAGGATCCGGCCCGCCACTTCTGGCCCGAGGTGGAAGATCTGCTGACCAGCTGGCGCTGAGGTTCTGGCCCTTCTTTTTAAAAACAGACAAAAAAGCACGACCGTTCGCACATAAAAACCACAGGATGACCATGAGCAGCAAGATCTATTTCAACACCCGCCGCGTCAGCCCGAGCAAGTTGCTGCTGGGGCTTGGCACCCGTCTGCACCACGCGCTGGCTCCGGCCCACGCCAAACGCACCGCCAGCAAGTTGCTGCTCACCCCCCAGCGCCCCACCCGGGAGGTCGCCGCCCCTGCCGGGCTGGTGCAGCAGGCCATCCACACCGGCGAGGGCACCCTGATGAGCTACCGGCTCGGCCAGGGGCCGGTCTGGCTGCTGATGCACGGCTGGTCCGGCAGTGCCAGCCAGTTCTACCCGCTGATGAGCCACATCGCGGCCCAGGGCTTCACGGCGCTGGCCTATGATCACCCCGCCCATGGCCAGAGCGAGGGCAGCACGGGGCACCTGCCCCGCTTCGTGCGCGCCTTCGACGAGATCCTTGCGCGCGTCGGCCCGGTCCAGGGAGTCATCACCCACAGCATGGGGGGCGCCGTCACCCTCAGCAGCCACCACCCCGCCCTCGACGCGCTGCCGCTGCTGCTCATCTCGCCCGTGCTCGACTACGTGCCCCAGCTCTATGGCATGGTGGCCCGCTCCGGCTACTCCATCCGGCTGTTCGATGCTGTGGTCAAGGAGATAGAGCACGAATACCAGCATCCCCTGAACACTGTCGATCCCCTGGGTCGCCTCGCCCGTCGTCAGGGGGCGGCCCTTATCGTTCACGACGAGGAGGACAGGTTCGCCCCCCATAAGGACTCGTTGCGGGCGGTAGAGGATGGCCGTACCCGGCTGGTCAGTACCCGTGGGCTAGGCCATGGTCGCATCCTGGCGAGCCCGCCCGTCTTCGCCGCCTTCGATCAGCTGACCCAGCCCGGAGGCACGGCCTGATCCCGCTGTACCGGTCGCCTCAAAAAATGATGAGGCGGCCCATTTTTATCCGGGATACAACGTCTTATAGTTAAATTGCGCGGTGGCAACCCGCCCTTGCAATCACAATAAGGCGCAGCAGCATGGCCAAACCCAATACAGCTCTCCTGTTGACCGGTGGTGGTGCTCGCGCCGCCTATCAGGTCGGCGTCCTCAAGGCGGTGGCCGAGCTCTACCCCCGCAACCTCGGCATCCCCTTCCCCATTTTGTGCGGCACCTCGGCGGGGGCCCTCAACATCACGGCACTGGCCTGCTACGCCTCCTGTTTTCACCTGGGGGTGCGCAAGCTGGAGTGGGTCTGGCGCCGCTTCGAGACCCATCACATCTTCGACTTCCATCCCTGCCAGCTGCTGTGGCGCACCCTCTATCAGGGCTCGGCCGGTCTCATCAGCCCCCAGAGCAACCGCGCCTTCCACCTGTTCGACAACGCCCCCCTGCGCCGCCTGCTGGATCAGCTCATCGACTATCACCGCATCGATGACAACATCCTTTACGGCAGTCTGGAGGCCATCGCCATCACCGCCTCCGACTATGACGACGGCCTCTCCACCACCTTCTTCCAGGGGCGGGCCGAGCATCAGCCCTGGGAGCGGGCCAGGCGGCGCGGCCTGCGCACCCTGCTCACCTCGGATCATCTGCTGGCCTCATCGGCCCTGCCCTTCGTTTTTCCGGCCACCCCCATCGGCGAGCGCTTCTACGGTGACGGCTCCATCCACCAGCTGAGTCCGCTGAGCCCCGCCATTCACCTGGGGGCGGAGCGGATCCTGCTGGTGACCCTGGACTCCCCCCGTCAGGAGAGCGCGACCCCCCGTCAGAGCCACCTGACCAGCTCCAACATCGCCAGCCACCTGCTCAACACCGTCTTCTCCGACACCCTCAATTCGGATCTGGAGCGGCTGGGGCGCATCAACCAGACCCTCTCCCTCATCCCGGCGCGGGAGCGCAACCGTCTCAAGCTGCGCCAGGTAGACACCTGCGTCATCAGGCCGAGCCAGGATCTGGATCTCATCGCCCTCGACTACCTGCCCAGGCTGCCGACCCAGTTGCGCCGCCTGCTGCGGGTGCTGGGGGTGAACGGCCAGGAGAGCAGCAGCCTGGCCAGCTTCCTGATGTTTCACCCGGGGTACTGCCAGCAGCTGATAAGTCTGGGGTATCAGGATGCGCTGGATCAGCGCCAGCACATCGAGTCCTTCCTCGACATCGAAGAGCGGATCCGCGAGGAGGCCTGAACAGGCTTGCTGTCACCAGGGATAGCCGCCACCTGGGCTCGGGCCCTCAAGCCTGTTGAGGGCAGAGCTAGTGCCCCTCCAACAGGCGCTGCTCCGCCTGCTCCATGGCCACGGCCGTTCCAAACAGCACCAGCCGATCCCCCGCCACCAGCCTCAGATCGGCCCTCGGCTCCAGACTTCGCTCCCCGCGATGCACCGCCTTGATACGCACCTCCCCAAGGGACAGCTCCCGCACCCGGCGCCCCACAGCCCAGGCCTGATCATGCAGCAGCACGGGGTGCAGCCGCTCCAGCAACTGATCCGTCTCCAGGTTGCCCGCACTCTGATCCCCCCAGTAGAAGCCGTGCAGGAAGCGGTACTGGCTGCTGCGCTCGTGCTCCATGCGCCGGATCACCCGGCCTAGGGGGACGTCACAGTTGACCAGCAGGTGGGAGACCAGCATCAGGGCCCCCTCCTGGGACTCAGGAATCACCTCGAAGGCTCCGACCTGCTTGTAGTGCTCGAGGAAACTGTCGTCCCGGGTGCGCACCAGCACCTTGAGATCCCCCGCCAGCGCCCGGATCTGCATCAGCATGGCATCGACCCGCTTGCGATCGTCGAAGGTGATGATCACCAGGCGGGCCCGCATCAGACCGGCCGCCAGCAGGATGTCGCGCCGGCTGGCATCACCGAACGCCACCTGCTCTCCCGCCAGCTTGGCCTCGCTCACCCGTTCGGGATCGAGATCCAGCGCGAGAAAGGGGATCTCCTCGAGCTTGAGGAAGCGGGCGCAGGTCTGCCCGGTGCGCCCGAAGCCGGCGATGATGACGTGCTGGTGCTTGCTGAGCCCTGACTGGGCGACCCCGGCACGGGAAAGCAGGGCCGCGTCGGTGAGGGAGTGGGCCAGCCCCAGGGCCCGCTGCACCAGCCAGGGGGTGAGAGAAATGGTGATGACGCCGACACCGATGAGCAGGGAGACCATCTCGTGACCGAGCAGGCCATGGTGGCTCGCCAGCGCCAGCAGCACGAAGCCGAACTCGCCGACCTGGCTCAGCATGATGCCGGCCGCCATGGCATCGCGCTTGCGCTCCCCCATCAGCCGGCCCGCCAGCAGCACCAGCAGCGACTTGCACAGGATGAGCCCGAGTACGCAGAGCAGCACCTGCCACCAGGCGTTCGCCACCAGTGTCCACTCCATGGTCATGCCGATGGTGATGAAGAAGAGCCCCAGCAGCACGTCCCGAAACGGCTTGATGTCCACCTCCAGCTGATGGCGGTAGTGGGACTCCCCCAGCATCATGCCGGCCAGGAAGGCCCCGAGAGCCATGGAGAGCCCCATCCACTGGGTGAGGGAGGCCGCCAGCAGGGCCACCAGCAGGGTGCTGAGCACGAACAGCTCGTCGGAGCGCGCCCGCGCCACCTCGTGAAACACCATGGGCAGCAGCCACTTTCCCACCGCGAGCAGCACCGACAGGGCGAACAGCCCCTTGAGGGAGGCCCAGGCCACCTCCGCCAGCAGGGCACTGCCCTGCACCTCGGGTTGGGCCAGTATGGGGATCATCACCAGCAGCGGCACCACCGCCAGATCCTGAAACAGCAGGACGCTCACCCCGAGCTGGGCACGCCGGGTATGGAGTTGCTGCAACTCCCCGAGCTGCTTGATCACCACGGCGGTGGAGGAGAGGGCCAGGGTGCCGGACACCACCAGCGCCTGGGGGAGACTCAGGCCCCACCACCAGCCGAGCCAGAAGAACAGCAATGAGGTGAGCAGCACCTGCAGGCCGCCGACCCCCAGCACCAGCTTGCGCATGGCGAGCAGGCGCGGCAGCGAGAACTCGAGCCCGAGGGAGAACATCAGGAAGACGATGCCGAGCTCCCCTATGGTCTGCATCATGGCCTGCCCGGTGACGATGGCCGCGCCATGGGGGCCGAGCAGCATGCCGACGAACAGGTAGGCGAGGATCACCGGCTGGCCCAGGCGTCGGAAGATGGCCACCAGCAGGACGGCAGAGAGCAGCAGGATCAACACATCGGCGTACACACGTCCCTCCCTCTTATCTGTCCCCAAGGCCCGAAGATGCGGTGCCTCAACCCTTGATCACTCCGGCCATCGTCGCTGCCGGGCAGGATCCCGACCTGGCCGCGGGCGCTCTGCCGGCGGCGCACAGGGGTTATTTCCCCTCCCGTTTCATGTTGCTAAGCCTAGCCAGCCCCCTTGTTTTCCATCGAACATATTTTGGGCACGGGGATTGCAAGAAACCGGTCAATGAGTGGAGAGGTGTAAGGCTGCAACGTGGAAAACACATCGTCTTTGAACGGCTTCGGACATGGCATAGAGCAGTGGTTTCAGCAGATGGAGCGGCTCACGCCGCTGACCGGGCAGGATACTTATCAGCAGCTTCAGGAGCTGCTGAGGCAACGGGATCTTGACGCCCTGCTGGCAATCTTTGCCGAGCGGGTGGCAAAGATTGTCCGGATCCACACGCTTCACCTCGACTGCGGTCAGCCCCACAGCCTCATCGCCCACGCCCCCCAGGCCCGGCAGGTGCTGCATAGCTATCGCTTCGAGCTGCGCGGCCAGCACGAGCAGTTGCTCGGACAGCTGCAATACGAGCTGGAGCAGCCCCTGAGCGACAGCCAGCGGCGGCAGCTGGGGCAATATCACCAGCTGTTCTGCCTGCCCCTGCCGCTCTACCTGCGGCTGAGCCGGCTGGAGCAGCAGGTGCGGCTCGATCACCTGACCGGGCTTGGCAACCGTTCCTATTTCGACGAGGCCATAGGCCGGGCGGTGGAGCAACACTGCCGGGAGCCCCACGGTCTGGTGCTGGTGCTGCTGGATCTCGATCGCTTCAAACAGGTCAACGACACCTGGGGTCATCCGGTGGGGGATCTGGTGCTGAGCCGCTTCGCCCAGCTGCTGCAGGGCTGCATCCGTGGCACGGATCAGGCGTTTCGCCTCGGCGGCGACGAGTTCGCCCTGCTGCTGCAACCCGCCGATCCCGAAGCCTGGCGCCCGGTCTGGCTGCGGCTGCAACATGTGCTGCACAGCCACAAGGAGCTCAGCGCCTTCTCGGTGGGCTGCAGCCTGGGGGCCGCCAGCTGGCACTCTGGCATGGACGTGCAGCGCCTCTATGCCACGGCGGATGCCCACCTCTACGCCCGCAAGAAGGCCGGGGTAAACGGCCCGTCAGAATAGGGCGGCCTCACGCCATCGCAGCTGCGTTCAATCAAGATCCGGGGCGACGACTCGCCGCCACTCCCCCTTGATGCCCCCCCCGGACGCCAGAAATCCGTCGCAGACGAAGAGTCCGGCCACCAGCGCCACCTGCTCCCCGTAATAGAGGATGGGGATGCGCCCCCGTTGCCAGGAGGGCACCCCGTACTCTTGCAGCAACTTCTTCAGGCGCCGGCTGCCCACCCGACCCACCGGTTTGAGCATGGCGCCTGGCGCCACCTGGAAGCGCACCGACAGGGGCTCGTCCGCCCGTGGCGGGCGCAGCCCTTCTGCCCCATCCGATGACAGCAGCCTGAAGGTCCCCAGCCCGTCCGGCAGGCAGAGCGTCTCCCCCACCCGGATGGGCAGCACCTCCTCACGGGGGACAAGGCCGGGCGGCACCAGATGGAGTCGCCCCTGAAAGCGGCGGCACTCCAGCCCCTGCAGGCTCAGCCTGGGGTTGGCGTCTTCGCGCGCCAGCGCCACCTCCTGCCACAGCAGCCCCAGCAGCTCCCGGGACGGCATCTCCCCCCCCTGGCGGCGGATCCAGTGGCGCAGCAGGTTGTTGCGCCGCACCGGAGAGAGCGGCCGCAGCGCCTCGATGCGCAGCGCATCGCGCTCCCCGGCCTGTTGCCAGTCCGCCTCCGCCAGCTCGTTGATCAGGGCCTCCTGCTCGGCGCACAGGGCCATGCTGCGCGCCGCCGTCTGGGCCATGGCGGGCCAGCGCGCCTTGAGCTGGGGAATGAGCTGCTGGCGCAGGAAGTTGCGATCGTAGCTCACATCCTGGTTGCTCTCATCCTCCACCCAGCCATAGGGCAGGGTCTCGGCCAGCGCCGCCAGCTCGGCCCGGCTGACCTCGAGCAGCGGGCGCAGCAAGCGGCCGCCGGCGAAGGGCTGGTCCGGCACCATGCCCGCCAGCCCCCGCAGTCCGGCGCCGCGCTTGAGCGCCAGCAGCAGGGTCTCCAGCTGATCGTCCTGATGATGGGCGGTGAGCAGCCACTCCCCCTCCCCCAGGCATGCGGCGAGGCGCTGGTAGCGGGCCTCCCGCGCCTGGGCCTCCAGGCTGTCGCCGCTGCCCCGCTGCAGTTGCACCCGCTCGACCATGAGAGGCACTCCCAGTTGCCGGCACACCCCTTCACAATGGGCCACCCAGTGATCGGCGTGAGGGCTCAGGCCGTGGTGGACGTGCAGGGCACGCAGGGCAAGGCCCTGCTCCCGGGCAAAACGCGCCGCCAGCACCAGCAGCACGGTGGAGTCGAGCCCGCCACTGAAGGCCACCAGCAGGCCCCGGGAACCTTCCGGCGCGGGCAGAGTCTGACAAAAACGAGAATAAACACGAGAAATCATAGGCTTCCCCAATACGACCAGGCCGATCTTAGCAGACTCGGGCTTATCAAGCGCTAACCCGACTGCTAGAGTGAGTCTCCTCCCGACCTGGGCCGGGACGCTGAGTAACCCGAATTGGAATCAGACAATGAACAATAAGAAAAGCATACTTGCCGGCCTCATCGGGCTGGCCTTGCTGGCCGGTTGCAGTCAGGGACCGGACCAGGCAGACAAGCACTCCGGCCTCGCGCTGGCCAACATGGACACCAGGGTCAAGCCCGGTGACGACTTCTTCCGATACGTGAACGGCCACTGGCTGACCACCGCCAAGATCCCGGACGACAGGCCCGCCGACGGCGCCTTCTACCTGCTGCGGGACAAATCCCTGGCAGACGTGCGGGTGCTGGTGGAAGGGCTGGACGGCAAGGCCGCCACCGGCACCCCGGCCCAGCAGATCCACGACCTCTACCAAAGCTATCTGGATCAGGCCACCCGCAACGCCAGGGGCACCACGCCCCTGCTGCCCCTGCTCGGCGACATCGATCAGATCCATGACCAGCAGGGTCTGGCCCAGGCCTTCGCCCGCGCCGGCAAGCTGGGGGGCAGCGCCCCCTTCGGCTTCTGGATAGATGCGGACGCCAAGGCGCCGGACAGCTATGCGGTCTACCTCTATCAATCCGGGCTCGGCCTGCCGGACCGGGACTACTACCTCAAGCAGGATGCCGCCAGCCAGGCGCTGCGCCAGAAATACGAGCAGCACATCGCCGGCATGCTGAGCCGCTTCGGCGAGGCGGATGCGGGGGCCAAGGCCAAGCGCATCCTGGCCCTGGAGACCCGGCTCGCCCAGATCCAGTGGGACAACGTCGCCCTGCGGGATCGGCAGAAGAACTACAACAAGGCCCCCGTCGGCGAGCTCAGGCGCCTAGCCCCCAGCATCGACTGGAACAGCTATCTGGATCAGGCCGGCTTGAGCGGCCAGCAGAGCCTCATCATAGGCCAGCCGAGCTACCTCACGGCCCTGGACGAGGTGATGAAGCAGACCCCCATGGGCGACTGGCAGGCCTACCTCAAGTGGCAGCTCATCACCGACTTCGCCCCCTACCTCGACAGCCAGACCGATGCCCAGAACTTCGCCTTCTTCGGCACTACCTTGAGCGGCACCCCCAAGCAGCGCGCCCCCTGGGAGCGGGCCCTGGGGGTACTGGACAACAACCTGGGGGAGGCGGTGGGCAAGCTCTATGTGGAGCGCTACTTCCCGCCAGAAGCCAAGGCCCGCATGGAGCAGCTGGTGGAGAACCTGCGCACCGCCTACGGCCAGAGCATCCAGGAGCTGGACTGGATGTCGCCGGCCACCAAGACCCAGGCCCTGGAGAAACTCGCCAAGTTCAGGCCCAAGATAGGCTACCCGGACAAGTGGAAGGACTACAGCGCCATCGAGATCCGCGCCGATGATCTGGTGGGCAACCTGCAGCGGGCCCGCGCCTTCGAATATGCCGACAGCCTGGCTCGCCTCGGCAAGCCGGTGGACAGGGACGAGTGGCACATGTCGCCCCAGACGGTGAACGCCTACTACAACGCGAGCAACAACGAGATCGTCTTCCCGGCCGCCATACTACAACCCCCCTTCTTCGACATGAGCGCGGACGACGCCGTGAACTACGGCGCCATCGGCGGGGTCATCGGTCACGAGATGGGCCACGGTTTCGACGATCAGGGGGCCAGGTCCGACGGTGACGGCGTGATGCGCGACTGGTGGACGCCCCAGGATCTCAAGGAGTTCCGCTTCCGCACCAGCCGGCTGGTGGCCCAGTACAACCGCTTCGAGCCCATCAAGGGGCAGTACGTCAACGGCCAGTTCACCCTGGGGGAGAACATCGGCGATCTCGGCGGCCTCACCATAGCCCACAAGGCCTACCTGCTGTCGCTGGATGGCAAGGAGGCCCCGGTGCTGGACGGCTTCACCGGGGAGCAGCGCTTCTTCCTCGGCTGGGCCCAGGTGTGGAAGGGCATGTATCGCCCCGAGCTGATGCAGATGCTGCTCGCCTCGGATCCCCACTCGCCGCCCGAGTACAGGGTCAACGGCGTGGTGCCGAACATCCCCGCCTTCTACGAGGCGTTCAACATCCAGCCGGGTGACAAGCTCTATCTGGACCCGGCCAAACGGGTCAAGATATGGTAAACACGAGGTTGACAGGGGCTGGCCGAGCGCCGGCCCCGGGTCGGCCACAGACAAGGCGGGGGCCAGGCCCCTGCCCACTGACACCGCAAGACAAGCAGCAACAAGGGTCACATCCATGAAAGCCTTACTCATTACTCTCGGCCTGCTCAGCCTGCCCCTGACCACCCAGGCGGCGGAGGGATTCTTCCAGCAGCTGACGCTGCCCACG
Source organism: Aeromonas sp. EU05-FHT14A05 (assembly GCF_058791175.1). NCBI lineage: Bacteria > Pseudomonadati > Pseudomonadota > Gammaproteobacteria > Aeromonadales > Aeromonadaceae > Aeromonas > Aeromonas sp. EU05-FHT14A05. Next base: position 143,929 of record NZ_JBYTDH010000006.1, on the reverse strand, counting down.
GGCCAGGTGCTCACCGTCGGCGAGGGGCGCGGCGAGCCCGCCTCCACCGGCAGCTACGACGTGCGCCTCTACTCAGGCGCCAACCCCGAGTTTCCGCTGGATCAGTTCATCGACGGCAAGGTGATGCCCCGCGATGGCAGCATCAAAGCGCTCAAGCTGCTGGATCTCAACGGCGACAAGCAGCCTGAAGTCATCGTCGTGGTGGAGAGCGCCGGCAGCGGCAGCTACCTGAGCGCCGACGCCCTCACCATCAATCCCCAGGAGGGGCTGGAGAGCTTCAACCACGTGGAGGGACTGGCCCCCAATGAAGATGTGATCCAGGCGCTCAAGACACCCCGCGACTGATCCGCCACCGCCATCACAACGCCCCGCCTCGCGGGGCGTTTTGCTGTTGCCGCCCCTCTTTTCACCGGATCCCCCCAGCTATCCTGAGGCTGGCCCTCCGATAGACGGCTGTTTTTTATGCGCTTATAATCGCCTCACCCAGCCATCACTAAACACAAGGAGGTAAAAAATGGTTATCCAAGCGTGTCCGATGTTCTCGGCTCGCCTGTTCGGCACATTCGCCCGCTCTTGCCTGCATACCATCGCGCTGCGATAGCGGGTTCGAGCAAAGCCGACTCCTTCCACACCGAGACCTTTCTCGACCGTTGTCGCCAGCGCTCCTGATGACAGGGATCTTCGATCCCGCCATTTTAGAGAGCAAGAGCATGACGACACTGATGAGTACCCACTCCCTGCAAATGACTGCGGGACACCTCCCCTTGTTTGACCACCTCGATCTCGGCATCCAGAGCGGCGATCGCCTGGGCCTGATTGGCGCCAATGGCTGCGGCAAGAGCACACTGCTCGCCCTGCTGGCCGGTGAGCTGCAACCCCATGACGGACGGGTGCAGCAGGCCGCCCCCTGCCGCTGCGAGTTCGTGGCCCAGCACCTGCCCCCCAGGCTGCAAGGGCTCGGCACCCGGGCCGTGCTGCAGGATGCCCTGGGGGGTGACCCTGCCGCCGACTGGCAGGTGGACAAGATGCTGACCGAGCTGCAGCTCGAAGAGCAGGCCGAGCTCCCCGCCAGCGCCCTGAGCGGCGGCCAGCACACCCGGTTGCAGATAGGCCGCGCCCTGCTGCGCCAGCCGAACCTGCTGCTGCTCGATGAACCCAGCAACCACCTGGACCTGCCCGCCCTGCTCTGGCTGGAGCAGTTCCTCCTGGGCTGGCGGGGCGCCCTGGTGCTGGTCTCCCACGATGCCCGCCTGCTCGATCGGGTGACCCGCGAGACCCTGATCCTGCGGGACGGGCGACTCCATCGCTTCGCCCTGCCCTGCAGTCAGGCCAGGGTAGCGCTGGCCGAAGAGGACGAGCAGGCCCGCCTGCGCCGGGCCGACGAGCAGAAGGAGATAGATCGCCTGAGTGCCAGCAGCAAGCGCCTCGCCATCTGGGGACGGGAGCATGACAACGAGAAGCTGGTGCGCCAGGCCAAGTCCATGGAGAAACGCATCAGTCGCCTGCAGGAGGAGCAGAGCCAGGTCGCGGCGCCAGCCCCCTGGCGCCTCGAGCTGCACGGGCAGGCACTGCCCGCCGATGCCCTGTTGCGACTGGAAGCCCTCGAGGTGTGCCCCGCCCCCGGCTTGCCGCCCCTGCTGCGGGCCGAGGATCTCTGGTTGAGGGCCGGTGACAGGGTCGCCCTGCTCGGCGCCAACGGCACCGGCAAGTCCTCCCTGCTGCGCCAGTGCTGGCGCGAGGTATGCGATCAACAGCCGGGTGAGGGCTGGTATCGCCACCCAGGCGCCAGCATCGCCTACTACGATCAGTCCCTGCAGCAGCTGGATGGCGACGCCACCCTGAGCGACGCCCTCTATCCCCTAGCGCCCTTGCCGGAGGTGACCCGGCGCCAGGCGCTGATCCGCGCGGGCTTCCCCTACTCCCGCCATGGCCAGCGGGTGCACGCCTTGAGCGGGGGTGAGCGGGCCAGGCTGCTGTTCCTCGCCCTCTCTTTGGCGAGCCACCATCTGCTCTGGCTCGATGAACCCACCAACCACCTGGATCTGGCAGGCAAGGAGGAGCTGGCCGAGGCCTTGAACGCCTTCCCAGGGGGCGTCTTGCTGGTCTCCCACGACCGGGATCTGATCGAGCGCAGCTGCAACCGCTTCTGGCTGATCAGAGACGGCCGCATCCAGGAGGCACACAGCGCCGAGCGGGCCTATGCCGAGCTGCTCGGCGATGCGCCCTCGTTGGCTGCAGACAAGGCAAGCCTGGCCGCCTCCGCAATGGTGCAAGCCCCGGCCGGCCCGGCGGATAACGAAGAGGCCCTGCTGGCCCGCTGGTATGAGCTCGATGCCCTGCTGGCCGCCGATCTCGCCCGCAAGCCCAGGCACCAGACCCCGCGGCTGCAGCAGGAGTGGCGCCATGAGCTGGCAAGGCTGGCCGGCCTGCTCGGGCTGGTCGAATCATGAGCAGAGTCATGAACCATCTTGGCCATTCCCCCTGTTTGACTCAACACAAGCGGCCAGCCATGGCTGGTCGCAAGGAGCCCTCATGAATTCAACTTCACCGCCAGAGATCAGGCTGGATCCCGTCACCGAGGCCGACCTGCCCCACGTCTATCGCGGCCTGTCGGATCCGCGAGTCATCGCCTGCTACGGCGTCAGCTACGACAGCCTGACGGCATGCCAGGCCCAGATGGATTGGTACGCCGAGCTGAACATCACGGGCCGCGGTGCCTGGCACCTCATTCGCAATCCGCACACCAAAGAGCCGCTGGGGGCCATCGGCTACAACGATGCCGACCTTCAGCACCGGCGGGCCGAGATCGGCTACTGGCTCTATCCCGAACACTGGGGCAAGGGGGTGATGAGCGCGGCGCTGCGGCTGTGGCTCCCGCTCACTTACCGCACCACAGCGCTGCACCGGCTGCTGGCGGTGGTAGAGGAGCCCAACCTCCCCTCCGCCCGCCTGCTGGAGCGGGCCGGCTTTCGCTACGAAGGTACGGCGCGGGAGTGCGAGTGGAAGGGAGATGGCTTCATCTCCCTGCACCACTACGCCCTGCTGCGCAGCGACCTGCCTGACCTTTAAGCACCCCCATTTCTGATAGCCAGCAAAAAGCCCCGCACTGCGGGGCTTTTTTTGGGCGGCTACTTGATGGCGCAGACGTCGCCTGATGCCGAGCGACGGCGCCTGCGTCGCCACAGGGAGAAGCAGCCGTAGCCCGCGCTCAGCACCACGGCGTAGAGTACCTGGGAGGCGAGCGCCACCAGCACGGCCGCGCAGAGCAAGACGCTCACCCCCGCCAGCCCCTTGCCCGTGCCGCCGAGCAGGCGCCAGCCCGCCGCCATGCAGAGCAGATAGACCAGCACGAAGTTGCCGTTGGCGTAGCGGATCAGCTCATCGAGCGGCAACCGTAGCCAGAGGATCAGGGTGATGGAGACCAGGCAGATGGCGAGCACCCAGCACAGGGCATTGAGGGGGGCGCCCCGGGCCGAGAGCCGGGCCAGGGAGGCGGGCAGTTTGCCTTCCCGCGCCATGCTCCAGATAAGGCGCGCAAACCCCTGCAGGTAGATGTTGATGCTGGCGAAGCAGGAGAGATAGCCAAGCACCGCCACCAGCCACTTGGCGGTGGGGCCGAACAGCAGGGAGAGCAGGGCCGGGATGGCGGTGGCATTGGTCGCCTCGTCCCCATAGAGACCGTATTTGAGCACCACCAGGGAGTGCACCCAGTAGATGAGCCCCGCCAGCAGCACGCCGCCGAGCAGGGCCAGGGGATAGTCCCGCTCCGGCCGCTTGAACTCCTCCCCCATGTGGGCGAAGGCTTCCAGCCCCACGAAGCACCAGAACATCACCGCCAGCGCCGTGCCCATGGCGGGCCACTCGGCGGCCGTTGGCAGCGGTTGGGCCCCGTCGCGCCAGCTCAGATCCCCCTTGAACCAGATGAGCAGGGTCAGCCCCAATATGGCCAGGGCAATCAGCAGTTGCAGGTTGCCGGAGGAGCGCGCCCCCCTCAGCCCCAGCAGGAAGACCCCGAGCAGGGTCAGCAGCTGGATGGCCCACAGGGTCCACTCCCCCATGTCGAACAGGGCGTGCCAGAAACCGGCGGCTATGGTGAGGGCGGCGGGCAGCCCCACCGGCAGCACCGCCAGAAACAGGAAGGCGGAGAAGCGCTCGGCGCCGTTGCCAAAGGCGAGCCCGATGAGGTGCGGCGCCCCGCCCGCATGGGGATAGCGGCGCCCGAGACGGGCGAAGGTAAAGGCGATGGGCAGCACCAGTACGATGAGCAGCACCCAGGCCCAGAGCGAGGCCCCTCCCGCCAGCGAGGCCGCGGTCGCCGGCACCACGAAGATCCCGGTGCCGAGCAGTGAGGTGGCGAGCAGCCCCATCCCCTGCCAGAGCCCGAGATCCTTTTTCAACCCAGACATATCCTTTTGTCCTGTCTAGAAAAACATCCCGCCATGTTAGGCCGCTGCCACGGCTTTGTTAAGCACTCTGCGCCGCAAATAAAAAAGCCGCCTCTTGGGAGGCGGCTTCTTCATTCAACGGCGTAACCGGAATTATCAGGCAATCAGCTTGTAGATGATGCCGGACATGGCGATCAGACCAATCAGGGTCACGAAGCCGTTGCTGATGTTGCCGGCGTATTTGCGCATGGCCGGGATCTTGGCGATGGCGTACATCGGCATCAGGAACAGCAGCATGGCGATGATGGGGCCGCCCAGGTCTTCGATCATGCCGAGGATGCTCGGGTTGATGGTGGCGATGGCCCAGGTGGTCAGGATCATGAAGAGCGCGGTCACCTTGTTCAGCTGCTTGATCTCGACCTTCTTGCCCTTCTCGCGCAGCGCCTTGGCCATCAGGCCGTTCATGCCCTCTTGCGCACCCAGGTAGTGACCCAGGAAGGATTTGCTGATGGCAACCAGGGCGATCAGCGGTGCCACTGTGGCGATCACCGGGTTGTCGAAGTGGTTGGCCAGGTAGGAGAGGATGGAGATGTTCTGCTCCTTCGCCGCCGCCAGATCAGCCGGGGAGAGGCTCAGTACGCAGCTGAATACGAAGAACATCACAGTCATCACCATCATGACGTGGGCGCCCAGCAGTATGTTGCTGCACTTCTTCTCGGCACCTTCACCGTAACGACCCTTGTTGTCCACCGCGAAGGAGGAGATGATCGGGGAGTGGTTGAAGGAGAACACCATGACAGGGATGGCCAGCCACAGGGTCTTGATGAAGTCACCGTTGAAGGCGTCACCCAGAGCCGGAGCTTCAGTGATGATGGCACCGTTCCAGTGCGGGATCAGGTAGAGCGCCAGGCCCATCAAGGTGATCACGAAGGGGAACACCAGCACGCTCATCGCCTTGACGATCACCTGGCCGCCGAGGCGAACGATCGCCATCAGACCCAGGATCAGCACCAGGGAGAGGATGGCACGGGGAGGCGCCGTCATGCCCAGCTGGTGAACCATCAGGCTCTCGACTGTGTTGGTGATGGCCACCGAGTACATCAGCAGAATGGGGTAGATGGCAAAGAAGTAGAGCAGGGTGATGAACTTGCCTGCGGTCTTGCCAAAATGCTCTTCCACCACTTCGGTGATGTCGCCATCACGGGTGGAGCCGGACAGCACGAAGCGGGTCAGGCCGCGGTGGGCGAAGAAGGTCAGCGGCAGGGCCAGCACCAGCATGGCCACCAGCGGCCAGAGGCCACCGACGCCGGCATTGATCGGCAGGAAGAGGACACCGGCACCGATGGCGGTACCGTACAGGCCCAGCATCCAGACCAGATCGGCCTTGTTGATGCCACGGGAGGGGGCTTTGCTCAAGCTGCCTTCAACTGCAATATTCATGTCAGACATAGGGATGTTCCTGTCATCAAGGAAAGTGGATTCTTACTAGTCGGTGGGCATGGGCCCGGTTCCCTCTCCCTGGAACACCTGCTGTTCGTCCTTTTTTATTCTCAGGCCCCGGCTATCCGGCCATCACTCCATGTGACAACCAAATTGCAACAAACGAAGGCATGAGATCGTGATGCTGAGGGTGTCGCTCGCGCCATTTAACAAACTGGCAACGGCCACCTCATCCGATGAGCTGACTCTAGTTAAAAGCCCCTATTAATCACAGCGTTTTTTTGAATTAATCAACCAAAGTTTGATTCCAGTCGCCTTTCAAACGAGCAAGATCACATTACGTATGCCATGTTGCGAAAATTTTTTAACAAATCAAAAATGGGTGGTGATTTTTGGCCCCCCTGAAAGTGCAACAAAGCCGTTACAACTCCCGCGACAGCGTGCCGATTGTCTCCCGCCCGCCCTTGGCGTACCCTTGGTTTTCCCCCACTGCCCCTTGCTGAACATGACCATCACCCGCACCGATCTTGCCGAACTGGCGGTATTTGCCGCCGTCGCCCGCCACCGCAGTTTCAGCAGGGCCGCCCTCGAGCTCGGGGTCTCTGCCTCGGCCCTGAGCCACTCCCTCAAGGGGCTGGAGAGTCGTCTGGGAGTCAGGCTGCTCAATCGCAGCACCCGGGCCGTGGTGCCGACCGAGGCGGGGGAGCGATTGCTGACGCAGTTGTTGCCGACCCTGGGTCAGCTGGAGGAGGCGCTGGAGGAGTTGACGCGCCACGGGGATGAGCCGGTCGGCAGGCTGAAGATCTGTGCGCCCAGGGCCGCCATTCAGGAGGTGCTGGCCCCTGTGCTTATCGACTACCTGGTGCGCTATCCGCGCATGCAGGTGGAGGTGGTGGAGCAGGAGCTGATGCCCCGTCTCATCGAGGATGGCTATGACGCCGCCCTCTTCTACGGCGATCTGCTGCCCCAGGAGATGATAGCCGTGCCCCTGGGTCCGTTGCAGCGCTATCTGGTGGTGGGCTCCCCCGACTACCTGGCAAGGCGCGGCATCCCCCTGCACCCCTCCGAACTCAGCCAGCATGACTGCATCGGCTACCGCCTGACCCCCCACCACCACTATCGCTGGGCCTTTGCCGCCGACGGCGCTCTGCTGGAGATAGAGGTGAGCGGGCCGCTGACCACCAGCACCCCCGCCCTCTATCTGGGGGCGGCCGAGGCGGGTCTGGGACTGGCCTACTGCTACGAGGAGGAGGTGAGCGATGCCCTGGCGGCGGGTCGGCTGGTGAGCGTGCTGAGCGCCTGGAGCCCCACCTTTGCCGGCTTCCATCTCTTCTACCCCAGCCGCCACCAGCTGGGCCACGGCCTGCGGGCCCTGATAGACATGTTGAAGGCCCACCATAGCCCGCGAGACTGATGAGCATTACTCATCAATGCATCAAATAAACACCTGATTATCAATGGAAAGATAAGAATCTACACTGTGGCTTCGATCCCCGACCCGGCAGAAGCACAGATATGTCAGCCTATTTCATTCGCCGCCAGCGGGCCATGACCCGCCGTTTCTGGGGCTATGCCCTCCCCTCCATCATGGCCATGCTGGTCTCCGGCGCCTATTACCTGGTGGATGGCATCTTCGTCGGCCACTATGTGGGGGCCGCCGGTCTCGCCGGGATCAATCTGGTCTACCCGGTCATCATGGTGCTGATCGGCCTCGCCGCCATGATCGCCATGGGGGCGGCGACCGCCATCTCCCTCCAGCAGGGGGCCAGAAACGTCGCCCTGGCCCGCCAGGCCCTGGTCAATGCGCTCTGGCTGCTGGGGCTGCTGGGGGCCCTGGCGCCGCTGCTGCTGCACCACTGGCACATCGACATCCTGCTGGCCCTGGGCATCACACCGGACACCGAGACCTGGCAACAGGCCAGCGACTACCTCGGCTGGATCGGGGGCGGCACCCTGCTGCTGGCCAGCAACCTGGCGGTGCCCTATCTGCTGCGCAACGACGGTCGACCCCGCCTCGCCATGGTGCTGGTGAGCGGCGGTGCCCTGCTCAACATACTGCTCAACTACATCATGGTCGGCCGCCTGGGGCTGGGGCTGGTGGGCACGGCCCAGGCCACCCTCATCTCGGAAGGGGTGGTCAGCCTGCTTGGCCTTGGCTATTTCTTTACCTCCCGCGCCAGGTTGCGGCTGGACTGGCGTCAGCTGGTGCCCAGCTTCCCGGCCATGCCCAGGCTGCTGTTCACCGGGCTGCCGAGCCTGATCGCCCAGTTCAACCTGGGGTTGCTGCTGCTGCTGCACAACAGCCAGCTGATGGTGCACGGCTCGGTCAAGGATCTGGCGGGCTTCACGGTGGCGGGTTACACGGAGGCGGTGTTCATCGTGATCCTGCAGGGGCTGGCCTTCGGCATCCAGCCGCTGATCAGCCAGGCCACAGGAGCAGGGCGCCAGCGGGATCTCAGATTCCTGATGACCATGGGGCTCAAGATCACGCTCATCTACGGTCTGGCGGTCTGGCTGCTGATCCAGCTGCTGCCCCGCCAGGTCGCCATGCTCTACACCGGGGATCAGGATGCCGAACTGCTGGCCGCCGCCGTCAGCAGCCTGACCCTCAACCTCGCCGCCATACCGCTGGAGGGGATCATCATGTTCGGCATAGTGCTGCTGCAGTCCATGGCGCGCACCCGCCAGGCCCTGGTCATCTCGGCCGCCAAGACGGCGCTGCTGCTGCCCCTCATCTTCCTGCTGCCGCTCTGGTGGGGCCGCGACGGCGTGCTGCTGGCCCAGCCCGCGACCGTGCTGCTGCTGACCCCGCCGCTCTGCTGGCTGTTGTGGCGGGAGTGGCGTCGCCTCGCGCAGGCCAAGGCCCCCCGCCACCCGCGCCGCCCCCTGGTACAGGTGAGGCAGGAGGTGATGACGAGATGAGATCCCAGGTTTTCTGCCACCCATAAAAAAAGTCCCCGCAATGCGGGGACTTTTCACAAGAGATGATCGCCGGGCATCAGCAGTAGCCGTAACCCAGCAGGCGCTGGTAGCGCTGCTCCAGCAACTGGTCGCTGTCCAGCGGGCGCAAGGCCGCCAGGTCTTGCTTGATGCGATCCTTCAGGCGCTGGGCCATCAGCTCCACATTGCGGTGGGCGCCGCCGAGGGGCTCTTCGACGATGCTGTCGATGAGCTTCAGCTCCTTCAGGCGCTGGGCGGTGATGCCCATGGCATCGGCGGCCACCGGCGCCTTGTCGGCGCTCTTCCACAGGATGGAGGCGCAACCTTCCGGCGAGATGACGGAGTAGGTGGAGTACTGCAGCATGTTGACGCGATCGCCGACGCCGATGGCCAGCGCGCCGCCTGAGCCGCCTTCACCTATCACGGTGCAGACCACGGGCACGGTCAGACCGGCCATGACTTTCAGGTTGCGGGCAATGGCCTCGGACTGGCCACGCTCCTCGGCACCCACGCCGGGGTAGGCGCCCGGGGTGTCGATGAAGGTGATGATCGGCATCTTGAAGCGCTCGGCCATCTGCATCAGGCGCAGGGCCTTGCGGTACCCTTCCGGGCGCGGCATGCCGAAGTTGCGACGGATCTTCTCCTTGGTCTCACGACCCTTCTGCTGACCAATCACCATGACGGGCTCGCCGTCTAGGCGGGCGATGCCGCCGACGATGGCCTTGTCATCGGCGTAGGCGCGATCGCCGGCCAGCTCGTCGAAGTCGGTGAAGATCTGCTCGATGTAGTCGAGGGTGTAGGGGCGCTGGGGATGACGCGCCATCTGGGACACCTGCCAGGCCCCCAGATCGCCGAAGATCTTCTTGGTCAGCTCTTCGTTTTTCTTCTCCAGCCGACGGATATCTTCGCTGAGATCCACGGCACTGTTGTGCTCGCTCACATGGCGAAGTTCATCGATCTGAGCCTGCAATTCGGCGATCGGCTGTTCAAAATCCAGAAAAAGACTCATAGGGACAATAGATCCTCTAATCAAAAACCAATTCAACCCGCTCTCGTCCAAGCAGGACTCGCAAGTCATCTATCAGTTGATCGGTGGGCGTCACCCGCCACTCGGTACCGAGCGTCAATCGCGCCCGGGAGCCGGGCCGACGATAGTTTACCTGAACCGGACAGACTCCGGCACGGGCGGGCTCCAAAATCTCGCACAAACGCGGGAAAAAGCGTTCGTCAATGCGTTGTTCATCGAGGGAGATGCGGATCGCCCTGGCGAAACGCTCCCTCGCATCGTTGATATCCAGCAATTCGCGGGCCGACATTTTAAGGCCACCGGAGAAGTCATCAAAGCTGACCTGTCCAGAAACCACTAAAATACGGTCTTTTTGCATCAATTCTTCGTATTTTTCCAGCGCTTCACTGAAGAGGGTCACATCCAGACGGCCGGATCTGTCGTCCAGGGTGAAGATCCCCATCTTGTTGCCGCGCTTGGTCACCATGCTGCGGGCCGCGATCACCAGCCCCGCCGCCGTGGTCACCGTATCCCGGGAGGTGGGATGCAGATCGCACAGCCGGCCCGAGGTGTAGCGACGCAGCTCGCCGCTGTACTGGTTGATGGGGTGGCCGGTGAGATAGAGCCCGAGGGTCTCCCGCTCCCCTTCCAGCCACACCTTGTCGGGCCAGTGCGGCACGTTGGCGAACGCCTTCTTGACGTCGTCTATCTCCTCGGTAAGCACCCCGAACATGTCGACCTGCCCCACCGCCTGGGCCTTGGCGTGCTGTTCGGCGGCGCGCATGGCTTCTTCCAGCGTCGCCATCAGGGCGGCGCGGTGGGGGCCGAGCCGGTCCATGGCGCCGGAGAGGATGAGTTTTTCCATCACCCGCTTGTTGAGCTTCTTGATGTCGACCCGGTTGCAGAAGTCGAACAGATCCCGGAAGGGGCCGTCCTGATCCCGCGCGCTGAGTATCGCATCTATGGGGCCCTCGCCGACCCCCTTCACCGCGCCTATGCCGTAGACGATATGACCATCTTCGTTGACCGAGAAGCGATAGCGGCCGGTGTTCACGTCAGGGGGTATGACGGTGAGCCCCATCCGCTGACACTCGTCCACCAGCGTCACTATCTTGTCGGTGTTGTCCATGTCCGCGGTCATCACCGCCGCCATGAACTCGGCCGGGAAGTGGGTCTTGAGCCAGAGGGTCTGGTAGGAGACCAGCGCATAGGCGGCGGAGTGGGACTTGTTGAAGCCGTAGCCCGCAAACTTCTCCACCAGATCGAAGATCTTCATCGCCAGCTCGCCGTCGACGCCGTTCTTGATGGCGCCCTCCTCGAAACCGGCCCGCTGCTTGGCCATCTCCTCGGGTTTCTTCTTGCCCATGGCCCGGCGCAGCATGTCCGCGCCGCCCAGCGTGTAACCCGCCAGGGTCTGGGCTATCTGCATCACCTGCTCCTGGTAGAGGATGATGCCATAGGTGGGCTCGAGTATGGGCTTGAGGCTCTCGTGCTGCCACTTCTCGTCCGGGTAGGAGATGGCCTCCTTGCCGTGCTTGCGCTCGATGAAGTTGTCCACCATGCCGGACTGCAGCGGGCCCGGACGGAACAGGGCCACCAGGGCGATCATGTCTTCGAAGCAGTCGGGCTGCAGCCGCTTGATGAGATCCTTCATGCCGCGGGATTCGAGCTGGAATACCGCCGTGGTCTCGAAGCGCTGCAACAACGCGAACGACTTCTTGTCGTCGATGGGGATGGCGGCGATGTCGACCGGCGGCTTGCCCTCCTTGGCCAGGCGCGGGTTGATCATGCCGAGGGCCCAGTCGATGATGGTGAGGGTCCGCAGCCCCAGGAAGTCGAACTTCACCAGGCCGGCGTACTCCACGTCGTTCTTGTCGAACTGGGTCACCGGGTGGTGGCCGGAATCGTCGCAGTAGAGCGGCGCGAAGTCGGTGATCTTGGTGGGGGCTATCACCACACCACCGGCGTGTTTGCCGGCGTTGCGCACCACACCTTCCAGTCGGCGCGCCATGTCGATGAGGTCCTTGACCTCCTCGTCCTGCTCGTAGAGCTCCGGCAGCTTGGGCTCGGCCTCGAACGCCTTGGCGAGCGTCATGCCCGGATCCGGCGGAATGAGCTTGGAGATGCGATCCACGAAGCCATAGGGGTGGCCCAGCACCCGGCCCACGTCCCGCACCACCGCCTTGGCCGCCATGCTGCCGAAGGTGATGATCTGGGAGACCGCCTCCCGGCCATACATCTCGGAGACGTGGTCGATCACCTCGTCCCGTCTGTCCATGCAGAAATCGACGTCGAAGTCGGGCATGGAGACCCGCTCGGGGTTCAGGAAACGTTCGAACAGCAGATCAAACTCGAGGGGATCCAGATCGGTGATCTTGAGGGCGTAGGCCACCAGGGAGCCCGCCCCCGAGCCCCGGCCCGGGCCAACGGGGATGCCGTTGTCCTTGGACCACTGGATAAACTCCATCACGATGAGGAAGTAACCCGGGAAGCCCATCTGGTTGATCACCTTGAGCTCGATGTCGAGGCGCTCGTCGTACTCGCCACGCTTGGCGGCGCGGACTTGCGGATCCGGGAACAGGAAGGCCAGGCGGTCTTCCAACCCCTCCTTGGACTTCATCACCAGGAAATCTTCGGTGGTCATGTCGCCGGTCGGGAAGTTCGGCAGGAAGTACTCCCCCAGACGCACCGTCACGTTGCAGCGCTTGGCGATCTCCACCGTGTTTTCCAGCGCCTCCGGGATGTCGGCAAACAGCTCGCACATTTCTTCCTGACTGCGCAGGTACTGCTGCGGGCTGTAACGGCGCGGACGGCGCTTGTCCATCAGGGTGTAGCCGTCGTGGATGGCGACCCGGATCTCGTGGGCATCGAAGTCGTCGGCCCCGAGGAACACCACCTCGTTGGTGGCCACTACCGGCAACTCGAACTCGGCGGCGATGGCCACCGCCATGTGCAGGTAGACCTCCTCGTCTGGGCGGCCGGTACGCAGCAGCTCCAGATAGTAGGCATCCGGGAAGTGAGTCCGGTAGAAGGCGAGGCTCTGCTCCACCATCTGGCGGTTGCCCTTGAGCAGGAACTTGCCGAGATCCCCCTCGCGCCCGCCGGAGAGCACTATCACCCCCTTGGCGTGCTCGACCAGCCAGCCCTTGTCGATGACAGGCCGCCCCTGCACGTGGCCGCGCTGGTAGCCGCGGGAGATGAGCAGGGTGATGTTCTGATAGCCGTCATTGTCCATGGCGAGCAGGGTGAGGCGGAACTGCTCGTCGCCGAGCTCCTCGCTCTGCACCCAGAAATCCGCCCCGACGATGGGTTTGATCCCCTTGCCGTGGGCCGAGCCATAGAAGCGCACCAGGCCGCACATGTTCATCTGGTCGGTCAGGGCCAGGGCCGGCATGTTGTTGGCCGCGGCCGCCGAGACGATGGGGCCGATTTTCTGCAGGCCATCGACCATGGAGAAGTCGGAGTGGACCCGCAGGTGGACGAAGCGAGGATCGGCCATCTATTCGATCCCCAGCGCCCGGCGCACCGGTTTGAAGCTCTGCCGATATTCAGGCAGGGGGCCGCGCTCGGCCAATATGGCGAGGTGTTCGGCAGTGGGATAGCCCTTGTGGCGGGCGAAGCCGTACTCGGGATGACGGCCGTCAAGCTCGGTCATCTCGGCGTCGCGGGTCACCTTGGCGAGGATGGAGGCGGCGCTGATGGCGGCCACCAGGCTGTCCCCCTTGACCACGGCACGGGCCTCCATCGGCAAACTTGGACAGCGGTTGCCGTCGATAAAGACCAGCTCGGGGGTGATGGACAAGCCCGCCACGGCGCGCTGCATGGCCAGCATGGTGGCGTGCAGTATGTTGAGCTCGTCGATCTCCTTCGGGGTGGCGCGGCCGATGGACCAGGCCAGGGCCTTTGCCTTGATTTCGCCGTACAGGGCGAGGCGCTTCTTCTCGGAGAGCTTCTTGGAGTCGGCGAGGCCTTCGATGGGATTGGCGGGATCCAGGATCACCGCGGCGGTGACCACGTCACCCACCAGGGGGCCACGGCCCACCTCGTCAACCCCGGCAACCCGCTTGTCTTGTGGAATATCGATCGTCATATCACAGGCCTTGAATCAAAACCGGCCCCGCAGGGCCAGTATCAGCACAACATAACGCCAACAGCGCGCCGCCAGCCACCCTAACTGTCGAGCAGCTCGGCCACCGCCTCGGCGGCCTGCACATCGGCGTTGCAGCGGATCTTCTGGTGCAACTTGGTGAAGGTGGCGATGAGCTCGCTGTTGTCGTGCTCCAGCAACTTGCTGACCTCTTCCACCAGATTGGCCGCAGTGCACTCATGCTGAATGAGCTCGGGCACCAGCATCCTGTCTGCCAGCAGATTCGGCAGGGAGACGTACTCCGTCTTCACCAGCCACTGGGCCAGCCAGTAGCTCAGCGGCTTGAGCTTGTAGCCCACCACCATGGGGCGCTTCACCAGCATGGCCTCCAGCGCGGCCGTGCCGGACGCCAGCATCACCACATCGGCGGCAATCATGGCCTCACGGCCCTGACCGTCCAGCAGCACCATGTCGAGATCCGGCGCCACCTCAGCCTTGATGGCGAGGAACTGCTCGCGCCGCTTCTCGTTCACCAGCGGCACTATGAAGCCGAGATCCGGGCAGTGCACCGTCAGGTGCTTGCAGGCCTCGAGGAAGACGGGGGACATGAAGCCGACCTCGGCGCTGCGGCTGCCCGGCAACACCGCCAGCCAGCGGCGGCCCGGCTCGAGGCCGAGGGTCTCGCGCATCTCCTGCCGATCCGGCACCAGGGGAATGTCGTCCGCCATGGTGTGCCCGACGAAGCGGCAGGGGGCATCGAAGCGGTCGTAGAAGGCTTTCTCGAACGGCAGGAAGGCGAGCACCATGTCGGTGGCGGCCTTGATCTTGTGAATGCGGCCCTGACGCCAGGCCCAGACCGAGGGGCTGACGTAGTGGACCGTCTTGATACCGGCGCGGCGCAGTTTCAGCTCCACCCCGATATTGAAATCCGGTGCATCCACCCCGACGAAGATGTCCGGGGGATTGGCAATGAAGTGGCGCAGCAACTCGCGGCGCACCTGGAGGATCCGGGGCAGACGTCCCAGTACCTCGCTGATGCCCATGACGGAAAGCTCTTCCATCTCGAACAGGGCCTTGACGCCCAGGGCCTGCATGCGCGGCCCGGCGATCCCTTCGAACTGGGCATCGGGATAACGAACCAGCAGCTCGCGCACCAGACCGGCAGCCAGGATGTCGCCGGAGGTCTCTCCGGCGACTATGCCGATGCGGATGGGCTTAGGCACGGATGATCCCGCGCTCGTTGCCCTTGAGGAAATCCACATAGAGCTGGACAGCCGGCTCGGTGGCCGCCATCTCGCTCAGTACCGGCAGCACCTCTTCGATGGTCTTGCCGGAGCGGAAGATCTCCTTGTAGGCACGCTTGACGGCCGAGATGGCTTCGGGCGTGAAGCCGCGACGACGCAGCCCTTCGGAGTTGACCCCGAACGGCTTGGCGTAGTTGCCGGCGGCCATCACGTAGGGCGGCACGTCCTTGTTCAGGGCGGCGCAGCCACCGACGAAGGCGTGGGAGCCGACGCGGCCGAACTGGTGAATGGCAGACAGACCGCCGAAGATCACGAAGTCACCGATGTGAACGTGGCCAGCCAGGGTCGCGTTGTTGGCGAAGATGCAGTTGTCACCGATCATGCAGTCATGGGCCACGTGCACGTTGACCATGAAGAGGTTGCCGCTGCCAACCCGGGTCAGGCTCTGATCCTGGGTGGTGCCGCGGTGCACGGTGCAGTTCTCGCGAAACACGTTGTTGTCGCCGATCTCGAGGAAGGTGCGCTCACCGGCGTACTTCTTGTCCTGGCAATCCTCACCGATGGAGGTGTGCTGGAAGATCTTGTTGCCACGGCCGATCCTGGTCGGGCCCTTGATCACCACGTGGGACCCCACCCAGGTGTCGTCACCTATCTCCACCTCGGCACCGATGACGGTAAAGGGGCCGATTTCCACCCCTTTGCCGATCACGGCAGACTCATGGACGATGGCGGTATCGTGGATGATGGCAGTCTGGTCAATCACGGTTACACCTCGCGTTTGGCGCACATCAGTTCGGCAGTACAGACCACTTCACCGTCGACTGTGGCAACGCCGGTGAACTTGGCGATGCCGCGACGCTCCTTCAGAAACTCTACGTCGAGCACCAGCTGATCGCCAGGGCCGACCGGACGCTTGAAGCGGGCGTTGTCGATGGAGGCAAAGTAATAGAGCTCGTTGGGGGACGGCTTGCCCACCATGGTAAAGGCCAGGATACCGGTCGCCTGGGCCATGGCTTCCAGGATCAGCACGCCGGGGAACACCGGCTTGGCCGGGAAGTGCCCCTGGAAGATCGGCTCGTTGAACGAGACGTTCTTGATGGCGCGCAGGGTCTTGCGCTCATCGCTGATCTCGTAATTTTCCACCTTGTCCACCATCAGGAACGGATAACGGTGGGGCAGCAGATCCATGATTTCCTGGATCCCCAGGCTTTTCTTTTCAGTAGTCAAAACAGTACCCTATACCAATCGTGATTATTCTTGATCCAGCTTTTTCTCAAGTCGGCTCAACCGCTTGTGCATCTCTTCGATACGCATCACCCGGGCGGCGGTCTTGCGCCACTCTTTATTGGTTTGCAGGGGGATGCCTGAAGAGTAGATTCCGGGCTCGGTAATGGGTCGCATCACCATGGCCATACCGGTGACGGTGGCCTGGTCGCAGATCTCCATGTGCCCGTTAAAGACGGAGGCGCCGCCAATGATACAGTATTTGCCGACCTTGAGACTACCGGCCATCACGGTCGAGCCCGCCACGGCGGTGCCGTAGCCAATCTCGACGTTGTGGGCGATCTGGCACTGGTTGTCGATGATGACGTTGTCCGCGATGCGGGTGTCTTCCAGGGCACCGCGGTCTATGGTGGTGCAGGCACCGATTTCCACCCGGTTGCCTATGGTCACGCCGCCGAGCTGGGGGATCTTGATCCACTCGCCACGCTCGTTGGCATAACCGAAACCGTCGGCCCCGATCACGGTGCCGGCTTGCACCAGACAATCCGTGCCCAGGGTCACGTTATGATACAGGGTGACGTTGGCCCACAACCGGGAGCGTGCTCCCAGTCGGGTATCCTTGCCAACGAAACAGCCCGGGCCGATGCGGACATCATCCCCCAGCACGACGCCGGATTCGATGACCGCATTGGCGCCGATGGCCACTCTCTCGCCCAGTTGCACATCCGCCGCGATGACGGCACTCGGATGGATATCCGTGGCCGGCTGCGGTGTGGTGTCCAGCAGTTGGGCTACCCGGGCAAAGCCCACATAGGGGTCTTTGAGCACCAGGGCATTGGTGGGGCAAAACGGCAGGTCCGCCTCAGTGATGAGCACGGCAGTCGCCTTGCTCTGCTCCAGGAAATGCCGGTACTTCTTGTTGGACAGGAAGGCAATCTCCCCCTCCCCGGCTTTTTCCAGTGTCGCTACCTTGCGGATTTCCCGGGTCCCATCCCCATGGACCTCGGCCCCCAGTTGCTGGGCCAGCTGTGCGAGAGTGAATGCCATCAATTAGTTGCTCTTGCTTACCTGAGAGATAACCTGGCTGGAGATGTCCAGCTTGCTGGCGGCATAGGGAGCAGCATTGCGCTCCAGCACCAGATCGTAGCCATTGCTCTTGGCGATGGCGTCGATGGCAGCCTGCACCTTGGTCAGGATCTTGTTGCGCTCTTCAGCCTGACGACGGCCGTTGTCCTGCTCGAACGCCTGACGCTTCTGGTTGAACTCCATCTGCAGCTTGGCCAGCTTCTCCTGGTTCTGCTTCTTCTGCTCGTTGCTCATGAAGGCTTCGTCCTTCTTGAACTTCTCGACCAGAGCCTGACCGTCGGATTCCAGCTTCTGCAGCTCGCGCATGCGCGGCTCGAACTCGCCCTTCAGTTTCTTGGCCACGGCTTCACGCTGGGGCAGCTTTTGGAAGACTTCGCCCATGTCGACCACGGCGATCTTGGTCTCAGCCCAGGCGGAGCCCATACCGGCAGCCATCAGTGCAAAACTCAAACCAGCTACTTTCAACGCTTTATTCACACTTACTCCTTGGTCCCTCGGTCGAGGGCTACCTGATTTACCTGATTGTGCAAGCGATCTCTGGGACCGGCTTGTTACCTGGTGAGGCACGCAAGCTGCGCGTCCCATCATTGAATACCCCCTGCTGGGGGCGGGCCAGCCTTTAGAAGGTACGGCCGATGTTGAAGGAGAAGACTTCGGTATCGTCCCCTTCGTATTTCTTGAGCGGCTGTGCCAGCACGAACACCAGGGGTCCCATGGGGGAGAGCCACTGCAGTGACAGACCCGCCGACATCCGGATATTGGTGGGGTCAGAATAGTCCATCAGATAGTTACAGCCACTGAAGCAACGGTTCTGGTACTGACCATATTCGAAGGTGGTATCCCACACGGTACCGGCATCGATGAAGAAGCTGGTCCGCAGCTGGGGCTGGTAGCTTTCAGACGCGAACGGCGTCGGCACTATCATCTCGAGGGAGGCCACCGCCAGGGCATTGCCCCCCACCGAGCTGTCGGTACCCTGGATCACGTCGTTACCGCCCAGGTTGTAGTAGTAGAGCGCCTTCGGACCGACGGTGTTGCTCTTGAAGCCGCGCAGGGTGTCGAAGCCACCGGCGTAGTAGTTCTCGAAGAAGGGCAGCACGTGGTCGTAGTCACCGTTGCTGCCGTAGCCATTGCCGTAAGAGGCGCGGGCCTTGGCCAGCATGACCCACTGGTGGTCGGCATCAAACGGGAAGTAATGGGAGTCTTCGGCGTTGAGCTTGAAGTACTGCAGATCCATGCCAGGCACGGTCACCTTGGCGTTCACCCGCTGACGGTCACCGGCGGTCGGGAACTGACCCTTGTTGAGGGTGGAGCGAGTCCAGCCGGCGGTGACGTCCACGGTGTTGAACACCATGCGGTTGTCGCCATCCAGGTTGGCCTGATACACCTTCCAGAACTCATCCACCTGCACATAGGGGTTGGGCTGGGAGAGCTTGTTGTTCTCGTAGCCGAGGCTGAAGTCGAGACGGTTGTTCTCGTTGACCGGGAAACCGCTGGAGAGACGGAAACCTATGGTGGTGTTTTCGTAGTCGACGATGTTGGCATCGGCCGCACTGAACTTGTTGTAGTAGAGACGGCCGCCCAGGCTGACCCCATCGACGGTGAAGTAGGGATCGTTGTAGCTGAGATCGATGTTCTTCGAGTAGTCGTTGGTGCTGGCGTTGATGCCGATCTTCTTGCCGGTCCCCATGAAGTTGTCTTGCTGCAGGCCCGCCTGCAGGCTCAGACCAGACTCGGTACCGTAGCCGATGCCGGCGTTGATGGAGCCTGCCGGCTGCTCCTTGACCTTGAAGTCCAGATCGACCTGATCGTCGCTGCCCGCCACCCGCTTGGTGTCCACTTCCGCGGTCTCGAAGAAGCCGAGGCGGTTGAGACGGGTCTTGGACTGCTCGACGTTGTCGGAGGAGAGCCAGGTGCCTTCCATCTGACGCATCTCGCGACGCAGCACTTCGTCCTTAGTGGTGACGTTGCCGCTGAAGTTGATGTTGCGCACATAGACACGGGGACCCGGCTCTATGTTGACGATCAGCTCCACTTCCTTGGTCTGGTCATTGACCTGGGGGAAGGTGACCACTTTCGGGTAGGCGTAGCCATAACGGCCGAGGAACTTGGAGAGCACCTCTTCGGTGTGGGTCACCTGGCTGGCGGAGTAGACGCTGCCTGCCTCTATGGGGATGAGCCCCTTCATATCGCCGCCACGGTCGATGAGATCGCCCTTGAGCTGCACGCCGGAGACCTTGTACTGATCCCCTTCCTTGATGTTCAGGGTGACGTAGACGCCCTTCTTGTCAGGGGTCATGGAGACCTGGGTGGACTCCTGAGCGAAACGGATGTAGCCGCGGTCCATGTAGTAGGAGCGCAGCACTTCGATGTCACCGGCCAGCTTCTGCTTCTGATAGCGCTGATCGCCGGTGAAGTTCCACCAGGGCACATCGTCCTTCAAGGAGAGCTGGGCCAGCAGTTTCTCTTCCGGGAACACCTGGTTGCCGACTATGTTGATCTGCTGGATCTTGGCCGCTTCCCCTTCCACGAAGGTGAACTTGAGGTCGACCCGGTTGCGGGGCAGCGGGGTGACTATGGCCTTGACCTTGGCGGAGTACTTGCCCACGCCGTAGTAGAAATCTTCCAGTCCCTTCTCGAGGGAGCTCAGCACGGTGCGATCCAGGGGGTCGCCGACGCGGATGCCGGAGGACTCCAGGCTCTGGGTCAGCTGCTCCTCCTTGATGTCCTTGTTGCCGGAAAACTCGATGCTGGAGATGGTCGGGCGTTCCTTCACCACGACTTGCAGCACCTGGCCGTCACGATAGACCTTGACGTCCTCGAAGTTGCCGGAGGCATAGAGCTTCTTGATGGCGTTGGCCAGGGCCACCGAGTCCACGGAGTCACCGACCCGGACCGGCAGATTCAACAGGGCGGCGCCCAGGGTCACCCGCTGCAGACCCTCGACCTGAATGTCTTGCACCACAAAAGAGGCAGGGGCCGCCTGAGCCAGGAAGCTGGCTCCCAGCAGGCAACTCAACACCAATGCTTTTTTAACAGCCATTTTGTTCTTATGTGTCCTTGTTGATGCTCTAGCCTCAGAGGCGAGCGAAATCATTAAACAGCGCAATGCCCATCAGTAACATCAGAATGGCGGCGCCTATCCTGAACCCAATTTCCTGAATTTTTTCTGGTACCGGCTTGCCGGTGACTGCCTCGATGAGGAAGTAGACCAAATGGCCCCCATCCAGCACCGGCAGGGGGAACAGATTGATGATCCCCAGGTTGACGCTGATGAGCGCCAGGAAACCGAGGAAATAGACCAACCCGTAATCTGCGCTGCTGCCAGCCCCCTTGGCGATGGAGATGGGGCCGCTCAGGTTGTCCAGGGAGACGATGCCACCGATCAGCTTGCCGATCATGTCGAAGGTCAGCGTGATCAGGCTCCAGGTCTTCTGGACCCCATGCCACAGGGCTTGCAAAGGCCCATACTGTAACAGAACTCGATACTCATCCGGTAATGGAACCAGTTGCGGCGACAGGCCGACGAAACCGACCAGCTGGCCCCGTACTTTTTTCACATCCGGGGTCAGGGTCAGGGTCAGATCGCTGCCCTCGCGCTCCACCGTCACCTGCAGTGGCTGCTCCGGTGATTGCTGCACCCTCTCGACAAACTCGGTCCATTCGGTAATCGCCTGATCATCCACGCCCTTGATGCGATCGCCCACCTGCAGACCCGCCTTCTCGCTGGCGCTCGAGGGCACTATGGCCTGCACCACGGGCAGCACCTTGCCGCCGAGGGGGACTATCCCCAGGCTGCCGATGGGGGACTCCTTGTCCGGATCGAAGCTCCAGCTTTCCAGCATCAGCGTCTTGTCGACGGCGTAGCTGGCGCCAGGCGCCTTCAGCTTGAGCTGTACCGACTTGTCACCCAGGTGGCTGATGAGGGCATAGGTCACGCTCTCCCAGTCTCCGGTGGCCTCGTCGCCGACGCCGACGATCTCCATGCCAGGCTCTATGCCGGCCTGGGCCACGATGGACGCAGGGCGCACCTCGCCGACCACAGGCTTGACGCTCGGCACCCCTATCATGAACATCAGCCAGAAGGCGAACAGGGCGAATACGAAGTTCGCCATGGGGCCGGCCGCGACTATGGCCATCCGCGCCCAGACACTCTTGTGGTTGAAGGCCTGCGCTTCCTCCCCCGGCTTGAGTTCATCGACCCGGCCGTCCAGCATCTTGACGTAGCCGCCGAGCGGGATCAGGGCCAGCACATACTCGGTGCCATCCTTGCCGATGCGGCGCCAGATCGCCTTGCCAAAGCCGATGGAGAAACGCTCGACCTTGACGCCGCAGCGGCGGGCTACCCAGAAGTGGCCAAATTCATGCACCGCCACCAGCAGCCCAAGGGCCACGATGAAGGCGCCAATATTCCACAACACGCCGCCCATCAGAGCTTCACCTCGACATCATTCCCGAAGGCGTAGAGAGAGGCCGCTGGCCACCACAGTCCGTTCATCGAGCAAGCCCCTCTATCAGTTGCTGGGCATGGGCACGGGCCCTGCCATCCAGCGCAATCAGATCCTCCAGCGAACCTGCGGCACTGGTGCCCAGTGTCGTCATGATGGATTCGTTGACTCTGGCAATATCCATAAATCCAATGCGCTCTGCAAGAAAAGCCGCGACGGCCTCCTCGTTGGCGGCATTGAGAGAGGTGGTCGCCGCCTGCCCTTGCTGGCAGGCCGCCATGGCCAGTGCCAGGCAGGGATAACGGGCGTAGTCGGGGCGGATAAAGCTGAACTCTCCGACACTGAAGAAATCCAAAGGTTCCACGCCGGACTCAATCCTGGCCGGGTAGGCCAGGGCGTGGGCGATGGGGGTACACATGTCCGGGTTGCCGAGCTGGGCCAGCACTGAACCGTCCTTGTACTGCACCATGGAGTGGATCACCGACTGGGGGTGGATCACCACCTGGATCTGCTCCGGGAGGGCGTTGAACAGCCAGCGCGCCTCTATGTATTCCAGCCCCTTGTTGATCATGGTGGCGGAGTCCACCGAGATCTTGGCCCCCATGGACCAATTGGGGTGCGCCACCGCCTGGGCCGGCGTGACCCTGGCCAGCTCGTCGATGTCGGTATAGCGGAAGGGGCCGCCTGAGCCGGTCAGCAGTATCTTGCTGATGCCAGCCCCTGCCAGATCGCAGAAGCCCGGCTCGCGCTGGATGGCCTCGGGCAGGCACTGGAAAATCGCATTGTGTTCGCTGTCGATGGGCAGCAGCTCGGCGCCGTGATGGCGCACCGCCTCCATGAAGAAGGCGCCGGACATCACCAGGGCCTCCTTGTTGGCCAGCAGGATCCGCTTGCCTGCACGCACGGCGGCCATGGTGGGTGCCAGACCCGCCGCACCGACGATGGCCGCCATGACGCTGTGGGCGTCAGGGTGAGCGGCCACTTCGCACAGGGCAGCCTGACCACAGAGCACCCGGGTGGGGCAGCCGTGGGTCTTGAGTCGGCCGGCCAGATCGCTGGCGGCCTTCTCATCCACCATGACGGCGAAACGGGGGGAGAATTCGAGACAGTCCCGCACCATGGCGTCCACGCTGCGAGCCGCAGTCAGCGCCAGCACCTGCCAGCGCCCCGGATTCTGCCGCAGCACTTTCAGGGTGCTCTGACCGATGGAGCCCGAGGCTCCCAGAATGACCAGATTGCGCATCAGAACTCCTGACCGAGCAGCAGATAGCTGAGCAGGAAGACGGGCAGCGCCGCCGTCAGGCTGTCGATGCGATCGAGGATGCCGCCGTGGCCCGGCAGCAGGGTACCGGAATCCTTGATGCCGGCCTCCCGCTTGAACATGCTTTCGGTCAAGTCGCCGAGCACGGACGCCAGTACCGCCAGCAGGGAGCAGAGCAGCACGACCCCCATCTTGGCCGGCACGAAGCCCATGAACCAGGTCACGCCTATGGCCAGCACGCTGGCGGTAAAGAGGCCGCCCAGCATGCCCTCTATGGTTTTACCCGGGCTGACGGCCGGGGCCAGCTTGTGCTTGCCGAACGCCTTGCCGAAAAAATACGCGCCAGAATCTGCCGCCCAGACCAGGCCCATCACGAACAGCAGGATCCAGGCCCCCATCATGGGGTCGTGATAGAAGTTGTACCCACGGATGGCCACCAGGGACCAGAAGAAGGGCACCAGGGTCACCAGACCGAACAGGGACTTGAGCCAGACGGACTCTTTCCACAGCCTGGCGCTCCTGGGGTAACGCAGCACCAGCAGCAGCCCGAGCAGCCACCAGCTGATGGCGGTCCAGAGCACCCCCATCACCAGCGGATGCAGCTGGGGGATCCAGAGTTGCTCTACCGGCACCCAGAACAGGCTGGCACCGAGCAACAGACAGAACACCAGCGGCAACCATTGTTGCGGCTGGGCAGAGACGAAGGCGCTCCACTCACGGCTGGCCAGCAGAAAGACCAGGGCAGCGAGCAGGGCAAAGAATTTCAATGGCAGGAAAAACAGTGCCCCCAACACCAGGGGTACTAACAGTAATGCGGTAATAATTCGTTGTTTTAGCAAAAGAAACCTCTCTCTTGGGAGCGGGGTTTAGCCGGTCTGTTGCGCGGCGATCAATTCCCGTATCTGTTCACCCGTACACCCGAAGCGACGCTCGCGAGCAACGAAGGAGGCAACTGCCCCGCTGAACTCGGCCTCGTCAAAGTCGGGCCACAAGACCGGGGTAAAATAGAGCTCGGCATAAGCAAGCTGCCATAACACAAAATTGCTGATGCGATGATCCCCGCCGGTGCGGATCAGCAGATCCACCGGAGGCAGGTCGGCCATGCAGACCTGACGTGCCAGAGCCTCTTCATCGACCGCCTCTGCATCCAGCTCGCCCGCTGCCACGGCGCGAGCCAGCTTGCGGGCCGCCTGGGCTATGTCCCACTGACCGCCATAGTTGGCGGCGATGTTGAGGGTCAGTCCCTGGTTGCCGGCGGTCAGGGCCTCGGCCTTGGCGATCTTGGCCTGCAGCCGTTCACTGAAACGGGCGGTATCGCCGATCACCTTGAGCCGGATGCCATTGCTGTGCAACTTGTTCACCTCGCGGCCAAGCACCGTCATGAACAGCTCCATCAGGGCATTGACCTCCCCTTCCGGGCGGCGCCAGTTCTCACTGGAGAACGCGAACAGGGTCAGCGCCTCCATCTTGGCACGGGCGGCAAAGGCCACGGCCTCACGCACGGATTTCACGCCCGCCTTGTGGCCAGAGACCCGCATCTTGCCACGGTTCTGAGCCCAGCGACCATTGCCATCCATGATGATGGCGACGTGACGAGGCAAGGACGAGCTGGCGCTATCGCCTAGCGCTGCCAAAAGCGACATTCATTTCTCCCACAAAGACAAAAGCGCCGTGCAGGGGCACTACACGGCGCTCGTAATATACCTGTCGGAGGCTTAGATTTCCATTAGCTCCTTTTCCTTCGCGGCCAGGGCTTCATCCACCAGCTTGACGAAGGCGTCGGTCAGTTTCTGGATCTCTTCCTGGGCACGACGGTCGTCATCCTCGGAGATCTCCTTGTCCTTCAGCAGCGCCTTCAGGTCTGCGTTGGCATCGCGACGGATGTTGCGCACGGCAACCCGGGCGCCTTCGGCCTCGGCACGGACGATCTTGGTCAGATCGCGGCGACGCTCTTCGGTCAGCGGGGGCAGCGGCACACGCAGGGTCTGGCCGTTGCTGGACGGGTTCAGGCCCAGATCGGAGGTCAGGATGGCTTTTTCCACCGCCTGGATCATGGAGCGATCGAAGATGGAGATGGACAGGGTGCGGGCATCTTCTGCCACTACGTTAGCCAACTGTTTCAGAGGAGTGGCGGCACCGTAATACTCCACCTGGATACCGTCGAGCAGGCTCGGGTGAGCGCGGCCGGTACGGATCTTGGACATCTGGGTCTTGAGCGATTCTACGCTCTTGGCCATGCGGTCCTTGGCGTCGTTTTTAATCTCGTTGATCACAGTGGTTTTCCTTTTGGCGAACGAGCCGGCATGCGGCCCGTATCTATCTTGTTTACTGGCGTAATGGACAAGCGCGCCAGGCGGCTCAGGCTTGTCTTACTTGCTGACGTGGTGGATCAGGGTACCTTCCGGCTCACCCATGATAACCCGACGCAAGGCGCCCGGTTTGTTCATGTTGAACACCCGGATCGGCAGATCGTGGTCGCGGGCCAGGGTAAAAGCAGCAAGATCCATCACTTTGAGTTCTTTTTCAAGGACTTCATCATAACTCAGTTCTTGATAGAGCACTGCATCCGGGTTCTTGACCGGATCATCGGTGAACACACCATCGACCTTGGTAGCCTTGAGCACCACGTCGGCTTCGATCTCGATGCCGCGCAGGCAGGCTGCGGAGTCGGTGGTGAAGAAGGGGTTTCCGGTACCGGCGGAGAAGATCACCACCTTGCCGGCGCGCAGCTGGCTGATGGCCTCGGCCCAGCTGTAGGAATCGCAGACACCCTGCAGGGAGATGGCAGACATCAGACGGGCGTTCACATAAGCACGATGCAGGGCATCACGCATGGCCAGGCCGTTCATGACGGTCGCCAGCATGCCCATGTGGTCACCCACCACGCGGTTCATGCCCGCCTTGGCAAGACCGGCACCACGGAACAGGTTGCCGCCGCCAATGACCAGACCGACCTGAACACCCAGCTCAACCAGCTCTTTGATCTCTTGGGCCATCCGCTCCAGCACCGCTGGATCAATGCCAAAACCCTCGGATCCTTGCAGGGCTTCACCACTCAACTTCAGAAGAACACGTCTGTATGCAGGCTTGGGATTGGTACTCATGTCACTGATTCCTGGTCATATAAAGACCGCGACATAAGTCGCGGTCTGGGGAAACGGAAAAACCGGTTCGATTAGGCCTTCTGAGCGGCCGCGATCTGGGCTGCAACTTCAGCCGCGAAATCGGTCTCTTGCTTCTCGATGCCTTCGCCCACTTCGAAACGGGTGAAGGAAACAACGTCAGCGCCTTCTTTCTTCAGCAGCTCGGCCACGGTGATGGACGGATCCTTCACGAAGGGTTGACCAGTCAGGGAAACCTCACCGGTGAACTTCTTCATGCGGCCTTCAACCATCTTCTCGGCGATCTCTTTCGGCTTGCCGGAGTTGATGGCGATGTCGATCTGGATTTCGCGCTCTTTGGCAACGACTTCGGCAGACACATCTTCAGGCTTGACGAACTGCGGGCTGTTGGCAGCGACGTGCATGGCCAGATCTTTGGCCAGGTCGGCAGTACCGCCGGTCAGCTTGGTGATAACACCGATACGGGAACCGTGTACGTAGGTACCCAGGTTGTCACCTTCAACCAGCATCACGCGACGCAGGTTCATGTTCTCACCGATCTTGGCGATCAGGTTGGTGATGGTCAGCTCAACGGACTCACCGTTACCGAAATCGGCGGCCTTCAGGGCGTCGATGTCGGCAATTTTCTGGGTCGCGGCGATGTCGGCGATCTTCTGGCCCATGGCCATGAAGCTGGCGTCTTTGGCGACGAAGTCGGTTTCGCTGTTCAGCTCGATCATGACGGCAACGTTGCCTTCGGTGCGGGCGAAGATCACGCCTTCAGCGGCGATACGGCCCGCTTTCTTGGCGGCCTTGGCCTGACCGGATTTGCGCATGTTCTCAATTGCCAGCTCGATGTCGCCAGCGGCTTCTTCCAGTGCTTTTTTGCAATCCATCATGCCAGCGGCGGTGCGCTCGCGCAGTTCTTTTACCAGGGCGGCAGTAACGTTAGCCATGTCCAGTATCCTCGGTCTTGAATTGACAAGAAACAGGGGCCACAAGGGCCCCTGCTAACCAATTACATCAGCTTGGTTAATAAGGGCTTTACAGTCCTTATCAATTACTCAGCTTCAACGAAGCCATCTTGTTCGGCTTGAACAACGATGTCCTGAGCGCGAGCTTCCAGTACGGTGTCAGCAGCAGCATTCAGGTACAGCTGTACGGCACGGATAGCGTCGTCGTTACCCGGGATGACATAGTCAACGCCGTCCGGGTTGGAGTTGGTATCAACGATGGAAACTACCGGGATACCCAGGTTATTGGCTTCTTTGATAGCGATGTGCTCGTGGTCGGCATCGACAACGAACAGAACGTCAGGCAGGCCGCCCATGTTCTTGATACCACCCAGGCTCTTCTCCAGCTTGTCCATTTCGCGAGTACGCATCAGCGCCTCTTTCTTGGTCAGCTTGTCGAAGGTACCGTCTTGGCTCTGGGTTTCCAGATCTTTCAGGCGCTTGATGGACTGACGAACGGTTTTCCAGTTGGTCAGCATGCCGCCCAGCCAGCGGTGGTTAACATAGAACTGGTCGCAACGCTCAGCGGCTTCTTTTACGGCTTCAGACGCGGCACGCTTGGTACCTACAAACAGGACCTTGCCCTTCTTGGCAGCTACGGAGCTGATGAAGTTCATGGCATCGTCAAACATCGGAACGGTTTTTTCCAGGTTGATGATGTGAACCTTGCTGCGGGCGCCGAAGATGTAGGACTTCATTTTCGGGTTCCAGTAACGAGTCTGGTGACCGAAGTGAACGCCGGCTTGCAGCATGTCGCGCATAGAAACTTTAGCCATTTTATACCTCTGTATTGGGGTTAGGCCTCCACACATCCCATGTAACCGACCCCAAAGGGGCACCCCGGTACAGGTGTCGATGTGTGTGTGTTATTGAGTAAGGGTGATGGAAGGGGGCACAAGTTCCCCATTCCGGCGCGCTTTATACCATAACTTTGGTCAGGACACCACCAGCTGGGCCGCTAAAAATGGATCCCGGCGAGGGCTGCGACCGCTGGATAACGTTGCGATGACGATCACACTGGAAGTAAACGGGGGTTGGGGATAAAATTTTGCCCTGATTGCAAACGCATCTATTTTTCATTACCTGATTGTTGGGCATCGGCAGGATGCGCAGTCAGGCCCCAAGAGAGATCCCATGTCCATTAAAATCAAGACACCGGAAGAGATTGAAAAGATGCGCATTGCCGGCCAGCTGGCCGCCGATGTGCTGGTCATGATCGCCCCCCATGTCAAGGCTGGCGTCACCACTGACGAGCTGAACACCCTGTGCCACAACCATATCGTCGAGGTACAGCAGGCCATCCCCGCCCCGCTCAACTATCACGGCTTCCCCAAGTCCATCTGCACCTCGGTCAATGATGTGATCTGCCACGGCATCCCCAATCACAAGAAGCTGCGGGAAGGGGACATCATCAACCTGGACATCACCGTCATCAAGGATGGCTACCACGGCGACACCTCCGCCATGTTCATCGTGGGCCAGACCACGCCCCTGCGTCGCCAGCTGTGCAAGGTGGCGCAAGAGAGCCTGTACGCCGCCATCAAGCGGGTGCGTCCCGGCATGTGCATCACCGAAATCGGCGCCGTGATCCAGCCCATCGTCGAGCAGGCCGGTTTCTCAGTGGTTCGTGACTACTGCGGCCACGGCATCGGCAGCGAGTTCCACGAAGAGCCGCAGATCCTCCACTACCGCAATGGCGGCAAGCTGGAGCTCAAACCGGGCATGTGCTTCACCATAGAGCCCATGGTCAACAGCAAGAAGTACCACTGCCGCATCAATCCCAAGGATGGCTGGACTGTCACCACCAAGGATGGCGGCGACTCCGCCCAGTGGGAACACACCCTGCTGGTCACCGAGGATGGCTGCGAGGTGCTCACCCTGCGCCCCGACGACACTATCGACCGCGTCATCAAACACAGCTAACATCGAACCCCGGCCCTGACCTCAAAAGCGCCGGGGTTTTTACTGCCCGTTCCAGCCGTTTGCCTGCCACTTGTGTGTGAGATGCCATGGATGCCAGTCTGCTTTCCCCCCACCTGTTACCCGACGACCAGCTCACCCGTGACAACTGCAAGGAGTATCTGAGCCGCTTCCTTGTCTGGCTGCACGAGCGCTTCGATGCCGGTGACAACATCATCGAACTGGTGGCCACCCGCTCCGAGTACATGGACGCGCTGCTGACCAGGCTCTGGCACAAGTTCGGCTTCGACAAGACCAGCCTGACCCTGATCGCGGTGGGGGGCTATGGCCGGGGCGAACTGCACCCCCACTCCGACATCGACCTGCTCATCCTCTATGAAGGGGACGAGCTGGACGAGGTGCTGGGGCTGCGCATCGGCGAGTTCATCACCCTCTTGTGGGATCTCAAGCTGGAGGTCGGGCAATCGGTGCGCAACGTGAGCGAGTGCATCGAGCAGGGCCGCAGCGACATCACTGTCGCCACCAACCTCATCGAGGCGCGCTACATCACCGGACGCCTGGCGGGATTCGAACAGCTGCAGGCCGCCACCCAGCCCCAACACTTCTGGCCGAGCGAGGCCTTCTTTCGTGCCAAGCGCGAGGAACAGAGCCTGCGCCACCAGCAGTTTCTCGGCACCGCCTACAAGCTGGAGCCGGATCTCAAGAACAATCCCGGGGGACTTCGCGACATCCAGACCCTGGCCTGGGTCGCCCGCCGCCACTTCGGCGCCACTACCCTGTTCGAGATGACCAGCCACGGCTTCCTCAACCGGGCCGAGTACCGCGAGCTGCTCGACTGCCAGAACTTCCTGTGGAAGGTGCGTTTCGCCCTGCACATGGCCATCAACAAGGGGGACAACCGCCTCTTGTTCGACCGCCAGCGCACCGTGGCCCAGATGCTGGGCTTCGAGGGGGAAGGCAACGGCCCGGTCGAGCAGATGATGAAACGCTTCTATCAGACGGTCAGACGGGTGGCCGAGCTCAACGAGATGCTGCTGCAGCTGTTTGACGAGGCCATCCTCGGCAACACCGCCATGGATGTGCGCCGCATCAGCGACGAGTTCCAGCTCCGTGGCCGCCTCATCGATGCGGTGGATTCCGAGCTGTTTGGCCGCGACCCCGCCGCCATACTGCGGCTCTTCTACCAGATAGCCCAGCACCCGGACATCGCCGGCATCCACTCCGCCACCCTGCGCCAGCTGCGGGAGGCCAGACGCACCCTCAGCTGCTGGCTGCAGGACCTGCCCGAATGCCGTCGCCTCTTCATGGCGTTGCTGCGCCACCCCAACGGCATCGGCCAGCCCCTCACTCTTATGCATAAGTACGGGATCCTCGCGGCCTATCTGCCCCAGTGGAACCTCATCGTCGGCCAGATGCAGTTCGACATGTTCCACGCCTACACGGTGGATGAGCACACCCATCGCCTGCTCCAGAACATCCATCGCTTCCCGAATCCGGCCAGCCGCCAGACCCACCCGCTCTGCCACGAGGTGTTCGCCCAACTTCGCAAGCCGGAGTTGCTCAGCATCGCCGCCCTGTTCCACGACATCGCCAAGGGACGGCGGGGAGATCACTCCGAACTCGGCGCCGTCGATGCGCTGGAGTTCTGCCAGTTGCACGGGCTGGATCGCTACGAGAGCCGCCTGGTGGCCTGGCTGGTGCGCCACCATCTGCTGATGTCGGTCACCGCCCAGCGCCGCGACATCTACGATCCCGAAGTGGTCACCGACTTCGCCCACAAGGTGCGCGACGAACTGCACCTGGATCTGCTCTATTGCCTGACCGTGGCCGATATCTGTGCCACCAACGACACCCTGTGGAACGACTGGAAGGGCACCCTGCTGCGCGAACTCTACTTCGCCACCCAGAAGGCGCTGCGCCAGGGGCTGGAAAACCCGCCGGACATGCGGCTCAAGATCCGCGAGAACCAGCGTCAGGCCAGGCAGATCCTGGCCCAGCGCGAGGTGCCGGAGGAGGCCGTCAGCGCCCTCTGGAACGACTTCAAGGCCGACTATTTCCTGCGCCACAGCCCGGAGCAGATCGCCTGGCATTGCCGCAAGATCATCGCGCACGGCGACAATCCGGCCCCCCTGGTGCTCATCGGCAAGCACCCCATCCGGGGCGGCAGCGAGGTGTTCATCTATTGCCGCGACACCCCGAATCTGTTCGCCACCGTGGCCTCGGCGCTGGATCAGAAGAACCTCAACATCCACGACGCCCAGATCATGAATTCGCGCAACGACTACGTGCTGGACACCTTCATCGTGCTCGAACCCAATGGCGAACCCATCAGCCCCAACCGCACCGCCACCATCAAGAAGGCGCTGGAGAAGGCGTTGCAGGAGCCGGGCAAGCTGGTGCTGCGCAACAAGCCCCTGTCCAGGCGCCATCGCCAGTTCAGCGTGCCGACCCGGGTGGTCTTCTTGCCCCACAAGGGGGAAAGCCGCCACACCCTGCTGGAGCTGACCGCCCTGGATACCCCGGGCCTGCTGGCCCGCATCGGTGCCGTCTTCCAGCAGTGCGGCATCGAATTGCATGCCGCCAAGATCACCACCATAGGCGAGCGGGTGGAAGACTTCTTCAGCCTCACCACCCTGGCCGGCGAGCCGCTGAACCAGGCCGAACAGCAGGCGCTGGAGGAGCGGCTGGTCAATCAGCTCAACCCGCAGGAGCAGGGGGACGAAGAGGGGCGATAAGGCCCGGGCAAGGCTTCACAAGACACCGTTTATTGTTCTGATTTATCAATCAGAACAAGTGGTTGGGCCACTTAAGTACAATAAATCGCCTTTCTTTTGAAGAAATCGGCCAGAGCCCTTAAAAACGATTGGAAAAGTGTGATACAACAAACAGAATTTTTTAAAGGAAACCTGTCATGACCCAGTTGCAACAGACCATCGAAGCGGCCTTCGAGCGCCGTGATTCCATCACCCCCGGCTCCGTCGATGCCGCCACCAAGGCCGCCATTCTGGAGGCCATCGATCTGCTGGACTCCGGCAAGGCCCGGGTCGCCGAGAAGATTGCCGGTGAGTGGGTCGTCCACCAGTGGCTGAAGAAGGCCGTGCTGCTCTACTTCCGCATCAATGACAACGGCATCATCAAGGGCGACGACGCCCAGTACTACGACAAGGTTCCCCTCAAGTTCTCCGACTACACCGCCGAGCAGTTCAAGGCGGCGGGCGTGCGCGTGGTGCCGCCGGCCACCGCTCGCAAGGGTTCCTTCATCGCTCCCAATACCGTGCTGATGCCCTCCTATGTCAACATCGGCGCCTTCGTCGATGAAGGCACCATGGTCGATACCTGGGCCACCGTGGGCTCCTGCGCCCAGATCGGCAAGAACGTGCACCTCTCCGGCGGCGTCGGCATCGGCGGCGTACTGGAGCCGCTGCAGGCCAACCCGACCATCATCGAGGACAACTGCTTCATCGGTGCCCGCTCCGAAGTGGTTGAAGGGGTGATCGTCGAGGAGGGCTCCGTCATCTCCATGGGCGTCTTCATCGGCCAGTCCACCCGCATCTATGACCGCGAAACCGGCGAGATCCACTATGGTCGCGTGCCGGCCGGTTCGGTGGTGGTCTCCGGCTCCCTGCCCTCCAAGTGCGGCAAGTACAGCCTGTATGCCGCCGTCATCGTCAAGAAGGTGGATGCCAAGACCCGCGCCAAGGTCGGTATCAACGCCCTGCTGCGTTCCATCGACGAGTAATCCGCGTTGCCGTGCATAAAAGGGCGCCTTATGGCGCCCTTTTTGATGGTTGTGAGCCAGCCACACTATTTTGGGTGGTCCTCATGCACGACCGAGCAGCGAAAAAAGGGATCTTTTGGGACCCTGGTAATTTTGGCGCTCCTGTCACAGGCAAGCCACCGTGACTCGGTTAAGATAGATGGGTCAGGATCGTTTCAAACCGAGGAAGCCCGATGTACGAGAATCTGAAGAGCCTGGGGATCCAGGAGCCCACCTCAGTGGACAGCTATACCCTGCGCCAGGAGGCCAACCACGACATCCTCAAGATCTATTTCAAGAAGCAGAAGGGGGAGTTTTTCGCCAAGAGCGTCAAGTTCAAGTATCCCCGTCAGCGCAAGACCATGCTGATAGACTCGGGCACCCATGAGTACAAGGATGTCACCGAGATCAACGCCAACCTCAAGTACGTGGTGGATGAGCTGGATAACCTGACTCAGGGCGTACAGGTCGAGATCGATCAGGACATCAAGCAGAAAATCCTGCGCGATCTGCGCCACCTGGAAAAAGTGGTGCAGAACAAGATAAGCGAGATAGAGCGGGATCTGGAAAAACTCTAGGCAGTTTCCCATCCTGCACAAGGCGCCATCAGGCGCCTTTTTTAATGCCGATCCACAGGGGAGCAGCCAATCCCCTCCCCCCGGATCTGCTCGGCCCTCCGTCCAGCGGGCTGACAAGCGCCCAGCAAAAAGGGAGGCTTGCGCCTCCCTTTTCGGAACTCTCGATGTCAGGCAACCATTAGTTGCTCTTCATCCAGATGTCCATCTCGGTTTTCAGGTTGTCGGACTTGGTACCGAAGATGGCCTGTACACCGGAGCCAGCAACCACCACACCGGCGGCGCCCAGCTTCTTCAGACCAGCCTGGTCAACCTTGGCCACATCCTTCACGCCGACACGCAGACGGGTGATGCAGGCATCCAGGGAGGCGATGTTCTCTTTACCACCGAAGGCAGACACCAGGGCAGCAGACATCTCGTCTTTGCTTTGACCAACGGTCTCTTCGGCAGCTTCGTCTTCGCGACCCGGGGTTTTCAGGTTCATGGCACGGATCACCACGGTGAAGACCACGTAGTAGATGACGGCGTAGACCAGGCCCAGACCGACCAGCAGCAGCATGTTGTCGGCACGGGGCGATTGCACCACGAAGTCGATGAAGCCGTTGGAGAAGGTGTGACCGTGTACGACACCCAGGGAGTTGGTCAGCACATAGGCCAGACCAGCCAGCAGGGCGTGAATCGCATACAGTACCGGTGCCACGAACAGGAAGGAGAACTCGATAGGTTCGGTGATACCGGTCAGGAAGGAGGTCAGGGCAGCAGAGGCCATGATACCAACTATCTTGGCACGGTTTTCCGGCTTGGCTGAGTGAGCGATGGCAAACGCGGCAGCAGGCAGACCGAACATCTTGAACAGGTAACCACCGGCCAGCTGACCGAAGCCGTTACCGGCAGCACGGGAAGCGTCATCTGCAGTCAGGAAGCAGGTCATGATGCCGTGTACGGTTTCGCCAGCGGCGTTGACACAGGTACCCGCCTGATAGAAGAAGGGGACGTTCCAGATGTGGTGCAGACCGAACGGGATCAGGGAGCGCTCAACCACGCCGTAGATACCGAAGGCCAGTACCGGGTTCTGGTTGGCAGCCCAGTCGGAGAAGGCACCGATGGCACCACCGATCGGCGGCCAGATGAAGGAGAGCACAACACCCAGGCCGATGGAGACGAAGCCGGTGATGATGGGCACGGCACGCTTACCGGCGAAGAAGCCAAGGTACTCGGGCAGCTGGATCTTGTAGAAACGGTTGAACGCCCAGGCAGCGACACCACCGGCGAGGATACCCCCCAGCACACCGGTATCTATGCTTTCGACGCCCATCACAGGTGCCATGACCTTCAGGGTCGCGACCATGATGCCGTAGCCGACGATGGCTGACAGACCGGATACACCGTCGTTATTGGTAAAGCCAAGTGCCACGCCGACGGCGAACAGCAGGGCCATCTGACCAAACACTGAACCACCGGCCTGCTCCATCAGCTGGGAGACAATTTCCGGCAACCAGCTGAAGTGAGCAGCGCCCACCCCCAGCAGAATACCTGCAACGGGCAAGACCGATACGGGCAGCATCAGCGCCTTACCGACCTTTTGCAGATTAGAGAAAGCATTTTTTAACATGTGTGCGCTCCTGAATGGATTTTTTTCCGTCAACGACTCAGTGCAGCTATAGATGACGACCTTCTTCATCTGACGTAGTACTGGATACGTTTCCCGGGTTGCTTATTTTGACCAACAGAATATAACCCAGCAGCTTTTAAAATGCCTGCGCCGCACCCAAGGGAATAATAAATTTGGAGGAGAGATCACAAGATAATTAAATAAGGGGAAGTGAGGGAATCTTGAATATTATTTCGCATTGTTATAGTCGCGCGGCAAAAAGAAATGAATCACTTCAAAATAAATCACAGAGAAACCATATGATACCCAAGGAAACTAATTGTAACTTAATGTAACGCATTGATGTTTTATATTATCCAGTCTACCGATTAAAAAGGCCTCCAACAAGGGAGGCCTGAAATAAATATAAGTCTACATAAATTCAGTCATTCAGTTTTTTTGTGAACGTTTCACCGCATCAATAAAGACGGATTTCGCCTTGGTTGAACCTGCCCGCTCGGCTTCACTCACCAGCTGCATCGCCTTGTCGATATCCCCGGCCTTGACCGCTTTCTCGATCTGGCTGTTGTAGAAGGTCTCTGTTTCGCTCAGCATGGGGGCGGCAGTTGCTCTGCTAGTAACGCCCGATGCAGCCACAGGAACGACCATCAGTTTGTTTGGTGTGGCCTCAACGGCAGGGGCTGGGGGCGGGATCGGCGCATCATAGGTCGGCTTGTAATAATTACTGCTAGTTTGCTTACCGCTCAGATCCTCTACCGAGAGCCGTACCACCCCCCATGGAGAGTGAGGGACCACAGGATCTTTGGCACCATAGTCCACCACCGACATAGACTTGGCCATTAGCTTGGTCTGGCTCATGACAGTTGTTGTCCCTCCCAACTTGGACTCGTCGGTGTAGATCACCAAATAGCTTTCGTTGTTGGGATTGCCGACTTGGGATCTATCCACGGTAAACACCGCTTCCATCCGGTCCCCGCTCATGAACCTAGCTGGCTCATACTTGAAGGTTTCTGGACCCAGTTTACGGGTTACCCGATGACGTGAGTCCAGCATCAAAGCGATGGGGTTGAACAATGTGTGGTCGACGATTCCCTCAACCGTGATCCGCAGATCACCGCTGTTCACAGGCAGATGATAGGCAGCAAAGTAGCTCTTTCCCTCTTCAAAACGGTAAACCGGTGATGAGGTATCAATAGGAACCACCTGTCCCGTGCTTACTGGAAGTTCCTTGTACGGCAAGGCGGAGAGATCACGGCAACATTCAGAAGCACTCGACAAGGCAGAGACTGCAGCATCCCGATTGCTGACTACAGACTTATATTGTTGTGTCGGCGCAACTTGGGCCTCGAAGGAAGAGCAACCGCCCATCACGAGCCCGCCGACCACGGTCAAGAAAAAAAGTTTCTGTTTCATAGTGATGCAAATCCATTTAGAAAAAAATGCCCCCGACTAGCGGGGGCACAGTGTATCAGGTAAGACTCAGATTACCACCAAGCTTCGGCTTGCACACCCACGGTCCAAGTGTCATCTTGCGGGGTACCATTGCTGTCGGCACGGAAGGCTTCATCCTGCTGCAGGTAGCTGGCAAAGACACGAAGCTCTGGGCGAGCCCACCAGCCTGGACCGGCAGACCAAGCCTGTGCCAAGGTGAACTTGGAACCATCGTTGGTCTCTTCAGAAGAGCCTTGCTTAGTCTGATGATCCTTGAAGTAACCAGCTTCCAGGTAGGTCTTCATGTAATCGTTCCACTTATAAGCCGGGCGAACTACTACAGAGAAGGTGTCACGATCATCAAATTTAGTGAGGCCTTCGGAGAAGTCACTGGACTTGCCGTAGACCAACTGGTGACCCATTTCAACTTTCTCACCGAGTGAAATTACACCGTGATTGATCAGGCGGAAGCCATCGCCACTGGAGGAATTTGCCTGCAGGCCACTACCGGAACCACTACCGTAGCTGGAAGCCTGACCAGACAAACCGTCAATAAAGTACTGGGCAACAGTCTTGTTGAAACCACCCATCACAGCCCAAGTCAGCTCTGCAGTGAGCATGTGTCCATCATCGATGTTCGGGAACTGAGCGTCCTGCTGGTCGGTCGGATTGGCATTGGCGAAGTCATAACCCAGTTCGAGGCTGGCATCTTGCCACAGGGGGATCCCAGCATAACGAAGATCGAAAACGTTGGTGTCGAGGGTGGTGGTATTATCACCAGCATCGTACGCATCCCACGGATCATTGCGTACAACAGCCACGGAGAGTTTACCAGGACCAGCTTGGATGTTCTCTACACCAGCACCAGCACCGGAAACATCCCAGTAGTAGAAGTCGGATAAGTGGATGTCATGACGTTGATAGAAACGCTTGCCAGCCCAGAGAGTTTCGCCGCCACCAAACAGGTTCTTGGCCTGTACGTTGAACTGACGCAGTGCGAAGTCGGCATCGCTGTTGTCAGCTTCCCAGTCACGCTTCTGACCGGAGGTCATGGCAAACATGGAGTCTACATAGAAAGTCTTGTTGTCTTTGCTGAATACTTCTTGACCCAGCTGGACTTCGCCGTAGGTTTCATTTTCGTTACCCAGACGGCCAACACGTTGTTTGCTCAGTGTTTGCATGTCGCCGTTGTCGGAAACACCAACACCTGAACGGAAGTAGCCGTGGAAATCAACGGCGAAGGCGGCTTGGGAAGCCAGGGCAGCGGTTACTGCTGCTGCAATCGGGAGCCACTTTGCTTTCATTTTCATTTTCCTTATTCCCGCTGGGAGTGTGATCCTGATATTCAAGTTCTTATCACTGAAAAACGTTTCAGCGATAACCGGGGTCGATTATATGTAGCCAATTTCGCGACAAACATGAGCTGATTCACAAAACGGTGACAAATCGCGCGCTCCCACC
Source organism: Aeromonas sp. EU05-FHT14A05 (assembly GCF_058791175.1). Classification (NCBI taxonomy): domain Bacteria; kingdom Pseudomonadati; phylum Pseudomonadota; class Gammaproteobacteria; order Aeromonadales; family Aeromonadaceae; genus Aeromonas; species Aeromonas sp. EU05-FHT14A05. Next base: position 105,938 of record NZ_JBYTDH010000006.1, on the reverse strand, counting down.
CCGGAGGACGCATATCAAGGAAGAAAATGCAAAAACAAGCAATAACAGACCAACAAATAACGATCCAAAGCAAAAACACACCAAAGAAATCGCTTTCAAGTATTAATTTGCGATGAAGATTAAGTGATTAACCCGTTGCGCCGTAACAAAAACATGATTGAAATCGCTTTCAGTGCGGAACTTTTAATTTTCTGATGTGTCGCCGTTCTGATGAATATGGGTCTGAGGAGTCCGATCTGGCGGGGAAAAATAACCCGATAAAGTGCGGGATATATTTCAAGGAAGATTAAGTGAATCCCAAAATAACACGCCCCCGTGAGCATGCTCACAGGGGCGAAATTTAAAATACGAAGGCAATCCGGCTACAGCCTATTTTCCCAGCTTTTCAACCAGGCCAGCGCCGCAACCTCAGGTTCATCTTCCAGTGTCGCGTCTATCTCCAGACGCGGCACCAGGGCGTCGGCAGCCAGCTCCTGCAGCAGCTCATCGAGCCTGCGTCCGGCACCGCAGAAATGCTCATAGCTGCTGTCCCCCATGGCGATGAGGGCATAACGCCATCCCTTCATATAAGGAGCGCGATCGGCCAGGGCCGTGGCGAAGGGTTGCAGATTGGGAGGAATATCCCCCTGCCCCGTGGTGGCGCTGACGATCAGCAAGAAGCGGGACGCGTCTATGTCAGTCAGCTCGGCTTCGTCGAAGAGCTGGCAGACATGTCCCTGGGCCTGCAGGTGATCCCGCAGTGTCTCGGCCACCAGCATGGCCGAGCCGTAGACGGTGCCGACCAGGATATCGATCTCGGCCATCAGCGACTCCTCGAGCGAAGGAGAGGGCCCGACTCTGGCACTGTGCCCGGAGTCTTGGCCCCGGACAGGGTCTGGGTGCGCGGGGTTGCTAGCGGGGTATCTCGTTGAGCCATAAGTGGTTCCTCTGACAGACGTGGCCTACAGCATGCCACAGCCCGGTCAGAGGCCACAAATGATGACGGGTATCAGGCGCCGTAGTCGCTCTCGCTGGCGGGCCACCCCAGCCTGGCGAACAGGCCCAGCACTTCAGGGCCGAGTGGTGCCTGGATCCGCATCGGCACCTTGAGCACAGGATGCTCGAAGCTCAAGCGGTGGGCGACCAGCAGCAGCCGCTCGCAACCATAGTGCTCGCGAAAGAAGCGATTATGACGGCCATCACCATGAGTGGTGTCACCGACTATGGGGTGGAACAGGTGATCCAGATGACGACGCAACTGATGCTTGCGACCCGTCTTGGGGAAGAGCCGAACCAGGCTGTAGCGACTGGTGGGATGCTTCTTGGAGACGGCGTGGGGCAGCTCGACCCGATGCAGACGACGAAACGCCGTCACCGCCTCCTGGGCGGGGCGATCGGGGTCGCTCATGGCATCGGCTATCTTGTCCAGCTGCTCCTTGAGGGGGTAGTCGATCAGCCCCTGCTCCGGGGCCCAGCCCCGCACCAGCGCCAGGTACTCCTTGTGCACCCGACGGGCGGCAAACGCCTCGGTCAGGGTCCGGGCCACCGCCGGATCCAGCGCAAACAGCAACACCCCGGAGGTGGGTCTGTCCAGCCGGTGCACGGGGTAGACATGACGCCCCCCGATAAGATCCCGGGTCATCTGCATGGCGAAACGGGTCTCGGCCTTGTCGAGCCAGCTGCGATGCACCAGCAGGCCCGACGGCTTGTTGACCGCCACCAGCCAGTCATCCTGATAGAGCAGGGTCAGTTTCATGCCGTCACCCGGGTATCGCCAATGCAGCGCGCCGCGGCCAGGGCCCGTGGCTGGGCAGGCAGGGTATTGATCATTGATCCACCACTTTTCCGGTCAGCAGCAGATCGAAACGACCGATGAGGCGCAGCAGGCCGGCCACCTCGGCCAGCTCGTCCTTGTAGGCTTCGCTCGCCATGGGATAGAGGGATACGCTGGTGGGCAGCGGCGCCTGCAGCAGCACCAGCTGCTCCATGCGCGGTATCAGCACGAACTGCAACCATTGATCGAAGCTCAGGGTATCGACGCAAAACGGCAGCTCGCTCGCCAGCGCCTCGGCCCCCGGATGCTCGGCTTGCCAGCGTTCGAGGCGTTGCAACTCGGCGGTGAGTTCACCCAGCAGACCGGCGACCAGCAAATATTGATTCATCTCGTCCTCTTCCTCGTCTCGACGTCCATCCCGCTGCCAGAGGGCAGGGATCCCGTCTTCTTCAAACACGCATGCCAAAAAGGGGCGTTACTATACACCGCCCCCGGGGTGGCTGCCATGCTGCCATCACTTTCATGGCCCGCACCTGCGCCACTGGCTATCTGATGCAGCCTCCTTATAATCGCCCGCATCACATTTTGCCGGATGCCCTCATGTCTGCCATCAATACCCTGACCGAATTTCTGACCCAGGCCGAGACCCAGTTCCAGCTGTTCGACATGGGCCGCCAGGTGCGCCCGTTGGCGAGCGATCTCTTCGTTCGCATCGAACAGCAGGAGCCCTACCCCTGGCCATTGCAACAGCATGCCTGGCTCGGTGTGCACTTCTTCCAGCCAGCCGAATCCAGGCACTACCTCTGGTTCCTCAAGTTTGCCCTCGACGAGCATGGCCTGCTCATCGCCAGCGGCCCCAAGCACTTCATGGATCAGGTGGTCGAGACCCTGGGCTACAAGCTCACCGGCGATCTGGACGAGGAGAAGGCGCAGCGACTGGCCGACAACCCCTACACCTTCCGGCCGGCCGAGGCCAAGATGGCCAGCCTGCATGCCAAGCTGGCCCGTCAGCTGGAGCAGGCGCCTTCCGCCTACTACGAGGCCCTCTGCCACTACCTGGCGGCGCCAGGGGAAGAGGGGTGGCAAGCCCTGGGGCTGCAAGGCTTCGCCGATCTGGCGGAGCGGTTGCAGGATGAACGCAATCTGGCCCTGGTGTGCAAGGCGCTGCCCAGGCTGCCTCTGGAACCGCTCTACGCCCTGTGCCAGAGCCTGGAAAACGCCCCCCTGCCGCCGGCACTGCAGGGTGCCCTGCTCGAGCGCATCGGCAAGGAGCAGGAGTGCGCCGAACCCAATGCCGAGACCCTGGCCTACCTGTGCCGGGCGCTGGCCTCCTGCTCCGGCAATGCCTTGCGCAGCAACAAGCTGCTGACCCTGCTGCACACCCGGCCAAGCCCGGCCCTGCTGCTCGCCATCGCAGGCCGTCTCTGGCCCGATCTGAAAAACCCCGAGCTGCTCGGACTGTTTCTGGAGCAACTCGCCCTGCAGCCCACCCAGTTCTTCAATCAGGTCTTTGCCGAGCTGGTGACACTGCCCGCCCTGCGCAATGATATGCTGGCAAGACTGCGTGACCCCGAGCGCAGCGAGGCCCTCGGCCAGGCCATAGGCCGACTGTTCGCCTCGGTATAACCACTCTCGGTGCGGCCGTGCTTTCCCCGGGAAGCACGGCCCAGGCCATACATCACAGAAGGAACCCGCTGATGGGAGAAATGCTTGGAATCTTGCTGCTTGGCGCCATCGGCTGGGCCTTCTGGCAACAACGCCGCCAGGCGGAGCTGGCCTGGCAATATATGCGGCGCTACTGCCAGCACCACGATCTGCAACTGCTGTCGCTGGCCCGCACCCATCGCGCTCTGGGGCACAAGCCCCTGCGCCTGCTGACCTATTACCAGTTCGAGTTCTCCAGCGACGGGGAGAGCCATTACCAGGGCCAGCTCTGCATGCAGGGCCTGCATGTCGCCGGGGTCGAGCTGCCGCCCCATCGCCTCCCCTCCTAGCCCATGGGGGCAAGGCCGTGGCGGCTGGCTATAATTCTCGACAATCGCCCTTCAAGGAGACTCGAGATGGAATTGCTGACCCATGACATGCCTGCCCTCTTCGCCCAGCTGGGCCTGGCCAATGACGAGATAAGCCTGCACCGCTTCATCCGCGAGCACCATCTGGACAATCAGACCCTGCTGCCGGAGGCCAGCTTCTGGAGCCCCTCCCAGGCCGTGTTCCTGCGTGACGCGCTCTGGAACGACTCCGACTGGTCCGAAGCCATCGATCAACTGGACGTGATGCTGCGCCAGGCAAACTGAGCCGGCCCGCGTCCCCCGCTTTCCCGAGGGCCGGGGTTTGAGCTCTGTGCCACCCATCAGATCTCAATCCCCCTGGCTTCTCCACCTCAACAATCTGGGCCTCCCCCCTTAGCGCCGCTTTCCTGATGGGCAGGCTTTGATTAAGCTCTGTGCCACCATCCGCAAGCAGCAAGAGCGCCGCGCAGGAGCCAAGATGTCAGCCCAAGAGATCATCCAGATAGCCAACGAACTGAGTGCCAGGGGGATCACCCCCTCCACCGCCATGGTCAAGGCCCGCCTCAGTCACCCCGTGCCCATGGCCGAGCTGCTCAAGGTGTTGAGCCAGTGGAAGCAACAGCCCCAGTCGGCAGACCCGGCCCCGGCCAGCGCCCCCGCCGTTGCCGCCCCGGCCCAGGCCGTCGATTTGCAACAACTGGGCGAGCAGCTCAATCGCCTCGAGCAGAAGGTCGATCGCCTGACCGCCCTGCTGCTCAAACAGCAGCAGGATTGATGGCTCCCCATGTACATCCTCGAACTCAATTTTGAATGCTACCGTGACACCTCCCTCGGCGAAGCCGAGCCGGCCATCGTCAACTACCTCGACATGCTGCGCTACCAGGGGCAGATCCTGGGGCGGGAGTTTCCCACCAGCATGCAGGATGGTTGCTTCGTCAGCCGGGTGGTCTGCCCGGAGCGGGACAGCCTGCACCCGGACAACCAGAGCGAGCAGGTCGCGCTGGCCGAACAGGGCCTGCACCAGGCGGGGCTGCTGGCCCCCAAGCCCCAGCTGCTCGGCATGGATCTGCTCTCCGACAGCACGGATCCTTGCGGCGAGCAGGGAGAACGGCCGAGCTGGATGCTGCTCTACACCAGCTTTGTGCACACTTGCTCCCCCCTGCGCTGCGGCGATCATTTCGCCCCCATTCCGCTCTACCGCCTGCCTGCCATCGCCAACGGCGACCACAAGCAGATCATCAAGTGGCAGGAGGATTGGGAGGCCTGCGATCAGCTACAGATGAACGGCTCCATCGCCGAGCACGCCGTGCTGCACGAAATCGGCGAGGTGGGCAGCCGCCTGCAGCGCCGGGGCAGTGATCTGGCCAGACGGCTGGAGGGGCTCTGCGGGATCCCGACCTACTACTACCTCTACAGGGTCGGCGGCCTGAGCAAGGCGGCGGAGTTGGCACGCCCCTGCCCGGGCTGTGGCAACGACTGGGCACTGGCAGCGCCATTGCACGAGATCTTCGACTTCAAGTGCGATCCCTGCCGACTGGTCTCCAACCTCTCCTGGGACTTCAAGGACTAGCTCCGCCTGCGCCGTTTCCCCCATGACATGAAAGAAGGGCCTTGCCAGATGGCAAGGCCCTTCTTTACATACTGGGCGAGCGAAAACGGGTCGCTTACTGCGGCAAGGTTTCCAGCCGTGCGAGGAAGGCCGGCAGGGAAGGGGCCAGCACCAGACGGCGACCGGAATCCAGCCACTCCAGCCACACCTGGCCACTCTCGTTGTCGAGCGACACCAGCGTCATCTCGTTGCGGGTGGTGGCGATGAAGAGCGACGGCGTGCGTTTGAGTTTGCGCAGCATCAGCAGGTGGCCGATGAGGTTCTCCTTGAGCAGGTCCAGATCGGCCTCGTTCCATGGCAGTATGAGTTCGATGCGCAGCCCCTTGTAGGAGCAGGGGAGCGGGCGGCTGAACCAGTGGCCAAACAGGGCAAGGGCGCTCGGGTGCAGGGTCAGCTCGAGGGCATCTGCCATGGCCGCAAAGTCGGCGGGCACAGGGCGCCGGTGGGGACGCCAGGCCACCCGCCCCTCTCTGGGCTCATCCAGCTCGCAAGGGGAGCGCCAGTCGGCCTCCCACTCGCACAGAGGCAGCCCCCGCCTCGCCTCGCCATCGCGCTGCCAGCGTAAAAAGAACTGCTCCAGGGCAGACAGGACTTGATCCGACATCGATATTCCCCACAATAGCGGCCTCTGATCGCCGCAAGAACCTGACCGAAAAATCCGGGCATTGCACCATCAAACCCTTTATCAGACAAGCGTGAGCAAACAAGCATGAGCAAACAAGAGAGATACGCAGGCGCCAGCGCGTTGCAGGGCCTGAGCCTGGGACAGCAGTCTGCCTACATCAGCCAGTACACCCCGTCCCTGCTGCAACCCGTGCCACGCAGTCTGAATCGCGACGATCTCGGCCTTGGCGAGACGCTGCCCTTCCAGGGTTGCGACGTCTGGACCCTGTACGAACTCTCCTGGCTCAATGCCAAGGGCAAGCCCGTGGTTGCGCTCGGCGAAGTGGCCGTGCCCGCCACCAGCCCTAACCTCATCGAATCCAAGTCGTTCAAGCTCTACCTCAACTCCTTCAACCAGACCCGCTGCGACTCTCTGGCGGCGGTGCAGGCACTGCTGGCCAAAGACCTGAGCGCCTGTGCCGGGGCAGAGGTGAGCGTCACCCTGTTCCCCCTCGATCAGGCCCCCCACCAGATAGTGCAGTTGCCGGGTGAGTGCATCGACGAGCAGGACATCGAGATCGACAGCTACGAGTTTGACCAGACCCTGCTGCAAGGGGCCGCAGAGGCGGACATAGTGGAAGAGACACTGCACAGCCATCTGCTCAAGTCCAACTGCCTGGTCACCAGCCAGCCGGACTGGGGATCCCTGGTGATCCACTATCGCGGCCCGCGCCTCAATCGGGAGAAGCTGCTGCGCTACCTTATCTCCTTCCGCCAGCACAACGAGTTCCACGAGCAGTGCATAGAGCGCATCTTCATCGATCTCAAGCACTTCTGCGCCCCGCAGCAGCTGACCGTCTATGCCCGCTATACCCGCCGCGGGGGCCTGGACATCAACCCCTTCCGCAGTGACTGGGAGCCGGTGCCCGCCAACCTGCGCCTCATCCGCCAGTAAAGCCGGCGCTACAAGCCGGGGGATCAGGCCCATCACCCATGTCAGCAATGAACTCTGGACGGGCGGGGGTGGGCTTGGATAACATGCCTGCACCTCCGTGCCGTTCTTAATCCAATGAATCAACTGTTTTTTCTGGCAATGATGATGTCCTCCCTGTCGGCTCCGGATCTGGATCTGGCCAAGGAGCAGTTGTCTATCGATCTGCAGCAGGCACAGACCCTGGTGCTGACCAATCCCGCCAGATGTGTCCAGATTGCCACCTCTTTCCTCGAACGCACGGCCAATAACCCCAAGCAAATCATCAGCAACCGCCAGGAATACGGCTATCGTGAGCCGATCCTGAGCTATGGCACTGCGACCCAGACCACGGGGGCCTACCTGCTCCAGGGCGAGTGCCTGCAACAGCTGGGGCAGAGCCAGCCAGCCCAGGACGCCTTCGACAAGGGCATCGCCATGGCCGAGAAGGAGCAGCAGTTCGAGCTGCAGGCCCATGGCCTCTATCTCAAGATCCGCAGCCGGGAGATGCAGGAGCATGCCCCTGGCGCCAGCACGATGGCGCTCGAACAGCTGGACAAGCTGCTGACCAACCCCGGCCTCAAAGAGAGTCAGCTGCAGGTCTACAGCCGGCTGCTACACGTCAACGCCAGCATGGCGGGGCGGCAGTTCGATCTGGCCAAACGCCAGCTGACCGAGGCGCGTCAATGGGCAGAGCAGGCCAAGAACCCCCTGGCCAGGGCCTGGGTCAGCGCCGTGGGAGGGGATCTCTATCAGGCGCTCGGGCAGCCCCAGCTCGCCCTCGGGGAGTACATAGACGCCCAGCAGCAGGCCAGGAATCTGCAGGATCCCCTCTTCCTCGGCCTGCTGTCGAACCAGATGATCAGCCTCTATCAGGCGGAGCAGGAGCCGCAAAAAGCGCTGCAGTATGCCAACGAGGCGGCCAACTACTTCCATGCCCTCGGCAACCCCTCCCTGCTCAGCGACGCCCTGATCGTGCTCGCCCGGCTCAACCGGGATCAGGGAGAGATGAACATGGCGCTGGTCTACTTCTTCAACGCCCTGGATCTGCTGGACGAGAGCAAGAACCGCACCCGCATCGCCCACCTCAAGTTCGAGATAGGCAAGACCTATCTGCAGACCGGCAACCTGACCCTGGCCCGCAACTACCTCAATGCGGCGCGCCAGTCCCACGAGCTGGGGGACGACAAGGAGTCGCTGATCGATACCCTGTTGCTGCTGGGGGAGCTGCACCTCAAGCAGCAGGAGGCGGGCATTGCCATCCTGCAGCTGGAGAATGCCCTGACCCTGGCCAACCGGATTGGCGACATCCGCCGCCAGTTTGAAATCTTCCGGCTGCTCGCCATCGCCTACGAGCAGAAGGGCTACCTCCAGCAGGCCCTCGAGAGCTACAAGAACTATCACCAGCGCAGCGAGCTGGTCCGCCAGCAGCAGCTCGATCTGGAGCAGGAGGCGGTCCGCGACAACTATGCCCAGGTGGAGCGCGCCCAGCAGGTCAAGGAGCTGGAGCAGCGCCTCGACCAGAGCCAGCATCAGCAGGAGCGCTATCTCTGGACCAGCGTCAGCACGGGCCTGCTGCTGGTCCTGTTCATCTACCTCTTCTTCACCCTCTGGCTCAAGCTGCGGGTCGCCCGCCTCAATGCCAGACAACTGGGGGAGGCCCTGCTCATCGAGCCGCGCAGCGGCCTGGCCAACTGGCAGCGACTGATGAGCCGCTGGCCGCGCGAGATGGCCAAGCGCCAGCAAAAATCCGATCGCTGGTACCTGAGCGAGCGCCCCACCAGCGAATTTGACGACAAGCTCCACTACCTGCTGTTCCGGGTGCCCTTCCTGGTCAACAGCCTGGAGCAGCATGGATATCAGGTCAGCCGCGAGATTGAACAGGCCTTCGGCCACTACATCAATCAGCTGACCCCCCAGGATGGCCGCATCTACGATCTGCGCGAGGGACACCTGCTCTATGTGGTGCCCCAACGCCATGTGGCCCAGCTGCACCAGCTGGCACAGGAGCTGCTGGACACCCTGGCCGCCTTCCCCTGCGAATACCCGCTGGACAGGCACATCAGCCTCGGCATCGTCAGCCATCCCTTCCTGCCCAAGGCGGCCATGGCCCTCGATCATCACGGCCTGTTCGACCTCTGTTATCTGGCGCTCTCGGGGGCCATGCAACTCAGTGAAAAATACCAGCAGAGCGTCTGGCTGGAGCTGGCGGCCATCGATTGCCAACAGGCCGCATTTTTTAATGGCGATGTGTGGCAATGCTGCTTGATGGCAATTGACAAGGGACTGGTAAAAGTAAATTCTTCTCATGAAAAGCAATGGGTTAATTGGCTTTTGCTTTCACGGACGAAAGTGCCGGATAACCCATAACAAAAAGGTACTCAACGGGGTCTTTCATTGGCTTACTGTTGCTGGACGACACAAAAACGATAATGACAACAGGGCGACCTGAACAATGAATGATATCGCTGCCGTAACAGGACAACTGGCAAGACTCAGGGAATCCCTTCAGCAAAAACAGCAGGAGCTCGATGGCATGGCCACGTTCTCCGATGCCGAACGCACCCGCAGCATCCAGTTCATCGGCAAGCTGATGCAGGCCTGCCGTGGTCACGATCGTGAACTGGACAGCCGGCTCGCCAAGCTCAAGCAGAAGCTCGATGGCAACCCTCCCCTCTCCTCGCTCGACGCCGATCTCGCCGTCATCGAGAAGCTGTTGCAGCAACATGGCCACGCCATGGAGGAGTCCATCAGTCTGACCCGGGCCGCCATCGATCTCGGCAGCAAGCAGCTCAAGTCCTTGAAGGGCTTTCCGGAAGATACCCGTCGCTCCCTCAAGGAGTTTCTCGCGAGCCCCGAGGGCTATGGCATAGGCGATCACCAGAGGAAGGTGATCCGCTTGCTGGAGTTCTACCAGCAGGCCATCAAGATCCAGCTGCTGCCACGCCAGCCCCTGCTCGCCCCGGAGATGGCCACCGAGCTCTCCAACCCGGTGCCCACCGACTCCTTCGATATCAAGGCCCACGCCCAGATCTCCGATGAGCTGCAGCGGCTCATCACAGAGCTCGACTTTGCCGGCGCCGTGGGGGAAAGCCTGGCGGACATCCGTCGCCAGTTGCTGGGGGGGATCACCCCGCCCCTGCTGGCGGAGATCTGCCTGCAGATCATCGAGCTCATCATAGAGGGGACCCGGGAGGAGCGTAAATCTTCCCAGGCCTTCCTCAGCTCCCTCAACGAGAGCCTCTCGGCGGTGCACTTCAACTTCACCGAGTCCCTGGACGAGGGGCGGGCGCTGCAAAATGCCGCCCACCTCAGCGGCCAGGCGCTGGAGCGGGAGCTCGCCGCCATCGATCGCACCATGGCGACCCACAACTCCCCGCTGTCCCTCAAGGGAGCCATCTCCAGCCATCTGGACACCATACGCCGCCTGCAGCAGGAGCGGGAGGCCATGGCCAGCCGCGAGCGTCACCTGCTCACCCACCTCTCCAACATGGAAGCCAAGCTGCGACTGATGAAGGAGGAGACGGCCGAGTACAAGAAGCGGCTCACCATCCAGAAGCACAAGCTGTTCCTCGACAGCCTGACCCAGGTGCACAACCGGGCGGCCCTCGACGAGCGGCTCGAGCTCGAGTACAAGCGCTGGCTGCGGTACGGCACCCCGCTGTGTCTGGCCATCATCGACATAGACCACTTCAAGAACATCAACGACAACTACGGCCACATGGCCGGGGACAAGGCCTTGAAGGTGGTCGCCAAGGCCCTGCAGAACGCCTTGCGCGACACCGACTTCATCGCCCGCTTCGGTGGGGAGGAGTTCGTGGTATTGCTGCCGAACATCAATCCGGACAAGTACCAGAAACCCCTGGAGAACCTGCGCCAGACGGTCAAGAGCATTCCGTTCAGGTTCAGAGACGCCAGGGTCGAGATCACCATCTCCATCGGCGCCACCCTGTTTCGCGAAGGGGATCACACCACGGACGCATTCGAGCGCGCCGACAAGGCACTCTACAGCTCCAAGAATCTGGGCCGGGATCAGGTCAATCTGGCCTGATCCCGGGTTGAACTGCGGCTAAAAAACAGGCAAACGCACCGACCCCCTATTCCCCTGCCCCACCCCTTGCCTCTACTATCGAACTCGAGGGATGCCATGGCATCCCGTTTTCTCCCCAGGGAAAGCACAACGATAACAAGCGAGTGAAAGGGGAAATTATGATTACACACATCAATCCCGTGGGCAGCATGGACCTGCTGTCCCAACTTGAGGTGGATCGCCTCAAGCAGACTGCCTCCAGCGATATCTATCAACTGTTTCGCAACTGCTCGCTGGCGGTGCTCAACTCCGGCAGCCACACCGACAGCTCCAAAGAGATATTGGAGCGCTTCAAGTCCTTCGACATTCATGTGATCCGGCGCGAGCGCGGGGTCAAACTCGAACTGTTCAATGCCCCCGAGCACGCCTTCGTCGATGGCGAAATCATCCGCGGCATCCAGGAGCACCTCTTCTCCGTGCTGCGCGACATCCTCTATGTCTCGACCCAGCTGGAGTCCAATCGCCTGGTCAACCTCACCAACTCCACCCACATCTCCAACGTGGTGTTCGCCATACTGCGCAACGCCAAGGCGATCCTGCCCGGCGCGGATCCCAACCTGGTGGTCTGCTGGGGGGGTCACTCCATCAACGAGGTGGAGTACCAGTACACTCGTGCCGTGGGCAGCGAGCTGGGCCTGCGGGAGCTCAACATCTGCACCGGCTGCGGCCCGGGTGCCATGGAAGGCCCCATGAAGGGGGCCGCCGTCGGCCACGCCAAGCAGCGGGTGCGCAACGGCCGCTATATCGGCCTCACCGAGCCCTCCATCATCGCCGCCGAGCCGCCGAACCCCATCGTCAACGAGCTGGTGATACTGCCGGACATCGAGAAGCGGCTGGAGGCCTTCGTGCGTCTGGGCCACGGCATCATCATCTTCCCGGGCGGGGTCGGCACCGCCGAGGAGCTGCTCTATCTGCTCGGCATCATGATGCACCCGGCCAACGAGCGGCAGCCCATGCCCATCATACTGACCGGTCCGAAGGAGAGCGCCGACTACTTCCGCGCCATCGACGACTTCGTCAAGGCCACCCTGGGTGAGCCGGCCACCAGCCTCTACCGCATCATCGTCGGGGATGCCCCGGAAGTGGCGCGGGTGATGAAGGAGGCGATGCCGAAGATCCGCGAGTACCGCAAATCCGTGGGGGATGCCTACTCCTTCAACTGGTCCCTGCGCATAGAGCCGGAATTCCAGCTGCCGTTCGAGCCGGATCACGCCAGCATGGCGAGCCTGGATCTGCACCGCAACCAGCCGCCCCAGCTGCTGGCGGCGAACCTGAGGCGCGCCTTCTCCGGCATCGTCGCCGGCAACGTCAAGGAAGGGGGCATTCGCGCCATCGAGAAGAAGGGCCCCTTCAAGCTGCACGGCGACAAGGAGCTGATGCACCTGATGGACAGGCTGCTGGAGAGCTTCGTCAGGCAGCAGCGGATGAAGCTGCCTGGCAGCCAGTACATTCCCTGCTACGAAATCGTGAAATAAGGGCGCTGCGCCCGTGATGACAGGAGGGGCCCCAGGCCCCTCTTTCACTTCCCGGCCCTGGCGTCCGGGGTTAGCATGACGCCCATCCCTTGTTACAATGGGCCGTCCCGACCGCCAAGAGTGCTCCCTGCCATGCAACACCTCAGGCCACACCTGCTCATCATCGATGCCCTCAACCTCATCCGCCGCCTGCACGCGGTGCAGGCCCAGCAGGCGCTGACCCCGGCCCAGGCCCTGCTCGCCACCCGCGCCAACCTCATCAATACCTGCAAGAAACTGCTGGCCGGCAGCGAGCCGACCCACGTCATCGCCGTGTTTGACGGCGAGGTGCACAGCTGGCGCAAGGAGATCTATCCGGCCTACAAGGAGGGGCGCACCCCCATGCCACAGGAGCTGAGGGAGGGGCTGGCCGACTTGCAGGACGCCTTCTGGGAGTGCGGTGTGGATGCCCTGCTCTCCCAGACCGACGAGGCGGACGATCTTATCGCCACGTTAGCCAGTGGAATTGCCCAGCACGGGGCCAGGGCCACCATCATCTCCACCGACAAGGGCTTCTGTCAGCTCATCTGCCCGCAGATCCGGGTGCGGGATTACTTCAACAAGCGCTGGCTGGATGAGGCCTTCGTCCGGCAGCAATATGGCGTCGCCCCGGCGCAGCTGGTGGACTTCTGGGCCCTGACCGGCATCGGCGGCTCCAACATCAAGGGAGTGCCGGGCATAGGGCCAAAGACGGCGACCCAGCTGCTGCAACAATATGGCGATCTGGCCGCCATGCTGGATGCCTGCTTGCAAGAAGACGCGGGCAAGCCTCTGCTCAAGCTGCGCCAGCACAAGGAGGAGGCCCTGCTGGCCCAGCGGCTGGTGCGGCTGCAGCGGGACATCCCCCTCGGTTTCAACCTGAGGGAGATCCGCTACCCGCCCGAGCCCGACCCGGGGGCGTGATCCCCGGCACACTATTCCCCGAAACAGGCCGTACCTGTTGACATAAATGGGAAAAATGTAAAGAAACATGGAGGAAGTGGTGCAAAAATGGTATAAAACCGCCGAATCCTCCCCCTCTGTTCCCTAGAAGTGGATACGTCTCATGTCAAAAAGAAAAATTACCGTCATTCCGGGCGACGGCATAGGCCCCAGCATCATCGAATCCGCCATCCAGATCCTGACCCACGCCGGCTGTGATTTTGACTATGACTACGCCGATGCCGGCCTGGTCGCGCTGGAGAAGCACGGCGAGCTGCTGCCCCAGTCCACCCTCGATTTGATTGAGAAGAACAAGGTCAGCCTCAAGGGCCCCCTCACCACGCCGGTCGGCGGCGGCTTCACCTCCATCAACGTCTCCCTGCGCAAGAAGTTCAACCTCTACGCCAACGTGCGCCCGGTGATCTCCTTCAAGGGCACCAGGAGCCGTTACGACAACATCGACATCATCACGGTGCGTGAAAACACCGAGGGCATGTACTCGGGCGCCGGCCAGAAGCGCAGCGATGACAACCAGAGCGCCGAGGCGATGAGCATCATCACCCGCGACGGGGCCGAACGCATCGTCACCTTCGCCTTCGAGCTGGCGCGCCAGGAAGGGCGCAAGAAGGTCACCATCATCCACAAGGCCAACATCCTCAAGTCCACCTCGGGCCTGTTCCTGGAAGTGGCGCGCGAGGTGGCTGCCCGCTATCCGGATATCCAGAACGAAGAGATGATCGTCGACGCCGCCTGCATGAATCTGGTGATGTACCCGGAGCGGTTCGATGTCATGGTCACCACCAACCTGTTCGGCGACATCCTCTCGGATCTCTGCGCCGGTCTGGTAGGGGGCCTAGGCATGGCCCCAGGTGCCAACATAGGTGAGGGCGCCGCCATCTTCGAGGCGGTGCACGGTTCGGCACCGGACATCGCTGGCAAGAACATCGCCAACCCGACCTCGGTGATCCTCGCCTCCATCCAGATGCTGGAGTACCTGGGCATGCAGGACAAGGCCGAGCGCATCCGCGAGGCAGTGCGGGCGACCATCGAGTCCGGTGATCGGGTGACCCGGGATCTGGGGGGCACGGCCTCCACCAGCGAATTCACCCAGGCCATCATAGACCGTCTATAAATCATATCTAACTGATTGATTTAAAAAGGGAGCTTCGGCTCCCTTCGTTTTATACCGGATCCCCCTATCTCCCTTGTCAGATGAATACTATGTTCATATGAAGGATAAGGAGATCCATCATGCGTGCTACTTTCATCTTGCTGATCTTCAGCAGCAGTACCATGGCATTAGACAGGCCCATCGACAACGCCTGGTTGACACCGCCCCCTCAGCACGAGCCGCCGGCCAAGCAGACCTGGCAGTCCACCATAGACACCAACGACCTGCTCAAGAGCCCCAAGCCGCTCTCCCTCGGCGTGGACATCATGACCGACAGCAACGGCACCCAGCGGGTCACGCCCTACCAGAAACTCAATCTGACGGCCGAGAAGAGCGTGAGCCTCTCCTTCGAAAAGCACAAACCCAGGATCAAGTTCAACGCCGGTGGCCTCAATACCTCGGTCAAGCTCCGGGGGGACGGCGTCAAGATGCAGTTCAATCCCACCGACAAGACCATTCCGCTTCAGATCGAGCTCAAGATCACCGATGACGAGTCCATGATGCGTTTCGACTACCGCTTCTGATGGCACCAGAAAACAAAAAACCGGACGGGGTCAGCCGTCCGGTTTTTATTTGGCGTCATACCAGGTGACCGGGTGCCCTGCTCAGGACTTGGGTTCGAGCTTGGAGACCCAGAACTTGTTGTAGACGTGCACTGTGATCTCTTCCCGATCGTGGTAGAGCTGCTTGGCCTGGATCACGAACGCATTGTCGATCTCCTTGAGCATCTCCCGCAGCACCTCTATGTTGTGCACCGCCTCGGCATAGCGCTTCTTCATCGGCAGCTTGAGGTTGAACATGGCCTCCTGGCAGTCGTTCTCGCGGAACCAGTCGGCGATCATGTGAACCACCCGCGCCGGCTTGTCCACCATGTCGCACACCAGCCAGTAGGTGTTCTTCTTGCCTGGCCGCCAGACGAAGCCGTCGTCGCGAATGTGCTTGACCTGGCCGGTATCCATCAGGGACTGGGCCATGGAACCGTTGTCCACTGCGGTCACCATCATGCCACGGCGCACCAGCTGATAGGTCCAGCCGCCCGGGCAGGCACCCAGATCGACGGCCTTCATGCCGGAGGTGAGGCGCAGCTCCCACTCTTCCCGCGGCACGAACACATAGAAGGCCTCTTCCAGCTTGAGGCTGGAGCGGCTCGGGGCGTCCGGCGGGCAGCGCAGGCGCGGAATGCCCATGTGGAATTCGGAGTTGTTGAAGGAGTAGGAGTACCCCAGCAACAGGTGATCATTGGCCATGAAGAAGGCGTGGAACACCGGACGGTGCGGCGTCTCCTTCTTGGTCAGGATCTCGTTGCCACGCAGCGCCTGGCGCAGCGGCACCGTGAACTTGCGGCAGAAGGCAGAGAGCTCCTTCGCCTCGTTGGTGTCGGCCGTTTCCACCCGCAGATCGCCACAGATGGCATAGTCACGGGTCGCCTCTATGATGGGGGAAACCCGATCGGAGAGGTCCAGATCCTTCAGCTCATGGGTCACCACCAGCATCTGGCGGATGAAGATGAGCTCACGGAACGGCAGCTTGCGGGCCAGCAGATCCGCCTGCTCCTCGTCATACAGCTCGAAAATCACGTAACCGCTGTCGTCCTTGACCCGGGCGAAGCCGTAGCACTGCATGTTGCTGGCTCGTTCGGTGATCTCTGCCGCCGCCTCTTTCTCAAAACCCGGGCGGCAATAAAGCAGCAGATTATTCATTTTTTCCTCCAAGACGACAGCCGGCCCATATCAGAGCCGCCCATCCCAACATAAAACAGAGGCCACCGGCCGGGGTGATAAGCCCCAGCCCCTTGCTGCCAAGCAGCACCATGGCGTAAATACTGCCGGAGAATCCCAGGATCCCCAGCACAAAGGCCGTGCCCGCAAAGGTAATCACCTTGCTGCGCACGCCGCACCACCCCAGCACCAGCAGGGCCAGGGCGTGAAAAAACTGATACTGCACCGCGGTGTTGAACGCCGCCAGCAGTGAAGGGGCTATGCCGGTCGCCGCCAGCCCGTGAGCCCCATAGGCTCCCAGCATGGTGGCCGTCAGGCCGAAACAACCCGCCAGCACCAGCCAATGTCGATGGACTTGCATCCTCTCTCCTCGTTCTCTGCGCGCGGCCATCCCTTCAGACGCAGCGGGACGGGGTCGCCGCGATAAACCCCTTGATCCGCTCCGCAGCCTGTCGCAGGTTCTCCTGCTCGCTCACGCCGCTGGCCTTCCTCGGCTTGAAGCCATGATCCCCATCGGTCAGCCAGTGGACCGATACGGCGGGGGAGAAGGGGAAATCGGCCAGCTCGGCGCGAGAGCCAAAGGTGTCGCGCTCCCCCTGCAGCAGCAGGGTCGGCGTCGTGATCTGCTTGAGCACCTCACCCCGCCAGCGGTCGGGGCTGGCCGGGGGGTGGAAAGGATACCCGAGAATGAGCAATCCTGCAGCATTCATCTCGTCGCCCCCTTCGTGATAGAGCTCGGCCGCCATCCGCCCTCCCATGGACTTGCCCGCCAGAAACAACCTGGGGTGGGCAAACGCGCGCACCATCTCGCGCCAGTGGGCGAGCAGCACGGGCTGCCGGTCCGGCGGCCTGCGCTTGCCGTCCAGGGCCCGTTTGCTCATGTAGGGGAAGTTGAAGCGCACCACCTCGATGTCCGGCCCCGCCAGCAGGCGCGACAGCTCGGCGAGAAAAGCATGGTCCATGCCGGCGCCCGCGCCGTGGGCCAGCAGAATGCGAACGGGGGCGTCGCTCGCCCCCTCTCTTGTCACATCCATCCCCTCAGGCATCGGCGAGACGGGCCCGGCGACGGGCCTCCTCCTGCTCCACCAGCTCCAGCATCCAGTCGCGGAAGGCCACTATCTTGCCCTGATCGGACTGCTGCTCCTGGCACACCAGGTAGAAGGCATTCTTGCTCACCAGCACCTGCTCGAACGGGCAGATGAGGCGGCCCGCCTCGATCTCGGGCTGGGCCAGCACGCTGTGACCGAGCGCCACCCCCTGACCGTGGATCGCCGCCTGGATCACCATGGTGGAGTGGCTGAAGATGGGTCCCTGGTTGACGTTCGGGGCATCGATGTCGAGCTGGCGGAACCAGGCCTTCCAGTCGCGTCGGGAGGTGTCGTGCAGCAGGGTGTGCCTGGTCAGATCCTCCGGGGTGCGCAGGGGCTTGGGGCCGGTCAGCAGCAGGGGGGAACAGACCGGGATCAGGTACTCGGTGTGCAGCTTGTCCGAGCGCAGCCCGGGCCAGTTGCCACGGCCGTAGTAGATGGCCACGTCCACGTCGTCGGTCAGGGAGCCCTCGTCCATGTCCACCGCCTTGATGCGCACATCGATGTCGGGGTGGCGCTCGCTGAACTTCACCAGCCTGGGCACCAGCCACTGGATGGCGAAACTCGGCTGCAGGGAGACGGTGAGCGCCCCCTTGGCGCTGCGGGCCAGCAGCTTGTCGGTGGCCTCTGAGATGGAAGCGAAGATGTCCTTGATGTCGAGGAAGTAGCTCTGCCCCTCCTCGGTCAGCAGCAGGGAGCGGTTCTTGCGACGGAACAGCTTGATGCCGAGGTACTCCTCCAGCGCCTTGATCTGGTGACTGATGGCGGCCTGAGTCACAAACAACTCTTCTGCTGCGCGGGTAAAGCTTAAGTGGCGAGCCGCTGCTTCGAATGCTTTCAGGGCATTGAGCGGGGGTAAACGACGAGACATGACACCAGCCGACGATGAGTTTTTCTAATGGGGCGCATTATAAATTGTCGGTTGCGGGTCGACCAGTGAATAAACATAATTCGCCACGCAATCCGTTGCCATATGGCTCACACCTTCTCTTCCATGTTGGTTTACATGTGGTTTTTGTGAGTGGGCCGGCAGCGATTGTGGTGTTGTGTTTCTTCCTCTGCGGGAAGAAGGGCTAAATCGATGCGATTTAACCCAGTCTGTCATCTGAATGTGTTTGGCGCCTCCGGTTGGATGGCGCCTTTTTTCTTATCTCTATACCCTGAACTGCCCCACCAGTTGCTGCTGTTTGTCCGCCAGTTGCGACAACTCGCGCCCGTTGTCGGCCGAGGTGGCCGCCTCTGCCCTGATGGTGTGGCTCACGTCGCGGATGTTGCTGACGTTGCGGTTGATCTCGTCCGCCACCCCGCTCTGCTCCTGAGCCGCCCTGGCAATCTGCTCGTTCATCTGATGGATGGTGGCCACCGCATGGATGATCTGCTCCAGCACGCTGACCGACAGCTCCACCTTGCCGAGGGTCACATCCGCCTGGCTGTGGCCCGTCATGATCGCCTTCACCACAGCCTCTGTGCCCGACTGCAGCTCGGTGATCAGCGTCTGGATCTCGACGATGGCATTCTGGGTACGACCCGCCAGGTTGCGCACCTCGTCGGCCACCACGGCGAAGCCGCGGCCCTGTTCACCGGCCCGCGCCGCCTCGATGGCGGCATTGAGCGCCAGCAGGTTGGTCTG
Source organism: Aeromonas sp. EU05-FHT14A05 (assembly GCF_058791175.1). Lineage (NCBI taxonomy): Bacteria > Pseudomonadati > Pseudomonadota > Gammaproteobacteria > Aeromonadales > Aeromonadaceae > Aeromonas > Aeromonas sp. EU05-FHT14A05. Next base: position 86,859 of record NZ_JBYTDH010000006.1, on the reverse strand, counting down.
TTCGGCTATTCCCTGGATGACGATGAGGATGTCGTTGATGTTGTCGCTGTTGGCGGCCAGCCGCTCCACCACGGGCTTGGCATCGCTGATCACCGCCATCAGCCTGGACATGGCCTGCTGGGTATCGGCGACCACGGACTTGCCCTCCTGGGCCGCCATGTCCGCCTGGTTGGCCGCGCTCACCGCCGAGCTGGCATTGCCCGCGACCTGCAGGGCGGTGGCGCTCAGCTCCTCGAACGCCGTGGCCACCAGATCCACCTCCTGATACTGGGACTGCATGCCGGCACTGGTGCGCTCGGCCCCTTGCGCCGCCAGCGCCGCGCTGGCCCGGGTGCCGGCCACGGTATCGATCACCTGGCTGATGGTGGACTGCAGCTTGTCCAGGAAGTTGTTGAACCACTTCGCCAGCTCGCCTATCTCGTCATCGCGACGCAGGTCGATGCGCTGGGTCAGATCCCCCTCGCCGCTGGCGATGTCCTTGAGGCGGGCCACCACGGTGCGGATGGGGGCGACGATGCGCTGGGCCATCAGCCAGATGCAGAGCAGGGCAAGGGCTGAGATGGCCCCGCCGATCAGCAGCTGGGTGGCGACGCTGCGCTGGGACTGGCCCTCCAGCTCATCCTGCAGTTGCAGGGCGGAGGCGAGCACCACGGCGCGGGGCAGTTCGATGTAGATGCCCCACTTGCGATCCGTCCCGCGCATGCTGACCGGCACGAAGGTCTGCAACAGGGCGCCATCCGGGCTCCAGCGCGTGACCACCTCCCCCTTGGCGAGCCAGCCGTTGAGATCCGCCGACAGCCCCTGCTGATCCAGAGGCTCCCCAAGGGCGACCTTGAACCCTTCGACCCCGGCCACCCGCCCCTCGTGACTGAGCAGCAGCACCTTGCCCTGCCCGTCATAGAGCGTCTTGTCCATCTCCTCCACCAGGCTCTGCAAGGTGGCCAGCGAGATGTCGACCCCCACCATGCCGAGCAGATTGCCCTCTTCCAGCAGGGGGGCCGTCACCGAGGTCATCAGCACCTGCCGGGTGCCCACCTCGTCCACATAGGGATCGAGCAGACAGAGGGCCTTGCTGCGAATGCTGCAGCTGTACCAGTCATTCTCCAGGCCGCCGTGCCCGGACGGCTTGTCGTCGGCCAGCAGCGCCTCGTCCATCACCTCCAGGGTCACCTTGCCATCGACTCTGGCCCAGTAGCTGGAGAAGCGCCCCTTGTCGTTGGCCCCGAGCGCGGTCGAGCCCTGATAGTTGTCGTCTTCGCCGTCGAGCTGGTTGGGTTCGAATACCGCATAGACCCCGAGCAGATTGGCCGACGACTCCGCCGCGTCCTGCAACTGCTGGTTCACGGCATTGCGCAGCGCCTCGGAGTGAACGAAGTTGTCCGCCGCGTTCTTGCGCTGGAACAGTATGCCCTCCGCCAGCAGGGTGGCCCTGAAATAGGCCTCGTCGAGGTAGCTGGTCACTCTGGCCGCCTGGGTGGACCCCATGGCCTTCATCCAGTTTTCTGCCGCGTGCTGCCCCTCCAGGGTGGTGGAGGTGAGCACCTGCTCCTGCATGCGGGCCGCGTTGAAGAGGGAAGAGGCGACCAGTGCGGCGGCACTGGCCAACAGACAGCAACCGGCGATCAGGGTGATCCGTCCCTGAACAGAAAGAGAACTCATGCCACATTTCCTAACGTCTACAGATGTGAACACTGTATCGGTTTTGGACACAAAAACTTAACTAAATCAGCAGAGATCCAGGCTCAATTGGTTGATCTCCCCCGCCCCTGGCAGACCGACCACCAGACCGAGCAGGCGAATGGGTTTTCCTTGAGACCGTTGCAGCCCCTCGTGCAGCAGATCGTGGAAACGGCTCGCCTGGTAGCTCCCCTTGCGATAGACGGTGGTCTGGTGGAAATCGGCAAACTTCAGCTTGATCCCCTGCCCCATCAGCGCCTCCGCAGGGCAAGCCCTGGCAAAGCGCAGCTCCAGCTCGGGAATGAGCCGGCCGAGCACCTCCCGGCAGGCGGCTTCATCCAGCACGTCGCTGGCGAGGGTCGTCTCCACCCCTATGCTCTTGCGTATCCGCCGGGCCTGTACCGGCTGATCGTCATGTCCCCAGATGCGACCGGCCAGCATCTCCCCGAGCTTGCCGAAACGGCTCACCAGCTCCTCGTTGCCGAGCTGGCGGGCATCCTCGCAGGAGTAGAGTCCGAGGGACTCCAGCCGCTCCGCCGTCTTGCGGCCTATGCCGGGCAGCTTGCCGAGGGGCAGCTGGCGCACGAACTCGTCCACCTCCTGGGGGCGGATGACGAACAGGCCGTCCGGCTTGCGCTGCTCGGAGGCGAGCTTGGCCAGAAACTTGTTCGGCGCCACCCCGGCCGAGGCGGTCAACCCCAGTTCGAGGACGATGGCGGCGCGGATCTCGGCCGCCATCAGGGTGGCGCTGCCGCCGCAGTGGGGGCTGTCGGTGACATCCAGGTAGGCTTCATCGAGGGAGAGCGGCTCCACCTGCTCCGTGTAGCGCAGGAAGATGGCCTGCAACTGGCGGGAGGTCTCCTTGTAGACGGCCATCCGCCCGGGGATCAGCACCAGCGGCGGGCAGAGTTTCCTGGCCAGGGCGCTCGGCATGGCGGAGCGTACCCCGAAGCGGCGCGCCACATAGTTGCAGGTGGAGATGACGCCGCGCCTGTCGGCCGAGCCGCCGATGGCCAGCGGCACCTCCCGCAGGGCCGGGTTGTCCCGCATCTCCACCGCGGCGAAGAAGCAGTCCATGTCGATGTGAATGATCTTGCGCATGCCAGAGTCTGTTGAGCCGTCGGCGCCTGCCGCATGGTTGGGTGCACCGCCGCTGTCGTGACGAGGCGGCGACACCACTGTATGAATAACCAGTCAAGGCCCCATGCTACCCCAGCCCTGTCATTTCTGCCAGCGCACGGGAGGAGAGGGACGGATAGACTCTCAAGGCACCATCCACATCAGACTCAAGGAGGAGAGAGATGAGAGCAATCTGGCCGGGACTCTGCCTGCTGCTGTTGCCGCTGACAGGCATGACCAAGGACCATCCGACCGCCGAGTGCAGCTGGCTGTTTGAGCGCATAGAGATACTGGAGAAGGCCATCAAGCAGGGGGACGAGCTGGGCACAAGGGAGGAGCTGGCAAAGCGAAAGGCGGAGTTTCACAACAAGGCCTGCAGCCAGTACGACTACTGAGCGCCATGAAAACGCGAGCCGACCCAGGGTCGGCTCGCGTGCATTCGATGCACCCGCACGCGGGTGCTCGCCCTCAGAGGATGCGGTTGTCCACCAGCATCTTGCGACGGGCCTCTTCCTTGGCCATCTTCTTCTTGCGATTGTCGCAGGGCTCCGGGCAGTCGCACTCCTTCTCGATCCCTATGGTGCCAAGGCCGCCACAGGAGCCGGAGATGGTCTTCTTCTGGAAGATGTAGCCGATGGCCATGGCCACCACCACCACCAGAAACACCCCGAAGGTGATCAGAAAGATCTGCATGGTATTACCCCTTTACTGTTTAACCAGATACGGCTCGACGGCATCCGGCGACAAGATTCCCAGGCGCCGCCGAGTGATGGCGGCGCCTTCAAGGTTAACCGGGCTGCTTGGCCAGGTAGGGCTTGAAGGCATCCGAGTAAGCCTCCTCGAAGCCCTCGTCCGTCTTGGTGATGACGAAGATGGCCAGACCCCGCTCCTTGGCATAGGCCAGGCTCTTCTGCGTTCCCATGACCGTCAGCGCCGTGGCCAGCCCGTCTGCCGTCATGCAGGAGGGGTGGATCACGGTGACCGACACCATGCGATGGGTGATGGGCTTGCCCGTCAGCGGATCCATGGTGTGGGAGAAGCGCTTGCCATCCAGCTCGTAGTAGTTGCGATAGTCCCCCGAGGTGGCGACGCCGTTGTCCCCTGGCACTATCACCTCCTGCACCGAGCCGGCATTGGCGGTCGGCTTCTCGATGGCGACGCGCCAGGGGTGACCCTTGCCGTTGACGCCATTGATCCGCAGCTCGCCGCCGATCTCCACCAGGTAGTTGCGCGCCCCCAGGGATTCCAGGTACTCGGCCACCTTGTCCACCCCGAAGCCCTTGGCGATGGCGGAGAGATCCACGTAGAGATCCGGGATGTCCTTTTGCAGGGTGTCGGCGTCGACCGAGGTTACCACATGCAGATTGCCGAGGCCCGTCTTCTGCCGGGTCTGGGCGATCAGCTCGTCGGATGGCACCTTGGTCGGTTTGGCATCCGGCCCAAAGCCCCACAGATTGACCAGGGGGCCCACGGTGACGTCCAGCGCCCCGCGGCTCTCGCGGCCAATGTGAATGGCCTCGGTCACCACCCGGGCTGTGTCACGGGAGACCACCACAGGGGTATTGTCCTTGTGCTGGTTGAAGCGCGACAGCTCGGAATCCGGGCGGTAGGTCGACATCTGATCGTTGACCCGCTCCAGCAGGACGTCGACCTCGGCCTGCAGCTTGGCGGCATCCGTGACGGCGGCATCCGCCACCTTGATGGAGTAGTAGGTGCCCATGGTGCTGCCGGTGATGTGGATCTCCGGCTTGGATTGGACCGATTCCTGACCGCACCCAGTCAAGAAAAAGGCTAGCCCGAAGGCTAGCCAGGTCTTTACAACACTGTGCATGGATTAACCACCAAAGTCATCCAGGAGGATGTTTTCGTCTTCAACGCCGAGGTTTTTCAGCATGTTGATGACGGCAGCGTTCATCACGGGAGGTCCACACATGTAGAACTCGCAATCTTCCGGCGCCTCGTGGTTCTTGAGGTAGTTCTCGAACAAGACGTTGTGGATGAAGCCGGTGTAGCCATCCCAGTTGTCTTCCGGTTGCGGATCGGACAGGGCGACGTGCCACTGGAAGTTGTCGTTCTCGGCGGCCAGCATGTCGAAGTCCTCGACATAGAACATCTCGCGCTTGGAACGGGCACCGTACCAGAAGCTCATCTTGCGCTTGGACTTCAGGCGGCGCAGCTGGTCGAAGATGTGGGAACGCATCGGCGCCATGCCGGCACCACCACCGATGAACACCATTTCGGCGTCGGTGTCCTTGGCGAAGAACTCGCCGAACGGACCCGAGATGGTCACCTTGTCCCCAGCCTTCAGGCTGAAGATGTAGGAGGACATCTGGCCGGGAGGGGCAGTCCAGTTGCTCGGCGGCGGGGTCGCGATCCGCACGTTCAGCATGATGATGCCGAACTCTTCCGGATAGTTCGCCATGGAGTAGGCACGGATAATAGGCTCGTTGACCTTGGACTCCAGTTCGAAGATCTTGAAGCGATCCCAGTCCCCGCGATACTCCTCGGGAATGTCGAAGTTCTTGTACTGCACGTGGTGGGCAGGGGCTTCGATCTGGATATAACCGCCGGCGCGGAACGGGACGCTCTCGCCATCGGGGATCTGCAGCTTGAGCTCCTTGATGAAGGTGGCCTTGTTGTCATTGGAGATGACGGTACAGTCCCACTTCTTCACGCCGAAGATCTCTTCCGGCAGCTCGATGTCCATGTCGGAACGCACGGTGACCTGGCAGGCCAGGCGCTCGCCGTGACGGGCTTCGCCCTTGCTGATGTGATCCAGCTCGGTCGGCAGTATGTCGCCGCCGCCGGCTTTCACCCGCACCTTGCACTGACCACAGGAGCCGCCGCCGCCACAGGCGGAGGAGACGAAGATACCACTGCCGGCGAGCACGCCAAGCAGCTTGCCACCCGCCGGGCTGGTCACAGCCTTGGCCGGGTCGCCGTTGATGCTGATTGTCACGTCACCGGCGGTCACCAGCTTGGACTTGGCGAACAGAATGACTGCCACCAAGGCCAGCAGGATCACGGTGAACATGACCACACCCAGAATAATTTCCATCTATATTTCCTTTCCGATTACAGGGAAATACCAGAGAAGGACATGAAGCCCAGCGCCATCAGACCCGCGGTGATGAAGGTGATGCCGAGGCCACGCAGGCCTTCCGGAACATCGGAATACTTCATCTTCTCGCGGATCCCCGCCATCGCGACTATGGCCAGCATCCAGCCTGCACCCGACCCCACGCCATAGACCACGGACTCCACGAAGTTGTAGTCACGCTGCACCATGAAGGAGACGCCACCGAAGATGGCGCAGTTCACCGTGATGAGCGGCAGGAAGATGCCGAGGGCGTTGTAGAGCGCCGGGAAATACTTGTCCAGCGCCATCTCCAGGATCTGCACCAGGGCCGCAATCACCCCGATGAAGGTGATGAAGCTCAGGAAGCTGAGATCCAGGCCGGAGACCAGGGCACCGTCCTTGAGCACGTAGTTGTAGATCAGGTTGTTGGCCGGAACGGCAACGGTCTGAACCACGATAACGGCAATGCCGAGGCCCATGGCGGTCTTGACCTTCTTGGACACCGCCAGGAAGGTACACATCCCCAGGAAGAAGGAGAGCGCCAGGTTTTCGATGAAGATCGAACGAATCAACAGACTCAGATAGTGTTCCATACCTTAATCCTTTGCCTCCACCTGCTTGGGATCCTTGGTGCGTACGCCCCAGATGATCAGACCAATGATGAAGAATGCACTCGGCGGCAGCAGCAGCAGGCCGTTCGGCACATACCAGCCACCATTGTTCACCAGCGGCAGCAGTTCGATGCCGAACCAGGTGCCTGACCCCAGGATCTCGCGCACAGTCGCCACGGTCAGCAGCACGGCGCCATAGCCCAGACCGTTGCCGATGCCGTCCAGGAAGGAGGGCAGCGGGGCGCTCTTCATGGCATAGGCTTCGGCACGACCCATCACGATACAGTTGGTGATGATGAGGCCGACGAACACCGACAGTTGCTTGGAGATGTCATAGGCATAGGCCTTGAGCACCTGGTCAACCACGATAACCAGCGAGGCAATCACCGCCATCTGGGCGATGATCCGCACGCTGTTCGGGATCTGGTTGCGGATCAGGGAGATGAACAGGTTGGAGAAGGCGGTGACCGCGGTAACGGCCAGCGTCATCACGAACGCCGTCTTCATCTGGCTGGTAACGGCCAGCGCGGAACAGACACCCAGCACCTGCAGTGCGATGGGGTTGTTGCCGAGCACAGGCGTCAACAGCAATTTTTTCATTTCGCTCTTGTCAGCCATTGTTGATTTCTCCTGCACGTACCTTGGCCAGGAAGGGACCGAAGCCCTTGGGGCCCATCCAGAAGTCGAAGGTGTGCTGTACGCCATTACCGGTCAGGGTTGCGCCAGACAGGCCGTCGATTTCATGCTCGGAACCAGCCGGAGCATGTCCCTTGATCACCCGCAGCGCAGGCTGACCGTCCTGATCGAACAGCTTCTTGCCGACGAACAGTTCGCGCCAGGCCGGGTTCTCGATCTCGCCGCCCAGACCCGGGGTTTCACCGTGGTCATAGTAGGTGATGCCCTTGATGGTCTGGCCATCGGCCGCGACCGCCACGAAGGCATACATGGTGGACCACAGACCCTGGCCGTAGATCGGCAGTATGATGTTGTCGACCTTGCCTTGCGCATCTTTCGCGAAGAACACCGGGATCAGCTTGGAGATCTGGCGCAGGCCGGCCTTGTCGTCGGCAGGTGCCAGACGAACACTCTTGGCCGGATCCTTGGCTGCCAGCTTGGTGTCGAAGTTGTCGGCATCGCCGTCAACGAACTCACCGGTGGCCAGATCCACCAGACGCGCTTCAATCTTGTCGCCGTACAGCTGGGCCAGGTCACGCTTGGCCACCGAGCTGACATCGACACCGGCAACGGACAGTATGTTGCTTTGCTTGTCCAGCGCCTTGTTTTCCAGCTGGGCCGGACGCAGACCCACGGCGGCCACGGAGACCACGATGGAGCAGACCAGACACAGACCGGTGACTACGGCGAGAGTGCCGGTAGTAGAGTCTTTATTAAACGCCACGTGCGATCCTCCGCTTGATGTTCGCCTGCGCCACGAAATGGTCAAACAAGGGGGCAAACAGGTTGGCAAACAGAATGGCCAGCATCATGCCTTCCGGGAACGCGGGGTTCACGACACGGATCAGCACGACCATGACGCCGATGAGGGCGCCGTACCACCACTTGCCCTTGTTGGTAAAGGCGGCGGAGACAGGATCGGTCGCCATGAAGGCCATGCCGAACGCGAAGCCACCCAGCACCAGATGCCAGTGCCACGGCATGCTGAACATGGGGTTGGTATCGGAACCGATGACGTTGAACAGCAGGGAGGTCGCCACCATGCCGATCATGACGCCGGCGATGATGCGCCAGGAGGCGATCCGCATGTAGACGATCATGGCCGCACCGATGAGGATCATCAGGGTGGAGACTTCACCGATGGAGCCCGGCAGGTTGCCGAGGAAGGCATCCATCCAGCTGATGGCTTCGCCGGTGGCACCGTTGATCAGCGCCATCTGGCCGCCCTGGGCCCACTGGCTCAGGGCAGTCGCGCCTGAATAGCCATCAACGGCCACCCAGACCGCATCGCCGGAGATCTGGCCCGGGTAGGCGAAGAACAGGAACGCACGACCCGCCAGGGCCGGGTTCAGGAAGTTCTTGCCGGTACCGCCGAACACTTCCTTGGCCAGCACCACGCCGAAGGTGATGCCGAGCGCGGCTTGCCACAGGGGCAGCTCGGGCGGCACTATCAGGGCGAACAGGATGGAGGTCACGAAGAAGCCTTCGTTGATCTCGTGCTTGCGCACCATGGCGAACAGCACTTCCCAGAAGCCACCGACCAGGAACACGGTCAGGTAGATGGGCAGGAAGTGCGCCGCACCGATCAGCATCTTGCTGCCGATGCCGGCCACGGCCGGATCCAGCGAGGCACCCAGCAGGGTCGCTATGGTGTATTGCCAGGTATCGGCACCGGCCGCGCTGCCCAGATGGGCGATGGCGGCGATGGACTGGTTGCCGACGTTGTACATGCCCCAGAACATGGCCGGGAACACGGCCAGCCACACCATGATCATCATGCGCTTCAGATCGATCGCATCACGGACGTGGGCGGCATTGCGGGTCACGGAACCCGGGGTATAAAACAGGGTATACGCCGCCTCGAACAGGGCATAGTACTTGGCGTACTTGCCACCCGGCTCGAAGTGATGTTCCATATTTTCAAGAAGTTGCTTGAAACTCATCGCTTAACCTTCCAGTTCTATCTTGGTCAGGCACTCACGCAAGACTGGGCCGTACTCTGTCTTGCCGGGGCAGACGAAGGTACAGAGCGCCAGATCTTCCTCATCCAGCTCCAGGCAGCCGAGCGCTTGTGCGCTGTCGGTGTCGCCGGAGATCAGATCCCGCAGCAGCAGGGTCGGCAGGATGTCGAGCGGCATCACGCGCTCATAGTTGCCGATAGGCACCATGGAGCGATCACTACCGTTGGTGGTGGTAGTGAAGTTGATGAGTTTGCCCTTCATCAGATGAGAGAGGGTGGTACGGGTGATGGAGAACTTGTCGGCACTGGGTTTGACCCAGCCCAGGAACTCTTTCTCACGACCTTCGCCCAGTACGCTCACCTGATTGTGGTAGCGACCCAGGTAGTCATGAACCCCTTCGGCCTTGGCACCGCTCAGCAGGGAACCGGAGATGATGCGATTCTCGTCCGCACGCAGCTCGTTGTTGGTCAGCTGGCTGATGCAGGCGCCCAGACGGGTGCGCAGCAGGCGCGGCTTGATCACGTTCGGGCCGGCCAGGGAGATCACCTTGTCGGTGAAGATCTGACCTGTGGTGAACAGCTTGCCGTAGGCGATCACATCCTGATAGTTGATGTGCCACTGCACTTTCTTGGCACCGACCGGGTCCAGGAAGTGGATGTGGGTACCGGGCAGGCCGGCAGGGTGCGGGCCGACGAACACGGCTTCCTTGACCTGGGCCAGGGAGGCGTGCGGCAGGCTGGCTTCGCCCTTGCAGACGTGGACAGTGCCATCGGTCAGGCGGCTCAGCACGGCCAGACCATCGAGGAAGGCCTGGGCCTGTTCCTTGATGATGATCTCGGCGTTGGCGGCCAGCGGGTTGGTGTCCATGGCGGTGACGAAGATGGCACGCGGGGCAGAGCCCACTGCCGGCACCTTGCTGAATGGACGGGTACGCAATGCGGTCCATTGGCCTGATGCGACCAGGATCTCCTGCACCTTGCTGCGCTCGAGCTGTGCCAGCTCGGCAGACGCAAAGTGTTCAAAGGTCACCTGTTCGTCAGAACCATCGATGTCGATGACAACGGATTGCAGAACACGCTTGGCACCACGGTTGATCTCAGAAACCACACCGGTGGCAGGGGCCGTGAATTTAACGCCGGGATTCTTCTTATCTTCGAAGAGCTCCTGACCTTTAATGACGCGATCACCTACTTTGACGAACATAGTAGGACGCATCCCCACGAACTCTTCGCCGAGTGTAGCAACACGGGTGATGGCCGGGCCATCGTAGATTACTTGCTCCGGAGCACCCAGCACGGGGATGTCCAGTCCTCTTTTAATTGTAATCATACTCACTTGCACTACCGTTAAGGGAAGACAGGTTGGTTAGCGCCGAGAAATACATCACGACGAGTTGTTGAATGAGCCCGTCAACATCACGGAAAACTGTCGAAGAAACAAACAAATCAGCAACATACAGGATCATTCAAAAGCGCCTGAGTTTACCACCTTAGACAAGTCAGTCGCCACGCCAAATGGGGAAAATCCCCGTCCTATCACAAAATTAACCTCCAATGAATATTTCCCTTCCATCCCTGCAACCCGTGGTTTTAAAGGATTTTTTGTTTTACTACCCACATAGAGGTAATTTAACTCGCCCAAGAGGTTGATTAGAAAAAGTAATCATTACCCTGATCCAACGCACACAGGGCCGGCGGCTGGCGCCCCGGCCCTGTCGTGATGGTTTTGTTAATTGGTCGACAATCGGGTAATGAAAAGGTCAAAGGCTCAGGCAAAGGGGGACTTGCTGACACAGCCCGGGGTCTTGGGGGCCTGCTCCCGGGCCTGCCACTCCGCCTCGGTATAGGTATGCAGCGCCAGCGCATGGATAGCCCCTGCCAGCTCCTCTGCCAGCACGCCGTTGACCTGACGATGGCGCCCCAGCAGGCGCTGTCCTTCGAAGGCCTGGCTCACCACTATGACCTTGAAGTGGCTCTCGGATCCCGGCTCCACCCTGTGCATGTAGCTCTCGTTGATCACTTCCAGATGACTGGGGGACAAGGCGGCGGCCAGTTTGGCCTCTATCTGTTGTTGCATGCTCACGGGCAAGACTCCCTCGTTGGATATCCGGCCATTGTAGCCAGGGTTGCATGCCGGATGCATCAGGGCCGCTGTAAATAGAAGGAGGCCGGGCGCCTCCTCGCTGCGGGCTGGTGAAATTCTCCGTCGCCGCTAGAATAGCGCCACTTTCCCTGCCTGCCGGGCAACACGGTGCGGGCGGGCGTCATCTATCAGCAACACGTTGGACTCATTCTTATGCAAACCCTGCTCGACACTGCCCATTGTCGTCTGACCCTGTATCGCTACCCACGGCAGAGCCAGGATCCCCTGCAGGCCTGGGATGCGGCGGACGAGTACCTGATCAACACCCTGGCCGAGACGCCGCTCGAGCAGGATGGCCCCGTCATCATCATGAACGACGGCTTCGGCGCCCTGGCCGCCTATCTGCACGGCCATGGCCCGGTCTGCGTGAGCGACTCCCATATCAGCGAGCGTGCCACCCTGGCCAATCTGACGGAGAACGGGCTGGATCCCGCACAGATCACCCTGCAGGACGCCCTGGCCCCGCTGCCCGATGCCCCTGCACTGGTGGTGATCAAGGTCTCCAAGTATCAGGCGCTGCTGGAGCAGCAACTGCTGGCACTGCGCGAGGTGGTCACCCCGGCCACCCGCATCCTGGCCGCCGGCAAGGCCAAGGACATCCACAGCTCCACCCTCAAGCTGTTCGAGAAGTATCTAGGGGAGACCCGCACCTCGCTCGCCTGGAAGAAGGCGCGCCTCATTCACTGCGAGCCGCAGGCCGAGCGCTCGACCCTGGCCAACCCCTTCCCGACCGTCTGGCCGCTGGAGGGCACCGACATGCTCATCCACAACCATGCCAACGTGTTTTCGCGCACCAGCCTGGATATAGGCGCCCGCTTCATGCTGGACAATTTGCCGATCCACAGCGCGCGCAAGGTGATAGACCTTGGCTGCGGCAACGGGGTGCTGGGTCTCTCGCTGCTGGCAAAAGACAGCGAGGTGGAGGTGACCTTCATCGACGAATCCCACATGGCGGTCGCCTCGGCGCGCCTCAACGTCGAGCACAACCTGCCAGCTGCCCTGCCGCGAGCCCACTTCATGGTCAACAACTGTCTCGACGGCGTGGCGGTCGGAGCGGCGGACAGGATCCTCTGCAATCCCCCCTTCCATCAGCTGCAGGCGATCACCGATCACATCGCCTGGCAGATGTTCACCGACGCACACCGGGTGTTGCCTCAGGGGGGTGAACTCTGGATAGTAGGCAACCGTCATCTGGACTATCACAACAAACTCAAGCGCTTGTTTGCCAACGCACAAGTCGTTGCGTCGAACAGCAAATTCGTTATTTTGAAAGCCATCAAACGCTGAAAGCCATCAAACGCCAAAGGAAAACCATGATGAAAAAGTCACTCTTGCTGCTGGCCGCCCTGATACTGGGTGGTTGTGCCACCCACTGGCCGGAGACGGCGCTGCTCAATCCGCAAGTCATCCCCTCCAACCAGCAGTACTACTCTGGCAACCGTATCACCATGGAAGGGGTGGACAAGCGCGAGGCCGCCTATGTCTTCTCCATCAAGAAGAAAGAGAAGGCTCCCGTGCTGGTCAACAGCAGCCAGCCCCTCAACAACCTGCTGGCGGAAAAACTGGCGGAAGGGTTGCGCAGCCAGGGCCTCGAAGTGGGCAACAGCGGCACCACCAACCTGACCCTGGCCATCTCCACCGCCGCCGTCACCGTGGAAGAGAAGACCTTCACCTATGTCACCAAGTCCAAGGTCAGCCTGCAGGTGATCGCCGACTTCCAGGGCAACAGGCTGACCAAGCAGTTCAACATGTCTTCCAGCAAGGAAGAACCGGGTGAGCCGACCATGGCCGATCTGGAGTCCACCCTGAACCAGCAGCTGGGTAGCGTGCTGCAACAGATCATGGCCGACGAGGCGTTGCGCGGTTATCTCAAAGGCCAGCCGAGCTGAGCAAGGAGCATATAAATGAAGAAACTCTGGTTACTGGCCACCCTGATCGCCCCCCTGGCGTTCGCCGGACAAAAAGTCCAGATGGAGACCAACCACGGCAACATAGTGGTGGAGCTGGCCCCCAAGCAGGCGCCGCAGACGGTGAAGAACTTCCTGCGCTACGTGGCGGATGGCAGCTATGACGGCAGCCTGTTCCACCGGGTGATCCAGAACTTCGTGGTACAGGGCGGGGGCTACAATCAGCAGTTCCAGCCACTGCCGACATTCGACCCCGTGGTCAACGAGTCCAGGGGCGGCCTGCCCAACAAGCGTGGCAGCATCGCCATGGCCCGCACCCAGGCGGTCGACAGCGCCACCCGTCAGTTCTACTTCAACCTGGTGGACAACGACAACCTCAACGCCAATGCCGGCGCCGGTTATACGGTGTTCGGCCAGGTAGTGCAGGGCATGGAGGTGCTGGACAAGCTGGCTCAGGTCCAGACCGGCTACAGCTCCATACTGCGCGCCAATGACGTGCCGACCAGCCCCATCATACTGAAAAAAGTGGTGCTGCTGGCGGACAAATAACGGGGGGCGGATCACATTCCGTCACCACCTGGCCCGGGTCACCGGCGCCCTTTTCTATACTCTGCCCTTGTCCTGTGTGCGGGACATGGCCAGGCAGAGAGAGGAGGTTCCGGTGACTTGTCACGATTACATTGCCCAACACGCCATTGAGCTGGCTCAGGCGGTTCGTCACTTCCTGGCACGGGAAATCCCCTATCGACAGCTCGAGGATCTGAGCTGGCAACTCCTTTCCCGCTGGCAGGCACTGCCCACCATCCCGATTGACAAAGAACCCGCCACCGAGCAGGAGGGGGTGTTCTGGCACCTGCTCCACAGCCTGCATCTGTGGGACGAGCATCAGCTCGTCACCGACACCTGGCTGCGTCAGCAACTGATGGCCTGCGCCACCTTCCTCGTGGCCGAGGGGCCCTGTCCGCGCCACTGCATCGGCTCACGACCCTGAATCCCGGGCAGCCCCGTTCGGCTTGCCTTGGCTATCCCCCTCGAACCTGACAAAATGACCCCCTTTTCTCTGAGGAGTCAGGCAGTTGAACAATCTCCGCCCGCCCAGCCATACCCCGGACCGCGCCACAAGCTGGCGAGACGCCCTCGCCGTCTATCTGGAAGCGCGGGTACTCACCCTGTTTGCCATGGGCTTCTCCTCCGGCCTACCCTTGCTGCTGGTCTTCGGCACCCTCTCCTTCTGGCTGCGCGAAGCCGATGTCAGCCTGACCGACATCGGCTACATGAGCTGGGTGGCGCTGGCCTATGGCTTCAAGTGGCTGTGGTCCCCCCTGGTGGATCGACTGCCGCTGCCGCTGCTCTCCCGGCTGCTGGGACGGCGGCGCAGCTGGATGCTGCTCTCCCAGGTGCTGATCGCCCTCTCCCTGGTGGGCATGGCCTATTGCGATCCCAAGACCCAGCTCGCCCAGCTCGCCCTGTTCGCCCTGCTGGTGGCGTTTTGCTCCGCGACCCAGGATATCGTCATCGATGCCTACCGCATCGAGTCGGCACCCGAGCGCCTGCAGGCGGCCATGGCGGCCTCCTACATGACGGGTTACCGGCTCGCCATGATCATGGCGGGAGCGGGGGCGCTGGCACTGGCGGCCTGGCTTGGCAGCAACGACAGCTACGACTACCGCGGCTGGCAGCTCACCTATCTGCTGATGGCGGGGCTGATGTCCCTCGGCATCCTCACCACACTGCTCAGCCACGAGCCGGATATCGACCTCCATCGCCAGAACGAGCAACAGATGGAGCGCAAGGCGCTGCTGCTCGAGCGGGGCTGGCCCAGGACCCTGGCCGGGCTGGGCGCCTGGACCTATGAAGCCATCTGGTGTCCCTTTGCCGATTTCTTCCGCCGCTACGGCGGCTCGGCCCTGTTGATCCTGGGGCTCATCGCCTGCTATCGCATCTCGGATGTGGTGATGGGGGTGATGTCCAACAGCTTCTATGTGGATCTGCAGTTCAGCAAGACGGAGGTGGCCACCATCACCAAGGTGTATGGCGTCATCATGACGCTGGTGGGGGCGGCCCTGGGGGGCGTGCTGGTGATGCGCTTCGGCACCCTGCGCATCCTGTTTCTCGGCGCCGTGCTCACCGCCAGCACCAATCTGCTGTTCGCCCTGCTCAACGAAGTGGGTCACGATCTGGAGCTGCTGACCCTGATCATCTCCCTGGACAACCTCAGCGCCGGCATTGCGACGGCGGCCTTCGTGACCTATCTGTCGAGCCTGACCAACGTCGCCTTCTCGGCGACCCAGTACGCCCTGTTCAGCTCCATCATGTTGCTGATGCCCAAGCTGCTGGCGGGTTTTTCCGGTCAGGTGGTCGAGCAGATCGGCTACAGCAGCTTCTTCGTCGGCACC
This sequence comes from Aeromonas sp. EU05-FHT14A05, assembly GCF_058791175.1. Lineage (NCBI taxonomy): Bacteria > Pseudomonadati > Pseudomonadota > Gammaproteobacteria > Aeromonadales > Aeromonadaceae > Aeromonas > Aeromonas sp. EU05-FHT14A05. The sequence goes on along the minus strand of NZ_JBYTDH010000006.1, from coordinate 71,292 downwards.
AGTCTGCTCGGCATCCCGGTGATGATACTGATCATCATGGTTGCCAAACGAGGCGATGCTTTGTTACCACAAGCGGACAAATAGCAAGCGTTTGCGCCATTTTGGGGGTGATTAGATTCACAAAACCGGACAAAGTTCCCTGGCTCTTGTTTATCCGATGAATTTATTTGGCTAGAATCCCTTCCGCTCCTTGTGGGCAGGCTACGGAAAACCTCAACTAACGCACAAGAGACCAATAAAATGGCCAAATTTACCAAGACTCTGATCGCTGCCGGTCTGCTGGCTGCATCCGCCACTCCGGCCTTTGCTGCCGATTACAGCGGCGACATCCACAAGAACGACTACAAGTGGTTCCAGTTCAACGTGATGCACACCATTGATCAGCTGCCCTACAGCGAATCTGAAGGTGGTTACAACGATACCTACTTCGAAATGGAGTTTGGTGGCCGCTCTGGTATCTTCGATCTGTACGGTTACGTCGACGTGTTCGACATCTTCCAGAACCGTCACGACGACAAGCACAACCAAGACAACCTGTTCATCAAGTTCGCACCGCGTATCTCCATCGATGCCATGACCGGCAAAGATCTCTCCTTCGGCCCGGTGCAGGAAGTCTACATCGCCAACCTGATCAACGTGGGTGGTCCGGATGGTCTGTTTGAAGCCATGACCGGTCTGGGTGCAGACGTACAAGTGCCCTGGTTCGGCAAGGTTGGCATGAACCTGTATGCCCGTCACGTCAACGAAGGCGGCGGCGAGCAGGGCTGGAACGGCTATCAGTTCTCCATGAACTGGTTCAAGCCTTTCTACACCTTCTCCAACGGCAGCTTCGTAGCCTATCAGGGCTACCTGGATCACCTGTTTGATGCCAAGGACACTTCCACCGACGGTACCGCCATGTTCAACGGCCTGTACTGGCACTCCGACCGCTACGCCGTCGGTTACGGTCTGAAGTACTTCAACGACATCTATGGCATCCAGAACGGTTCCTACGGTCTGAAGACCACTGGTTTCGGCCACTACTTCTCCGTGACCTACAAGTTCTAATCGAACTCGTCACACGGACACAAAAAACCGGAGCAGCTGCTCCGGTTTTTTTATGGCGCTTCCTCGATGCTCGATGAGGGAAGTGACCAAGGTCCTCCCCTCTTCATCATCAATCGCGGAAGTTCTGGAACTGCATCGGCTGACCCAGCTCGGCGCCACGCACCAGTGCCATGGTCTCCTGCAGATCGTCACGCTTCTTGCCGGTGACGCGCACCTCGTCACCCTGGATGGCAACCTGCACCTTGATCTTGGAATCCTTGATCAGCTTCACCAGCTTCTTGGCGATCTCTTTCTCGATCCCCTGCTTGAATTTCACCGTCAGGTGGAAACGCTTGCCGGAGTGAACGCTGTCGCCCACTTCCATGGAACTGTTCTCGATCTGGCGCTTGAGCAGGGCGCCGCGCAGGATCTCGACCATCTGCTTGAGCTGGAAATCCGCATCGGCTTCCAGCTTCACCTCTTCCTTGTTCAATTCGAAGCTGGCTTCCACACCACGAAAATCGAAACGGGTCGCCAGTTCACGATTGGCGTTATCGACGGCGTTCAACACCTCGTTCATTTTGACTTCAGAGACAATATCGAATGACGGCATAGCCGGGCTCCTCATGCTGTACTTCAGGTTGTGCTGACAAAGGGGCAAATCTACCAGAAAACCGGCAAATTTGCTGATTTCAATGGGATTGCTCTGCTAGAATCCCCTGCGCACAGGAATGGCGAGACCCGTTAGTGTCCGCCTAGCGACATCTTCACTTATCCCCGGTAGCGGGTTGTTCGGAACGCAGCCACTACCCTGATTGAGCCTCTCCATGCCAAGCGGATTACGCGACAACAACCTGAAAAACAGCCAACACCCCTCCTCCCCTCACTGGTCCTTGCTGGGCTGTGGTGCCCTGGGCGGCGTCTTCGCCTCCTTGCTGACCCAAAGTGGCCAGCCGACCCGTGTCCTGCTGAGCGAGCGGCACCGCGCCACCCTGCACCCCGGCATCGATTTCACCTCCCTCGAGGGCCACACCCAGCTGCTCGCCATCGAGCGGGGTTTCATCGACAAGCCCGGCCCCATCCAGCGACTGCTGGTGATGACCAAGGCGGGTCAGGTGGTGTCGGCCCTGACGCCCCTGGCAGGCAAGCTGGCGGCAGGGGTTCCCATCGTGCTGCTGCACAATGGCATGGGCATAGCCGAACAGGTGGTGCAGCTGTTTCCGCACAACCCCGTCATTGCCGGTGTTACCAGCCACGGCGCAATGCAATGCGGCCACTTCGTGTTCCGCCATACCGGCAAGGGCGAAACCTGGCTCGGTCCGATCAATGAGGCCGCCAAGGCCCATTCCGCCCTGGCAGACCAGCTCGCCACCGCTCTCGGTCAAGCCGGCTGGGATGAGCAGATCCTGACCCGCCAGTGGCAAAAGCTCGCCATCAACTGCGCCATCAACCCGCTCACTGCGCTTTACAAGCTCAAGAATGGCGAGCTGGCCGGCCCGCGCTTCGCCGATGTGCTGCAACAGATCTGCGTGGAAGTCGCCGACGTGATGCAGGCCGAAGGCCAGCCCACCGGCAGCGACGAGCTGCTGCGCCGGGTGATGACTGTGGTGGAACTCACCGCCGACAATTACTCTTCCATGTATCAGGACATGGAGCAGGGGCGTGAGACCGAGATCGAGTCCATCACCGGCTTCCTGCTCGGCAAGGCCGCCGCCCACGGCATCGCGGTGCCGGTCAATCAGGGCCTCTATCAGGCCGTCAAAGAGAAGCGCTGAGCCCGGGATCGCGGGCGATGGAGGAGTGCAGGATGAGCGTATTGGTACTGGTAGCCCCTGGGTCGGAAGAGATAGAGACGGTCGCCATCGTCGACACCCTGGTGCGCGGCGGCATAGAGGTGGTGCTGGCCTCCTGCTGCCCGGCGGGGCAGCGCCAGATCCGCGCCTCCCGCGGGGTGCAGCTGGTGGCCAATTGCCATCTCGACGAGCTGACCAGCCGCGACTTCGAAGCCATGGTCGTGCCGGGTGGCCTGCCCGGCAGCGAAGCTATCCGCGATACCCCCCTCGCCATCGACCTGCTGAGGGTGCAGGCCGCACTTGGCCGCTGGCGTGCGGCCATCTGCGCCGCCCCCGCCGTGGTGCTGCACCATCACGGCTTGCTGGGGGATGCCAACGCCACCTGTCACCCAGGCTTTCAGGCCCGCCTGCCCGCCGCGCAACTGAGCAAGGCGCGGGTGGTGCGGGATGATGCCCATCGTCTCATCACCAGCCAGGGCCCCGGCAGCGCCATCGAGTTTGCCCTCGAGATAGTACGGGTGCTGCGCGGTGACGAGGCCGCCCGCGCGGTCGCAGGCCCCATGGTGCTTCCCCCTTCGGTCTTGCCATAACCGCACCAACACTCCTCTGAAAACGACAAAGCCCCCTTGCTACTGGCAAGAAGGCTCTGTTTTGGACGCTCAGACGGCATGGAGATGGTCTTAACCTGACAGGTAGAATATATAAATCAGGTCATTGGATGACCTTTTATGTATTTTATCTCGACGCATTCAATCTGATTTTTAATCAGTTCAACAATCCGTTCAAAGTCCTGTGACTTACAATATAAATTATCACTATATGATATTTTAAAGGGATTTGATTCAAACCTTACAGCCTTCTTTTTATTGGATATAAAAAGTGTATAGGCCCAATCCTTTTTAAACATGGTTTCATGCTCTGTTACTTCACTTTTAAAATCAGTGAAAAACACTGCTAAAAGTGCCATCCCACCAGCCCCCACCAGAGCAAATGGTCCTAATACAGCAACCGCAATTAAACAGACCACCACACCAAGCCAAGCCAAACCACGGACTATCGTATAAGCCACTTCTGGAATAACATCCTGACAAGTGACAATAACACCTTCCGTTGTAAGACGATAATGATAGTTTTTATCTGCCATTACTAAATAACGAAAATAAGGAATCATTGCTATAGCAACGCTGAATGCTAGATAAGCAAACCCCCAATCAACATCACCTAAAAGCAATACACAACCTACAGCAAATAACGTCATGATTGCAGTGACTATAAAAATAATTAGCCAAGCGAATGGTGTAGGAACCCGAACATTCCACTCATGAAGCATTGGTGCTTCACGCACCTTTTTTTGATTGGCATCGAGAATACGTTGTTGCTCTTCCTGTGGTAATAGACGAAAAGGAATCTCCTGCTCACTCACATCAATGTCCTCGTTTGCCTTATCCATTATTTATTCCCTTGCTTGCCGACCACCAACGCGGGCATGGTACCCAGATCACCGCTGCTGCCATTCAATGTGACAGGACCGCTACCGCTACTGCTGCCTTTGAAAATAAACTCCCGCTGAATCATGCCCCCGAGATAGCCCAGTTCCAGTTTGATGGCTGAATTGGTATCAACCCCCAGCGGCAGGAAATAGACCATGTCATCCCAGCGCCCGCGTAGTGTCTCAATAACCTTGGGTTTCATTGCAGCCAGATAACGGTCCAGTTCCTGTTTGGAGCGCGCCGGGATCATCTGGCCAGCACTCGCTAGTGGTTGAGAAGTGACATTTAACCCTATGGTTTGTCCTCGTAAATGGGCGGGAAGTGAGAGTTGTAACTGCCACTGGGGGCGACCAGTGTCCATCCACCCCTGAGGCCTGGAGCGAACCACAGTCAAGCTGGCCCCAGGCTTATTGACCAGCATTTCAAAGCGAGTCAGTTCGTCCTCGGCAGACCAATTGGCAGGCTGCTTTCCCCAAGTGGATTGTAGCAACCACTTTTCCAGATCAGAACGTTTAAAGATATTCAGCAGCACTGTTAGAGCCAGATAGGCGATACCCAGCACAAAAAGTCCAACTATCATCCAAGGCGCAAAAATAGCAGCGATGGATGAAAAACCTAAACCATTGGCACCTAAATACGCAAGCTGGATAAGGAAGATGCCACCTTGCCCAAATAGCACCCCTGCCTTCATCTGCAACAGTGTTTTTTCCATGCCACTTATCAGGGGATCTTGGCTAGCCTGCCAACTGTCCAAAGCTTCAAGCCCTGCCGCTGCCAAACCTAGACTAGAAAACACCAGCATCCGTAGAGAGAAGGCTTTAACCAAGACGCTATGCTCACCCTCTTTTATCGCTGTTTTTATCGAAATGGCTGTCAGGGCTCTCTTACCCCCATCAGCAGTGAGGGGCTTCAAATCCCCCCACACAGCTCCTTGATAAAGCGCAGCGATGGCATTGCCCGTCCAAGCCAAAGCTGACCCCAATTGCATACTGGCTCGTGACTGGCCGACAGACTTGGCATTTTGCGCAGCCCCATCAATGACCACTGTCAGATTCCAGAGGTTGAGCAGGGCAACCAGCCCGCCAAAGGTCGCCAGATTGGGGACTCTCTCTATATTGTTCATGGCCGTGATACGTTGACTCACGCCGCTGCGCACGCTCGCCAGATAGTCGCCGATATATTGTCTGGCCTGCTGCTGATATAGATCGCCTTTCAGCTTCACCAGCAGGGGCATTTCGCTGGCAATCAGGGAATCAAGCTGTTGCTGCAAGGTTTTTAGCTGACCATTGATGGCCTTCACCGTGGTGCTGCGCCCGGGAGGGGGGGAGCTGATAGCCGATATCTCCTTGACTATGATCCAGACCTTCTGCTGGAAGCGGTTGTGGAGCATCCGATAGTCTCGGTTGACCTGCAGTGGCTGGTCGCCGAGCAGCGACTCCAGCAGTACGAGCCTGAGGTTGCCTGCCAGGCTGTTCTTCCAGGCATGGGGCAAGATGGCCGCCATGATCTGGGCGTGAGCGCCCTTGGCCATGGATTTTCCAGCCACTTTCATGGCTTCAATGACGGCTTCGATCGTATGGAACCAGGATTTTTGCTTGAATCTCTCGTCCCCCAGTAGCGTCTCCAGATCAGCCGTTCTGCCAAAGAGGGCCGTCATATCCCCAGAGGAGGTGCTGAGCCAGACATTGTCTACCGTCAGCTCGCTCAATCCCTTGTGCAGCTCGGCATCAAAACCATAAGGGGCAAGCGCCAGCAAGTTGTCGCGGCTCTTTTCGCCCAGCAGTTTCTCCAGCGCTTTCTTCCTCTCCTCCGTGCGGCAGCTAAGAGAGAGTGCCTGCCCGGCTTCGGCAAACAGGGTCTGCAGATAGGCTTGTCCCCTGGTCGTTCTGTTGTCCAAACCAAAGGGCAGAGGATCGGCCTTGAGACGGGTCACGCCATCGAACAGGTCTTCATGAGCCCGCGTCAGGGCCAGCTCCAGCTCATTGAGTGGCACTTGATACTGCTTGATAAAGGCATTGAGCCCGCTCCAGTTGACCTCATCCTGGAAGGCGGCGCGCTCTTTCCATTGGGAAACCTGTTTTTGGGATGGGTTGAAACCATATTGTTCCCGCAGGGTCTGCAGCTTGGCATCGGCCCGTTTCTCCATGGGGGAGTTGAACCGCACCATCCCGGGCTCTGCCGTCATATTCTCAATGTCGGCGAGATAGCGATCCCCAAGATAATCATCCAGCGCCTCTTCAAAGGCCTGAGTCCTGGCGACATTGCCCCTGACGGAGGCGGGCAACTCCTTCTCGTCGAGCCTCACCTTGGCCAGGTTGCGCGTGACCTCCGCCATCATCAGCTTGTGGCTGTTCACCTTGATGGTGGCATCATCTTTCCCCAGCAGTGCTTCGCGCTTGGCGAGCAGTTGATTGACCTTCATGGAAAGGTCGGCAAGGTCGGCCAGCGGATCCTCCAGGGCGACCACCATGGCGCTCTTGGGATCCGGTATGCCCGCCTTGTAGGTGGCCGGTGAACCCGCAGGTTTGTGAGCCAGCAGCTTGATCCCCTGCTTGTCCTCTTCGGCAGGCTTGGCAAGGGGGGTAGAAGAGAGCACAAATCCCTTGTTGGGCATCCCTAAGTCCGCAACCTTGTCGAGCACATCGGGCAGACCGCAATGGGGGGCCTTCATGGTGCTGGCAAAACTGCCCAGTTTGACTTGCCGCATCCAGACGCTGCGCAAACCGCTGCTCTTTTCCATCTCTTTCCTGATGCGCCCCGTCCAGCGCTGGGGAGAATAAACGAGGGAGAGGGTGTGACTCGCCGGGTAGAGCAGATGACCCTTGCTCCCCTTGCTCTGGCTGATGAAGGTCGCCTCCTTTACCTCGTATTCATCGAATGTCTTGGCCTTTTCGTCATACACATAGAGCCAGCCATCACGCAGTTGACGCAAGGCATAACCGCTCTCTTTCAACTTGAGAGGCACCACAAAGCCTGCTCCGGCGGGGACTGGGTGAGGCTGCTTTTGTGGCGGGGAGAACGGCTCATCCAGGGCATAACGTACCGGGATGATGGCAATCTTCTTGTTCTTGAGCGGACAGACTCCTGCCGGGCTCTTGCTGTCGGTCGTGTTTGCACACTGGGCGGCTTGATTGGGCGTACTCATGCGTCTTGGTCCTTGTTGCTCAATGCTTCAGCGAGCTCGGCGGCCTGCTCGATACGTTGCGAAGGGGTCTGGGGCGAACGTTGGGTAATCAGCGTCTTGATCCGGGGATCTTCATCTTCATCAAACCAGCCAGTGCCGAGATACCCCATCACATTGAAAAACAGCAGCAGATCCCGCTCACTCTCGAATCCCTTGCCATAGGCATAATCTGCCCAGTGGGCAATCCATTCACCCGGTGCGGGTTGCTCCTGCAAGCGGGCAGGAAACCAGGTCTGCATGTGCTCTCTTATCCCATCGAGGGTGTGCAACCAGCTCACCTCTCCCAGACGGCGCCACTGCACATCGGAAAGTCGCAGGCGATCCCCCATGAGAGATCCCATATCGGGCGCGGCAACCTTGTGTTGCCACTCCTGACCCTCCCCCTGCCTTATCGGGATCCAGACTTGTGCCACCCCTTGCCAGAGCCAGGGATCATCGTCCATAAACAGCCGCCACATGGTCTCAGGCATCGCCAGCTTGAGCAAAATCCTGCTGCCATAGGGACTCTCCACCTCGATAAGGGCGCGCAGTCGCTCGGCCAACGGCAACAGAGAAAGAGAGGACGATAACAGGTAACCCCATGATGCTTCATGGTTTTGTATAAACCAATCCAGCAGAGCAGGGGTCGCACATACCAGACAGGGGCTCACTTCGCGCAAGCTGTCCCAGGGGGCGTGAAGATAAATAGGCTGATAGGCAGGCGATGCATCCTGCTCGAACAACACGCGCTCCAGCGCGGCAATCCGCGCCCCATCTAGCAACAGATAGAGTTGCTCACCGCTGTTCAGCTCGATATCGGGGCGCTCAGCAATGGAAGCCATAGCCATCAACCACCTGCCTCCTGCTTGGCCAGTTGCTCACAGATCTCGCACACAGGTTCGGCAGACTTGAGCGTCGCAATCTGACGTGCGGGGTCCATGGGAGGTGGCGGCGCCACCACCTCAATCGCACCAGGCTGGATCGGCATCTGGCCACCCCAGCCAGAACCCGCCCCTGGGCTGCCGCCTGAGTTCATCTTGATGGAGCCACCCGAGAGGGTGACACCGCTCGGGTCGATTTTGACGAAGCTGCCGCCCACCTTGAGGGTCAACTCGGCACCGGCCTCCATCACGATTTTCATGCCCGCCTTGTGGTGCACTTCACTGGCCGCCTCCACCAGCAGGGACTGGCCGAGCTTCTGATGCAGGCTGGCATCCACGGTGAGGGAATAGTCCCCCTTGATCTGGTCGCGCTTCTCCCCCTCCACCGTCAGGTGGTCATTGACCTTGATGCGGGTCACCCGCTCATTGTCGATGTCCCTATGCTCGTCATGCTTGATGTGCCAGGCGGCATCGTTTTCGATGAGGAGGTTCAGGTCTTTCTGACCGTGGATGTAGATCTCTTCCTGCCCCGCCTGGTCTTCGAAGCGCAGCTCGTTGAACCCCTCCCCCTGGTGGGTTTCGGTGCGCAGCACGGTACGGGTCTTGTTGGCTGGCAGTTCATAGGTCGGCCGGTTGGTGGCGTGGAAGGTGCGACCGGTGACGATGGGCTGGTCCGGGTCCCCTTCCAGGAAACTCACGATAACCTCGTGGCCGATGCGCGGGATGGCCATCATGCCGTATTGACCCCCCGCCCAGCCCTGGCTGACTCGTACCCAGCAGGAGCTCATATCGTTGCTAGAGCCATAGCGATCCCAGGGGAACTGCAGCTTAACCCGGCCGTGCTCGTCGCAATAAATCTCCTCCCCCTCCGGCCCCACTACGATGGCGATTTGCGGACCGTCCACCATGGGCCTGGCCAGCATCAGCGCTCGCCAGGTAGTGCTCGCTTTCACCACCCCAAACTCGTTGTGGTAGACGGTGGGGCCGCTGCCCCCCTCCTCTTCCAGCGCCTGGGGCTGCAAGCCGGTGTGGCTGATGCGCACCACTTGCCAGTCGGCATTGAGCGCCCCGTTAGGGTGCTCGGTGAGGGCGAAGGTCTGACCCGGCAGCAGGGCCGCACAGTTGGACTTGCCACTGCCGGTGACAGCGTCATTGCGCAGGGCATCCAGCCGGTGTTGGGCAAAGGCCTTGCCGCTCGGGTCCAGCTTGTAGCGGCCCGGGTAGTCGAAGTGCTGGTAGGTATCGCGCTGGTGCGCAAGCTCTGCCCCCAGCTTCTTGTGGGAGAGGCCATAGGCCGGGGTCTTGAAGCTGTAGTCCTTGAGCTCCACATCCGAGGGGCGCACCGCTTCCCGGTAGTGGAACTGGCGCACATAGGGGCCCTGTTCCAGGGAGCGGTTGCCGAGGTTGAAGAAGAGCTCGGGGCCCTGAGTCAGTGCGGCTGCGTCGTCGGCAAAGACGATGCGATGCTTGCCCTGCTCGAACTCAAAGAAGTAGAAGAGCCCCTCTTCGGCAGCGAGGCGATTGACGAAGTCGAGGTCGGTCTCCCGGTACTGGACGCAGTATTCCCGTTTGGCATGCTCGTTCTTGAGCGCAAAGGCGTAGTCGGTGATGCCGTGCTCTTGCAGCAGGATGCTGAGGATTTCGTCGGGCTTCTGCGCCTGGAAGATGCGGGAGTTCTGGCGAAGGGAGAGCCGCCATAGCGCCGGTTTAACATCAAGGGTGTAGCGGGTACGGCGAAAACCGCTGTCCCCCTGCGCCATGTCGCTCACCACACCGCACACCCGGCGCTGCAGCTCGCCGTTGTACCACACCAAGAGCTCACAGGGCTGGTCCAGCGCGGCGCCGAAATCCACATCGGGCTCGGGGCTTGCCAGCTCAAGGCGCAGGTTGAACGGTCGGTTCAACCCCTCTTCCAGGGCAAACTCCGCCACCACAAAGGTGCTCTCGGGCAGGGCGCCCACCTTGACGGTAAATTGTAATCCTGTGCTGTCTGCCATCAGTGACTCCTTATCCTGCCGGTCCGCTGCTTGCGCCTATCACCATGCAAGCGATGGCGAAGCTCCCATTGCGACGAGTTTGCCATCGAGGAGCAGATCAGGACTGGCTACAACTAGCTGAGAAAGGGAAACCCTTGGTGGTCGGCACCTATGTCACCGAGCAATGCCATGGTGGGACACATCAAGACCGGCCTCTGTTGTGTTTTGCCATAAGGCCGCCTTGCGGCCATATGGCAAAACACAAAAGCTCCGACCACATCCGGTTGAACGGGTCGGAGAAAGCTTGCACGGGTCTGGCGACCGCTGACACTGACGACGCCAGAACCCTGGGGCACTACAAAGGAATAACGTTGATAAAAAATCGGGGCTTATGCCTCGATCGGGGCACGCCAGTCATCGGCGCCAGAGGTGCCGGCCACTGTGTGTTCCCAGTCGATCTTGCGATAGGCCATGGAGACCTGGATCAGCTGGGTGAAGTCAGACTTCGCCGGATCCTGGCAGTGAGGCATCTGGCAATCGATGTCGACTATGGTGGCATCGGTCAGCACGGTAGAGAAGAAGTGCTCCTGCTTGCCCTCCACCGAGGTGCGGTACCACTTCAGGGTCACTTTCGGCAACATCTCGCCGGAGGCCAGGGAGTTGTACATCAGCGGTACGGCCTTGTTCAGGGCCACGGTGAATTTGAACGGCTTGTGGACACGCTGGCCCGCAGGCTGACCGGATTGCGGATCGGTCGGGACTGTGACGATGTGTTGAAACTCTTGTACCAGCATCTCGTCTTCATGACCCTGCACGAAGATGTTGCCGACGGAGTCGGAGGTGAAGGCACCGGCGGTGATGTTGCCCTGGGTTTTACCTTCGATGCTGATATAACATGGAGTTGGCATGGGTTTGCTCCTGATGGGTTGAACGGTAATGACACTCGACCGAAACCATTAGCAGTGACCATGCCATTCTTTTTAATTTAGCAATTTCAATAGGTTACCATCTCACTACGACAATGCCGCAGCATGTCCAGCGCAACAAGTTGTGTTTCTTAACGTTTTCGTCCACCAATGATTGCCTGACCAGTTTAATATTCCGCTTTTTGAGCAATGTATTGCGCCATGCGGACGAGATCACTGCTGCTCATCCACATTGGCAACGGACGCCAGCTCCACATTCAAGCGGACGACCCCCTGCTTGAGCGCCCAGGAGATGGCCTGGCACTTGCTGCTCGCCCCCAGCTTGCTCACCACATTGTTCAGATGAAATGTCACCGTACGGGGGGTGATCCCCAGGATCTGGGCAATATCGCTCACCTGCTTGCCCTCCGCCGCCCAACGGCATACTTCCAGTTCACGCAGGCTCAGGGCATCGTGAGGTGACGACCCCACCAGACAGATCCGTACCACGGCCTCGAAGATATGCATGGACAACCAGGTCAGTGAAGGCACGACCGCCAGCCACTCCTGCTCGCTGCGAGGTTCACGGGTGATCAGGGAGAGCAGACCCACATGCCCGTTGGCGCCATGCCAGGGGAAGGTGATGCCGTCACGCAGCCCAGCCTCCTGCGCCAGCGTCATGACTGCCAGGCTCTGCTCATCACATGCCCCCTGCGCCATGAGCTCGGCCCACAGTATGGGCGTGCTCTGCACCATGCCACGCTGCACCACGGGATCGATGGCAAAGAAATTTGCCTGGGTATACGCATCCACCCAGTCTTGGGGGCAACCATTGAAGATGATGACATCCGGGCGTTGTATGGTGCTGGGAAACAGCAGAGCCAACCGGAAATAGTCAAAGCCTGCCTCTACCGTCAACTGGCGCAGCAACGCCACTATGGTGCGTTCATCACTGGCCTGCTCGAACCGGGCGATGAGGTCTAATGCGTAGGTTGTATTCATGTGATCAAGTTGCTTATAAACGGTGACCATATTGTTCAGCATGAATCCCAATAGGGGCTGAATCACATGCCAACAAGTGGAAATGACACGCTACCGAGGCCTGAAGTGTGGGCGACCCGGAAGTGGCAGCGACATGGCAAGCCCCAACAGAACAGGGTTAACCAATAGAGAAAAATGCTACCAATGGTAAACAGGCAGCATCTAATATGTGAAACTATATTAATTACATATGATTAATATAATGATTGCACTAAAAACAAGCCTTTTTCGCTTAAAACAGAGATCGTGATCACCACAGTGCCTGAGCCTGCCAGGCAACCTGTTCGCAAAAAACCTTGCACTTTCCTGCCGCCCCCCTGGCTGCCAGCATGCTCCCCTACGCCTGATTTGCGCTTTGGCCTGACCCTGATGCCGTCCTGACTCCCTGTTCTTATCGGCCCGTGCGTTGCCCCTTACTCATATCGGCAATGAGAGCCCAAGAGTCTCGCGGCTCGGCTGTAATTCCAGACAATGAATGACGGCGGCCTCACACCCGGAGTTGCAGATCGGCGCCAGCGAGTTGCGCCAAGTGCCGCACGCCGGGTTGTGGCAGATGGTGCCCAAGGGGCCGCCATACATGCTCAAACCTCGGCGTTGCCATAGTTGCGCTTCATGCGCAGGGCCACATTGACCAGGGCGATCAGCACGGGCACTTCCACCAGCGGGCCTATGACGCCGGCGAAGGCCTGATCCGAACTCAAGCCAAACACGGCGATGGAGACCGCAATGGCCAGCTCGAAGTTGTTGCCGGTCGCGGTAAAGGCGATGGAGGCATTCTTGTCATAGGGAATGCCCAGCTTCTTGCCCACCAGGAAGCTGGTGAAGAACATCAACACGAAATAGACCACCAGAGGCAAGGCGACCCGCAGCACATCCATGGGCAGCTCGACTATCATCTCCCCCTTGAGGCTGAACATCAGCACGATTGTGGCCAGCAAGGCGATCAGCGTGATGGGGGAGATGGCCGGAATGAAGCGCTCGCTGTACCACTTATCCCCTTTCGCCTTGACCAGATAGTGACGGCTCAGAAAGCCTGCCAGGAAGGGAATGCCGAGATAGATCAGCACACTTTCGGCGATATCCAGCATGGTGATACCCACCGCGAAGCCCTGCAGGCCGAACAGCGGCGGCAGCACTGTGATGAACAGCCAGGCCATGAAGCTGTAGGTGAGGATCTGAAACGCGCTGTTGAGCGCCACCAGGCCAGCACCATACTCCTTGCTGCCACCGCCGAGATCGTTCCACACCAGCACCATGGCGATGCAGCGCGCCAGGCCGATCAGGATGAGGCCCACCATGTAGCCCGGCTCGTCATGCAAAAACACCAGGGCGATGACAAACATCAGGATGGGACCCACCAACCAGTTCATCACCAGTGAGAGGGTAATGGCCTGACGGTCACGGGTCATGGTGCCCATGGTGGCGTAGTTCACCTTGGCGAGCGGCGGATACATCATCAGGATGAGGCCTATGGCCAGCGGCACATTGGTGGTGCCGACCGACATAGCCTCATTCCACTGGGCCACCTGAGGGAAGAGATAACCGATCCCCACCCCGATGGCCATGGCGACGAAGATCCAGAGGGTGAGATTGCGGTCGAGGAAACGCATTTTTTTGCTGACGGGCAGGTCAGTGCAGGCGGTTGTACTCATCAAGAGACTCCCTGAGAGGATGAAACGGGCGGCTGCTGGCGGGGCAAACCGATTGAAATCAACGCCGCCAACAGAATAAAGAGGGTGGAGATCCAGAGGCAGGCCTCAAGACCGTAGAGCTGGAATACCAGCCCGGAGAGCAGGGTGCCGAGCAGGCGCCCCAGGGCATTGGCCATGTAGTAGAAGCCCACATCGAGCGATACTCCATCGGCTCCTGCATAGCTGACAATGAGGTAGCTGTGCAGGGAGGAGTTGATGGCAAACAGGGTGCCGAACACCATCAAGCCACCTACCAGGCTGATGGCCGGATGCAGATCGACATGCAGCGACAGGGCAATCAGGGCCGGGATCAGGGCCAGCACCATAGCCCAGCCCATGGCGGCCTTGCCATCGGGTACCCGCCCCTCCCGCTTGCCGGTAAAGCGCGGCGCCTGGGTCTGAACCACGCCGTAGGCGATGATCCAGAGCGCCAGGAAGCCCCCCACATACCAGTGATCCCAGCCAAAGCTGGATGCGAGGTAGACAGGCAGTGCCACCACAAACCAGACATCGCGGGCACCAAACAGGAACAGGCGGGCGGCGGAGAGGTAATTGATGGCGCGGCTCTTGGAGAAGATCTCCCTGAACTTGGGCTTGTTCTTGGCCTTGCCGAGATCCCGTTTCAGGGTCAGCATGCTGACGCCCCACACCAGCGCCAACGCCAGTGCCATAACCAGCACGGCCCCCTGAAACCCGAGCAGGGTCAGCAGGGCGCCACCGAGGAAGAAGCCCATCCCTTTCAAGGCATTCTTCGAGCCCGTCAAGAGCGCTACCCACTGGTAGAGCTGACCCTGCGCCTCTCCCGGCACCAGCAACTTGATGGAGCTCTTGGCACTCATCTTGTTGAGATCTTTGGCCACTCCCGAGAGCGCCTGCGCCCCCATCACCCAGGGCACCGTCAGCCAGAGCGGAGGCACCAGCAAGATGCCGAGCGCCAGCACCTGGAGGGCGAGGCCGATATTCATGGTGCGGTTGAGCCCGAGGCGAGCCCCGAGCCAGCCCCCCACCAGATTGGTGACCACCCCGAAGATCTCGTAGAAGAGAAACAGGGAGGCGATGGCCAATGGGCTGTAACCGAGCCCATGAAAGTAGAGCACCACCAACATGCGCAGAGCGCCATCGGTCAGGGTAAAAGCCCAGTAGTTGCCGGTCACCAGCAGATACTGGCGAGCCTCGGGGGAGAGTCGGGTCAGTACCATGGCGGGTTATCCTTGCGCCTTGTCCATTTGACCGACCATGCGCATCAGCTCGGCGGTGCGGTTGGCATAGCCCCACTCGTTGTCATACCAGGCGTAGATCTTCACCTGGGTGTCGCCCACCACCATGGTGGAGAGCGCATCTATGGTGCAGGAGCGCGGATCCGTCTTGTAATCCACCGACACCAGCGGGCGCTCTTCATAACCCATGATCCCCTTGAGCTCGTTCATGGCGGCCGCCTTGAGCAGGCCGTTGACCTCGGCTTCGGTGGTGGGACGATTCACCTCGAACACGCAGTCGGTGAGGGAGGCGTTGGCCAGCGGTACCCGCACCGCGTGACCGTTCAGCTTGCCCTTGAGCTCGGGGAAGATGTGGGTGATGGCGGTGGCAGACCCCGTGGTGGTGGGGATCAGGCTCAGGCCGCAGGCGCGGGCACGGCGCAGATCAGCATGGGGGGCATCCAGGATGGTCTGGGTGTTGGTGATGTCATGAATGGTGGTCATGGAACCGTGCCTGATGCCGAGCTGCTCGTGGATCACCTTCACCACGGGCGCCAGACAGTTGGTGGTGCAGGAGGCCGCCGTCACTATGGGGTGCTGCGCCTTGTCGTAGAGATGGTGGTTGACCCCCATGACGACGTTCAGGACACCCTCTTCCTTGACCGGCGCGGTGACCACGACGCGCTTCACCCCTTGCTCCAGATAGGCACCCAGCAGGGCCTTGGTTTTCATCTTGCCGGAGGCCTCGATCACCACATCACAGCCGGACCAGTCGGTCTGGCCTATCTCCTTGTTGCGGGTGCAGAGGATGCGCTGATTGCCGATCACCATCTCATCCCCCTCGCTGCTGGCTTCATGGTGCCAGCGGCCATGGACCGAATCGAAGGTGATGAGATGTGCCAGGGTGGCGGCATCCCCAGCCGGGTCATTGATGCGCACAAACTCCACATCCGCCCAGTCGAAGGCGGCGCGAAACGAGAGGCGGCCCATGCGGCCAAACCCGTTGATACCCACTTTGATGGTCATGCTGTTTTCCTTAACCGGCGAATGCATGGTGGTTGTTGAGGTAGTTGACGTGCGCTGCCAATGTCAGCGCCTTGGGGCGCAGCCCTTGCACCAGCGTCTTGACAGCGGTGGGGGCGTAGCCCGCCTCCAGCAGCAGGATGGCCGCCATCAGTCCGGTCCGTCCCGAACCGCCACGGCAATGAATGGCCAGGGTCTGACCTGCCGCCAGACGCGCCAGCAGCTCCGCCTTGTGGTTGGCAAAGGCTTCGGCAAACGGTGCTTCGGGGGCGCAATCGTCCTCCACCGGTAGCTGGAACCAGGCCAGTCCCAATGCCTCGCACTCGGCGGGCAAGGCATCGGCCTTGAACCGCGCCAGCTCGGCCCCCGGCATCAGGGTGATCACGGCATCCGCCCCGGCGGTTTGCAGGGTCTTGAGGGACGCTTGCAAGGAAGCCTCCCTGGTGCCGGGACAGGGGGTGAAGACAAGGCGGGCGCCGTTGTCCAGGTTCAGGATGTCAAAGGGGTGCATGATAAGCAGTGGCTCCATGTCTCGTCAGGATGGGAGGGGGAATGTGGGGCTCGGCATGCGGCGATGCCGGGCGGGCGTCAGCACGACTCGTCGCAACAGGGCGAACGCGGCTGACCATTGGCGCCCTGGGGATGGATCTCCGCCAGACCGCAGGCCTCCGGATGACCGGCGCAGCACTCCTCGGTGAGGTAGCCGATAAGGCTCAGCATCAGGGGAATGTTGGCGCGATAGCGCAAGAAACGTCCCTCCTGCTCCACCGAGAGCAGGCCCGCGTGCAGCATGGCCTTGAGGTGAAACGACAGGGTGTTGGGAGCTATGTCGAGCTCGCTGGCCAGCTGGCCGGCAACCTGCCCCTCCAGCCCGGCCTTGACCAGCAGGCGCCACACATCGAGGCGAATGCCGGATGCGAGAGACTCGAATACCTTGGTGGCTATCTCTTTGTTCATGGGACTTTCCCTTAATTCATTTCATAGATTCAACTATACAAGACACATTGAAATGATCAATGCAACCAGTCCCTTCAACGTCCCCCATGATCTGCCGCTCGCAGGGGACGGACGAGTGCGATACCAACCTTCCATCCAGATTGAGCACGCGCTCTTACGGCTCTGCCGCCCATCGATGCCTATCGGCAGTAGGGTGCTAGCCCGGCCCAGGCGATCCGCTCGGGTCATGTGCAATACACCGACACAATGGTGCTTCTGACGGGGAACTTGATAGGTGGCCTGAGATCGGCCGCGCCGACGCGGTGAAATGTAAGAAGAGAATGGCGTGGACGAAGGGATGGGAAATGAAAACTCGCAGATACAAAAAAGCCCATCTCATTCAATGAGATGGGCCGTATAGATGGCGGAGGAGGTGGGATTTGAACCCACGGATGGTCGCCCATCGCCGGTTTTCAAGACCGGTGCATTCAGCCGCTCTGCCACCCCTCCGCAGCAGTGCGACGCATATTACCCATGACGATCCCCCTTGTAAATCCCCGCCCCGTTCGTTTGCCGATTTATTGGGCTAAATGGCCAACAAACCCCGCAAATGCCACCCCAACCGTGCTTTATTCCACCGGATGGCTTGACTTGAAAACAGACTCACCCACTATAGTGACCACTACGGTATTCCCAGCAAGATGGACTTATGAGAATCACACATGCCCTGTTCGCCGCCCTGACCGGCGCGACCCTGCTTGCGGCGCCTGTGCAAGCGAGCGAGCTGACCAAGAGCGATGTCGAGCAGATAGTGCGCGACTATCTGGTCAAGAATCCGGAATTATTGGTCGAGATGTCCAATGCCCTGCGTGCCAAACAGGAGAGCCAGCAGGCCGAGAATGACAAGACGCTGATCGAGGCCCATGCCAAGCAACTCTTCGCCAACCAGGATCCCGAGAGTGGCAACCCCAAGGGCAGCCTGACTGTGGTCGAGTTCTTCGACTACAACTGCGGCTACTGCAAGCGGGCCCATCCCCTCGTCCAACAGTTGCTCGATGAAGACAAGGACATCCGCTACATCTACAAGCAGTTCCCCATCCTGAGCGAGACCTCCTACTACGCCGCCCGCGCGGCGTTGGCGGTGCAGCTCGGCCAGCCCGACAAGTTCCAGGCCTTCCACGACAAGCTGTACGCCCATCAAGGGTCGCTGGCCGACGAGGCCCAGGTGCAAGCCATCGCCAAGTCCGCCGGGGTGGACTGGAGCAAGGTCGAGGCGAAGATCAAGGATGGCAGCATAGATCAGAACCTGGGTACCAACCGGGCGCTGGCCGAAGCCATGAGCATCTCCGGCACCCCGGGGTTCATCATCGGCGACCAGATCCTGCGCGGTGCGCCACGGGATCTGGCGAGCCTCAAGGCCATCGTCAAGGACGTGCGAGCCGGCAAGAGCATTCAGTAACCCGCTCTTCTCTCGTAAAAAAACGCCCCGGCATCGCGATGCCGGGGCGTTTTGCCATTCAGGTTCCAGCCCCTCAGGCCTGATAGCCGTTCGGGTTGTTGCTTTGCCAGCGCCAGGTGTCGACCATCATCTGCGCCAGACCCCGCTCGGCCTGCCAGCCCAGCTCGTCCCGTGCCAGGGTAGGCTCGGCCCAGCACTCGGCGATGTCGCCGGGGCGACGGGGCTTGATCTGGTAGGGAATGGGGCGACCGCTGGCGGTTTCGAATGCCTTGACCATCTCCAGCACGGAATAGCCCTGACCCGTTCCCAGGTTGTAGGTGAAGACCCCGGTGTCGCCCTCGATGCGGGCCAGCGCCTTGAGGTGGCCGATGGCGAGATCCACCACGTGGATGTAGTCACGCACGCCGGTGCCGTCCGGCGTCGGGTAGTCGTTGCCAAAGACCCCCAGCTCCTTGAGCTTGCCGACGCCGACCTGGCTGATGTAGGGCAGCAGGTTGTTGGGAATGCCGTTGGGATCTTCCCCGATGAGGCCGCTCTCGTGGGCACCGACCGGGTTGAAGTAGCGCAGCAGCACTATGGCCCAGCGGGGATCGGATTTGGAGAGATCCCGCAATATCTCTTCCACCATCAGCTTGGAGCGGCCATAGGGGTTGGTGGCGCTGGTGGGGAAGTCTTCCCTCAGGGGCACCGAAGCGGGATCGCCGTAGACGGTGGCCGAGGAGCTGAACACCAGCCGGAACACGCCGGCCCTGGCCATCTCCTCGCACAGCACCAGGGTGCCGGTCACGTTGTTCTGGTAGTAGGTGAGCGGGATCTGGCTGGACTCCCCGACCGCCTTGAGGCCGGCGAAGTGGATCACAGACTCGATCTTGTGGGCGGCGAACAGCCGTTGCAGGCAGCTCCTGTCCAGAATGTCCCCCTCGACGAAGGTGACCGGCTTGCCGGTGATCCGCTCGACCCGCCTGAGGGACTCGGGGGAGGAGTTGGAGAGGTTGTCCAGTACCACCACCTGCTGGCCGGCGCCCAGCAGCTCAACCAGTGTATGGGAGCCGATGTAGCCGGCGCCGCCCGTGACCAATATTGTCATTTTTTATCCCGTGCTTTGCTGAAACTGGGTCAGAGTCTACTCGCCCTGCCCGCGCGGGAAAAGCTCGGGATACCTATGACCCCCTCAGTAGTCGAGGCCGACATCCCCCCTGGCGGTGCAGGAGCAGGCGAGCGCCACCCCGCTCTCCAGATCCTGCGCACTCAATGTCATCACGCTCTGCCGCTCTATCTCCCCCGTGGTGGTACAGCGACAGGCCCCGCACACCCCGGCGCGGCAGGCGGCCACCATGGTCTCACCCGCCCCCTCCAGCGCCGCCAGCAGGGTCTGGCCCGGCAGTATCTTCACCTTCTTGCCGCTCTTTTTCAGGGTCAGCCAGAAGTGGTCGCTGTCGGCCGCAACTGGCGCCGCACTCGATGCCGCAGCAGGCAGACCGAAGGACTCCTGATGCAGCTGCGCTGCTGGCAGTCCCAGCTCTGCCAGCATGGCGCAGACTGCCGCCATGTAGGGGGCGGGTCCGCACAGGTAGACGTGGCGGCTCAAGAGATCCGGCGCCAGTTCCCTCAGCATCTCCGGACTGAGTCGGCCCACCCAGGGATGAGCCGTCGGCGCCTGTTCCAGTATCAGTGCGTGGCGCACGCCGGCATGGGCCTCGGCCAGCGCGGCCAGCTCATCTGCGAAGATCACATCCTCTGGGGAGCGGGCGCTGTGAATAAAGCGGATATCCGCGTCCGGCCTCTTGGCCAGCTCGCCGCGCAGCATGGCCCACATGGGGGTGATGCCGGAGCCCGCGCTCAGCAGCAGCGGCCGCTCGCAGGGCAGTGCCGTCAGGTTGAAGTCACCGAAGGGGCCGTCGGCCCGGATCTGGTCCCCCAGCTGCAAGGTTTGGTGCAGGTGATGAGAGACCAGCCCCACATCCTTGATGGTGACCTGCCAGCTAGGATCCTGCGGGCTGGAGGAGAGGGTGTAGGCGCGGCACTGGGGCTCGCCGCCTATCTCGGTGTGCAGGGTCACGCACTGACCGGCCAGCACGGGGGGCAGCGTGCCCTCGGCGGCGACAAACTGCCAGCTGGTCACGTCGTGGGTCTCCGCACGACGGCCGATGCAGCGCAGGGTGAGAGAGGTGGAGGTCATCGCAAGGCTCCTCTTGTCTTGAAGCGATCGTCTTGAAAAAAAGGCGAGCCATCAGGCTCGCCAAAGGCTTACAACATGCTGAATGCATCAGGCCGCCAGGATCTCGGCAATATCCGCCTCTGCGGTCGTGGTGCCCTTGAGGCCGGACTATGTCTCCAGCACCTTGATCAGGCCGCCAGTATCTCGGCCAAGTCGGCCTCGGCCGTGGTGGTCCCTTTCAGGCCGAACTGCTCCTCCAGCACCTTGAGCAGGGCCGGGGTGAGGAAGGCCGGAGCGGTCGGGCCGGTGCGGATGTCCTTCACCCCGAGCGCCAGCAGGGTGAGCAGGATGACGATGGCTTTTTGCTCGAACCAGGAGAGCACCAGGGTCAGCGGCAGATCGTTGACGCCGCACTCGAATGCCTCGGAGAGCGCCAGGGCGAGCTGGATGGCGGAGTAGGCGTCGTTGCACTGGCCCACGTCCAGCAGGCGCGGAATGCCGCCGATGTCGCCAAAGTCGAGCTTGTTGAACTTGTACTTGCCGCAGCCCAGGGTGAGCAGCAGGCTGTCCTGCGGTATCCCCTTGGCGAACTCGGTGTAGTAGGCGCGCTCGGCACGGTCGCCATCACAGCCCCCCACCAGGAAGAAGTGGCTGATCTCGCCGGCCTTGACCTTCTCGATCACCGCGGGGGCCGCCTGCATCAGGGCGTTGCGGGCGAAGCCTATGGTGATGAAGTGCTCCAGCTCAACGTGCTTGAACCCTTCCAGCGCCTGCGCCTTGGCGATCACGGCGGAGAAATCTTCTCCTTCCAGGTGGGTCACGCCCGGCCAGCCGACGATGGAGCGGGTGAAGATGCGGTCGCTGTAGTTGCCGACGTTAGGGTCGATGATGCAGTTGGAGGTCATCACCACGACGCCGGGGAAGTTCGCAAACTCCTTCTGCTGGTTCTGCCAGGCGGAGCCGTAGTTGCCCACCAGGTGCGGGTACTGCTTGAAGAAGGGGTAGGCCAGGGCCGGCAGCATCTCGCCATGGGTGTAGACCTTGATGCCGGTGCCTTTGGTCTGCTCCAGGATGAGCTTGAGATCCACCATGTCGTGGCCGGAGACCAGGATGCACTTGCCCGGCACCGGAGTGACGCGCACCTGGGTCGGCTCGGGGTGGCCAAACGCCGTGGTTTCGCCGAGATCCAGCATCTCCATGATGCGGAAGTTGAGCAGGCCTATCTCCATGGCGCACTTGAACAGGGGATCCAGATCGCTGGGATCCGTACCGAGCCAACTCATGATGCGGTGGAATTCGGCGGCTACCCCGGCATCCTGCTGATCCAGCACCCGGGCGTGCTCCATATAGGCGGCGGCACCCTTGAGGCCGTAGAGGCAGAGCAGACGCAGCCCCATGATGTCTTCGTTGACCTCGCTCTTGCCGCGATTGACCGCGGTCTGGGGCGCATGGGCCAGCTGTTCCAGCAGCTCGCTGCCCGGCTCGAAGCGGGCGGCGGCGGGCAGATCGCTTACCTGCACCGCCAGCGGTGCCAGCTTGGCGACCAGCTGCTTGCGATAGGCCATCGCCTGATTCACATAGCCGACGATCCGCGCCGAGTCGAAGTTGACGTTGGTGAGGGTGGCGAAGAAGGCCTTGGGCACGAAGGCGTCGATCTCGTCATCGATCATGCCGTGCTCGCGGGCGGCCAGCGCCCAGGCGCTGAGACCCTGCAACGCATAGATCAGCACATCCTGCAGATCCGAGGTTTCCGCCGTCTTGCCGCACATACCTTGTGCGTAAGCGCAGCCATTGCCTGCGGGGGTACGAATTGTCTGTTCACATTGCACACAAAACATCATGCCTCTCCTAATTGGACATTTCAGTTGTTTGTTTTGTGGCGATTCTATTCCCCTCGGGAAAAACTTAATAGGCATTCAATTTACCAATTAAGTTTTCATTGATGCAGATCAAAAACAAAAAAGCCGCCCAGAGAGGGCGGCAAGCGGGTGGATAACATCAAAGACAATTCAGGATTGCAGCAACAGGGGATGGCGGAACGATCGGGCCGGCACCACTCGTGGCATCCGGCCCTGACTTCATCAGGCCAGATAGGCCCGCAGCATCCAGACCAGTTTCTCCTGCTGCTGCACATAGTCGGAGAGGATGGAGGCGGTACCCTCGTCACCGGCCTCGGCGGCCTGCCCCAGGATGCGGCGCTGGGCCACCAGCAACTCGCGGAAGCTCTCCAGCAGGGATTCGACGCAGGCACGGCCGTCGTGCAGCCCCTTCTGCTCGGGGATGGCGGAGATCTTGATGTAGTCGCTGAAGCTGTGCAGGGGCACCCCATCCAGGGTGAGGATGCGCTCGGCCAGAGCATCTACTTTCAACAGCAGATCGTTGTAGATCTCTTCGAATTTCAGGTGCAGCTCGAAGAACTGGTTGCCGCGGATGTTCCAGTGGAAACCACGGACGTTCATGTAGAGGATCTGGTAGCTGGCCAGCAACTTGTTCAGCTCGGCGGCCAGGGCTTGTGATTGAACGGTATCAAGACCAATGGGGCTCTTCATCATTCACCTCCAGGTGGTAAACATTATTGGGAACGGAGTCAGCATATCCCCGCACAGACTCAAAGGACAATTGCTTGTACCTTGCCCATTGATAGCGACTGGCTATCGTCAGAAGGAAAAACACCCGATCTCATCGCTCAAGCCGCTCGATATAGAGGATCACCTCCCCCAGATGAATGCCGAACTTGCTGATCTTCGCGCGATTGATCAGGCGATCTTCATCTAGCAGATACATCCAGTCATCGAAGCTCACCCGCACCACCTCCCCCTCCGGCAGGGCCAGATCGAGTTGATAGCGCCAGTTGAGGGCAAACCCTTGGGTTTTACCCACCGCCTCCCCCACCACGTCCGAGGCGGTGCCGCGCCAGTGACCATCCACCCCCTTGCTCAGAAACCAGGTGCGGGTCTGCTGGCGGCCATCATCGAAATAGAACTGCTCGAACAGCTCCCCCTTGCCTTCTCGCCAGCGCCCCTGCATCTCGACCCGAAAGCGACTGGTCACTTCGCCGCTACGGTCTGTCACCAGGCCATGGGCCACCAGCTTGCCATTGAAGAAACGGGCGAGATCCCAGTTCGGGCCCTGCCCTCTATAGTCATCGAGGCTGGCGCCACAAGCTGCCAGCAGCAGAAGTGGCCACAGCAGCAGCAGGCGCCATGTGCGGTAGAGAGGCATGCGGGACTCCAGTATCAGGGTTGGCCGCGCAGGCGGCGGGTAAGGGCGGGATCGCGACTGTTGTCGGCGAGCCAGATGGCCAGAAAGGCGGCAGAAAACTGGGGATCGGCAAGGGAACCCAGGGGCTTGTCCTGCCACCAGAAGTGACCGGCTCCCGCACTGTCCACATAGAAGGTGAGTCTGTCCCCCGCCCCGACATCGGGCCAGAGGGCGGCGAGCCGGCCGAGCCAGCGCTCGCGATCCGTCTCGCTGCCAAGGCCAAGCCGCTGCCACTCGGCGGCGGTGGCGCTCAGCAGATCTTCCCGCTCTATGGCTCTGGCATAGGTGAGGGTCAGGGCCTGCGGATAGCGACCCGGCTCGTAGCGTCCACTCGCGCTGTAGAGGGTGGCGTCATAGAGCTTGAACCAGAGCCAGCTCATCTCCCCCTGCCCGACCGGGCGCAGTTGTTGCCAGGGGGCGGCAGAGGCCTGCACGGCAGTGGCAAACAGCAGCGTCAGCGCCGCCAGCAAGGTGCTAGCTCCACCCCATGTGCCAGTGGGCGGGATCTTCCAGTTCATGCCAGTCCATCTCCTGTTCCTGCAGGGTATTGATATCCTGCATCACCACGCTCGCCAGTTGACCTCGCGCATCCCGCTGGCAGGCCACCACCAGGTAGAAGCGGTCGGCCAGCTCGTACTGGCTCTCCTTGGTCCATTTGGAAAATAACAAGGCGTCGGTCGAAAAGGTGTTCATCTCGGCTCACCCTCCAGCGTCACCGTTACCCACAGCAGTACGGGTAACCACCCCATCCAGATCACCGCCAGCAGCGCCGTGCTGATCCAGATGCCCCAGGGTAAGTGTACGGCCCCCATGGCAGCCCCCGCCACATAGGAGCTCGCCCCTCCCACCATGCCAAACAGCGCCTGCTGCCAGCGCGGCAAGGGCCTAAGCCAGCGCAGACCGTGGGAGAGGGTCAGGGCAAAACCGCACCAGAGCAGCAACAGCCAGAGCGGGAAACCGGCCGGAAACTGGAACAGGCCGAGCCGCCAGAGCAGGATGTCGAGCAGACAGCCTGCCAGGGCGACGGGTATGAGCCGCCAGTCATACCGACGGCGGGGGGAGAAGAGAAAATGGAGCAACAACATCAGCAGCAGCGGGCCAGGTTGCTGCCATTTCACCGCCAGCAACCAGTAGAGGTTGAATCCCAGCAGGTGGGCCCACTGCCACATGGTCAGTGACCGCTCACTGGCAGATCACCGGACCAGCCAAGCGGGCCCGGCTTGGCCGCCTCCAGCTGCACCAGGCTGATGGCCCGCTCCCAGAAGCCCCCCTCGCAATAGGCAAAATAGAAGTGCCACAGCCGGATGAAGTCCTGGCTGTAGCCGAGCCTCGGCAGCTCGGGGGCCAGCGCCAGGAAGCGCTCGCACCAGTGGGCCAGGGTGCGGGCGTAGTGGTGGCCGTGATCGTGCAGCCGCACCAGCTGCATGTCGGTCTCCCGGGCGAGCAGCCCCGCCATCTGGGAGACGCTCGGCAGGCAGCCGCCGGGGAAGATGTAGCGCTGGATGAAGTCGACCCCGCGCAGATACTGGGCATGGCGCTGATCGGCTATGGTGATGGCCTGGATCAGCAGGCGGCCGCCGGGTCTGAGCAGGCGCGACAGCTGACGGAAGTAGTCCGGCAGGAAGGCGTGCCCCACCGCCTCTATCATCTCGATGGAGACCAGCTTGTCGAAGCGACCCTCCAGCTTGCGGTAATCCTCCAGCAGCAAGGTGATGCGATCCCCCAGCCCCTCCCGGGCAATCCACTCTTTTGCGTAATCATGCTGGGCCTGGGAGATAGTCGTAGTGGTCACCCGGCAGCCGTAATGGCGGGCGGCATAGACAGCCAGGCCGCCCCAGCCGGTGCCTATCTCCAGCAGGTGATCCTCCGGTCCCAGCTCGAGCCGCTCGCAGATGGTGCGCAGCTTGGCCTGCTGCCCCTGCTCCAGGGTGGCCTCGGCGCTCGGGTAGATGGCGCTCGAATACTGCATGTGGCTGTCGAGGAAGCCCTGATAGAGGGCGTTGCCGAGATCATAGTGGGCGGCAATATTGGATCTCGACCCGGTCAGGGTGTTGCGGCTGCGCCAATGACGCACCTTGTTGAAGGGGAAGCTGAGCCAGCCGAGTCGCCGCTCCAGGGTGTCGAGCAGCGGTAGGTTGCGCGCCAGCAGCCGCACCAGGGCCACCGGATCCGGGCTGGTCCAGAGCCCCTCCACCCAGGTTTCACCGGCGGCTATGCTGCCCCCCAGCAGCAGGCGGCGATAGAAGGCGGGATCCTGCACCACCACCTCGGCGTGCAGGTCAGTGCCCGCCACCCCGAAGCTGTGGCGCTCGTTGCCGTCCCGCAGCAGCAGTTGCCCCTGTTCGAGGCGTCCCAGCAGAGTGAGCAGCAGTTGCCTGGCCCCCTTGTCGATGAAAGAGGCAGAGAGGGTTGATTGAGCAAGTTCCATTAGCGGCTCTCCGGATGGCTAAAAATGGGAGTTCGTTTGATAAAAAGACGCAGGGCCTGCCAGTAGATCCCGAGCAGCACCTTGAGGGTCATCCAGGGCCAGCGGACGAGCAGGGCCGCGAGCCCAGGGCGCGACAGCGGCTCGCGGCGCAGCGCCAGGGTGGCGTCGAACAGCTTGGCCTCGCCGGATCTGGGATGACTCTCGATATGGATCAGCGTCTCCTCTTCGGGCGGGCGGATGCGCCAGTGATAGCGCATGGCCAGCCCCATGAAGGGGGAGACGTGAAAGTCCTTGTCGTGGGGCGCCAGGGCCGCCAGATCCAGCAGATAGTAGTGGCGCTCGTTCCAGGGGGTGTTCGACACCTCCGCCAGCAGATAGCGCGCCTCCCCCTCCCGGTAGCAGAAGTAGAAGTTGACCGGGCTGAAGTAGAAACCCAGGCAGCGCACGTTGCCGAGCAGCAGCACCCGGCCGTCCGGCTCGGCGTCGCCGCCAAGGTCGCTCACCTTGTCCCACACCGCCTGCTTGAGGCTGCCCTCGCCGCCACCCAGATAGTCGCTGCGGCGAAAGGAGAGCAGCCCCGCCCGCTCCACGCCGAACCAGCGTCCCTGGCTGAGCTCCGGCAGCTCGTCCAGATCCAGCCCCAACATGAAGAGGCCATAAGAGAAGGCGTGGCTGCGCGGCGCGAAGCGACGGTGGCGCACCGAGCCCTGCCAGATGGCGCTGATGGTGTCCATGGTGTCGCCGGCGGCCTTCACAGGCTGGCTCCGAAGCGACTGGCCACGTCCAGGGCGCTGCGCACCCCGTCCTCGTGAAAGCCGTTGTACCAGTAGGCGCCGCAGAAGTGGGTGTGCTGCCGGCCGCAGATCTCGGCCCGCCGCTGCTGGGCGGCGATGGAGGCCTGATTGAAGACCGGATGATGATAGACGAATCGGCGCAGCACCTTGCTCTCGTCCACCCGGCCCTGGGGATTGAGGCTGACGCAGAAGGGGTGCGGCGAGCTTATCCCCTGCAGGATGTTCATGTTGTAGCTCACCAGGGGGCGCGCCTCGTCGTCGTCCCCGAGCTGATAGTTCCAGCTGGCCCAGGCCTTTGGTCGGAGCGGCAGGCAGCTCGCATCGGTGTGAAGCCAGACGTCGTTGGCCTGATAGGCCATGGCACCGAGAATGGCCTGCTCCCCTTCGCTCGCATCCGTCAGCAGGGCCAGGGCCTGATCGCTGTGACAGGCGAGGATCACCTCGTCAAAGTGCTCCTCCCCGTAGCCGCTTCGGACCAGCACCCCCTCGGCCGTGCGCCTTATCCCCTGCACCGGGCAGGCCAGCCGGATCCGCGGCAGCCAGCCTGCGGTGAGCGGGCCTATGTATTCCCGCGAGCCGCCCGGAATGACGTACCACTGGGGACGATTGGCCACATCCAGCAGGCCGTGGTTGGCAAAGAAACGCAGGAAGAAGCCCAGCGGAAAGGCGCGCATGTCCGCCAGGGTGGAGGACCAGATGGCCGCCCCCATGGGCAGTATGTAGTGGCGGGCGAAGTAGTCGCTGAACTCCCCCAGTTGCAGGAAGTCCCCCAGGGTAGGTTCGCTGCCACCGCCGTGGCGCCCAAGCTCCGCCAGCCAGGCGCGGGCCTCCCGGTTGAAGCGCAGTATCTCGGCGACGAAGCGGTAGAAGCGCGGGCTCAGCAGGTTGCTGCGCTGGGCAAACAGGGTATCCAGATTGTGGCCGTTGTACTCCAGCCCCTGGGGGCTCTTGACCGAGAAGCTCATCTCGGTGGGCTGGCGCGCCACCCCGATCCGCTCCAGCAGTTTCAGGAAATTCGGGTAGGTGCGATCGTTGAAGACGATAAAGCCGGTGTCGATGGCATAGCTGCGACCGGCCAGGCTGACATCCACGGTGGCGGTATGTCCGCCGAGCAGGGGGGCCGCCTCGAACAAGGTGATGTCGTGCCGCTTGTGGAGCAGAAAACCGGCGCTGAGACCCGAGATCCCGGAACCTATGATGGCGATCTTTTTCTTCATGAAGGGGATCCTTTCGAGATGAGGGTGCGCCCCAGCCGCAGCCAGAGCCCCGTCGGCAGAGCCCCCAGCAGGCGCAGCAGCCAGATGAAGCGACGGGGGAAGTGGATCTGGTGGCGACCGGCAGCCAGCCCGCCCATGATGGCGCGGGATGCCTCCTCCACCGTCACCAGACAGGGCATGGGAAAATCATTCTTCGCGGTGAGCGGCGTTTGCACGAAGCCCGGGCGGATCAGGGTGACCCCTATCCCCTTGCTGGCGAGATCGAGGCGCAGGGTATGGGCCAGATAATCGAGGGCCGCCTTGGAGGCGCCATAGGCCTCGGCCCTTGGCAGGGGCAGCCAGCTCACCGAGGAGCTGACGATGGCGAGCCGCGACCCGGACGCCAGCCGTGGCAGAAAGGCGGCCAGGGCGTGGCCGGTGGCGATGAGGTTGGTCTCGATCACCCGAGCAAACAGCGCGCTGTCAAATCCCTCGGCGACATCCATGTACTCGCAGTTGCCGGCGTTGAGGATCACCAGATCCAGCGTGGGCAGGCCGGCGGCGACCTCTGCCAGGGCGGCGCTGTCCGGTGCATCGAACTGCAGGGGAGTGATGCCGTGAAGCCCCAGCTCCTGCAGTCGCTCGCCGTCGCGGCCACAGCCCCACACCTGCCAGCCAGCGCGCCGATAATCGAGCGCCAACTGGCGACCTATGCCGGAGGTGGCCCCGGTGATCAGCACGCGTCCGCTCATGCTCCCAGCCTCCCCTTGATGGCGCGCACCACGGGCCCGAGCAGCGGCAACTGCTCGTAGAGCATGGCGCCGAGATCGAAGTAGTCCCGGTGCAGGCAGATCTTGCCCCAGGCATCGAACTGCAGCCGGGTGGCGCCCTCGACCCGCACGGGCCGACCACCGGCGATCCTGGGGTGGGCGAAGATCATGACCCAGCTGAGCCAGGCTTCATTGCCCTGCTGCTGCTGGCTGGTGATCTCGAAGCGGCACTCCTTGAGCCGCCCGTAGAGGGAGGAGAAATAGCGGGTGAGCGCGGCCAGCCCCTCGATGCGGTGGGCCGGATCGATGAACACCACCTGCTCGGCATAGATCTCCGGCAGGCGGTGCAGCTGGTGCTTGTCCAGTTGCAGATAGAGGACGATGAAATGAGCCAGCGCGTCGTTCATGTTATTGCTTCTCCAGGTCACGGAACATCTCGATGGCCCTCACCCGTGCAACGGCATGATCCACCATGGGCGCCGGGTAGTCCTGCCGCCCCTTGAGCCGCAACCAGTCGTGAGGCTGGTGCACATGGGTGGCAGGCAGATCGGCAAGCTCAGATACCCAGGTACGGATAAACTCCCCTTGTGGATCAAATCGTTGCCCCTGAGTCGTCGGGTTGAACACCCGAAAGTAGGGGGCCGCATCGGCGCCTGTGCCCGCCGCCCACTGCCAGCCGCCATTGTTGGCCGCCAGATCCCCGTCGATGAGCCTGCTCATGAAGTAATCCTCCCCGAGCCGCCAGTGGATATGCAGATCCTTGGTCAGGAAACTCGCCACTATCATCCGCAGCCGGTTGTGCATCCAGCCGGTGGCGTTGAGACAGCGCATGGCGGCGTCGACTATGGGGTAGCCGGTGCGCCCCTCGCACCAGGCGGTAAACGCATCCGGGTCCCAGCTCCAGGGCAGGGCCGCCGTCTCCGGCTTGAAAGGGCGATTCATCGAGAGGGTCGGGATCAGTACCAGCAGGTGGCGATAGAACTCGCGCCAGATGAGTTCATTGAGCCAGACGAAACCGGGCTGCGCCTTGGACTGGGGCCGGCCGCCGAGCCGCTGCTGCAAGGCCGCCACGCACTGACGGGGGCTGACGATGCCCGCAGCCAGATAGGGGGAGAGGATGGAGGTACCCGCCAGCGCCGGAAAATCCCGGGTCTCGCCGTAGTCCAGCACCCCCTGCTCCAGGAAGGCGTGCAGCCGCCGCAGGGCCTCGGCCTCCCCCACCGGCCAGCGGGGATCCGGGGTCAGCTCCCCGAGTCCCTCATCGACAAAGGCCTGCTCGGCGAGCGGCTGCCAGGGCAGGGAGTCGCCCCGGGGCGACGGGGCTCTGTGGATGACGAAGCCATCCTCATCCAGCGCCTTGAGCCAGGCGCGGCTGAAGGGGGTGAAGACCTTGAACATCTCCCTCCCGCCGGTCAGCACCCGCCCGGGGGGCAGCACGCAGCAGCCGTTGAGCCAGTGGCAACCCACCTCCTGCTCTGCCAGCGCGGCGGTGACGCCATGGTCCCTGCGCTGTTCGTCCAGCTCGATGGCCTGATTGGCGTAGAGCTGGCTCACCCCGAGCTCGCGGCAGAGGTCAGCCAGCGCCGCAGGCACCTCGGCAAAAGTCTCGACCCGCAGCAGATGAAGTTCTATGCCGAGGGCCGCCAGCTCACGGCCCAGCGCATCCACCTGGGCCAGGATGAAGCGCTGGCGGATGGGGGCCATCTTGTGCTGCCGCCACTGGGTGGGGGAGATGATGAAGAGTGCGGCGACCGGCTCATCGCTGGCGCAGCCATGACGCAAGGCCGGGTTGTCGGAAAGGCGCAAGTCATTGCGAAACCAGACCAGCCTCATGATCTCTTGCTCCCGCGCCCGCTCAAGCCACGGGCGGCAGGCTTGTCCGCCATCACCTCGGCCAGGGTC
Source organism: Aeromonas sp. EU05-FHT14A05 (assembly GCF_058791175.1). Classification (NCBI taxonomy): domain Bacteria; kingdom Pseudomonadati; phylum Pseudomonadota; class Gammaproteobacteria; order Aeromonadales; family Aeromonadaceae; genus Aeromonas; species Aeromonas sp. EU05-FHT14A05. The sequence goes on along the minus strand of NZ_JBYTDH010000006.1, from coordinate 40,203 downwards.
GCCCGCCAGCCGTGAGCGGCCAGCCAGTCAGCGTCATAGAGTCGCCCCAGCTCGCCAAAGAGCCGGGTACCGGCAGGCCAGTCGGCGGCCAGCGCAGGCTTGCCAAGGCCGGCCCCCAGCAGCACCCGCCAGGGGGTGAGGGCTCGCCCCTCCAGCAGGGCGACGTGGCGCGGCTCCACCGCCCCCAGCAACTGCACCTCATAGCCCTGACCTATCAGCTCGTAGGCCGCCCAGACCAGATCGAGAGGGCCCACCTGACCCCAGCTCGCCAGGGTGACCGGCAGCCCCTTCTCCTGCTCGATGAGGTGGCGGGCGAAGCGGGTATGGAGCCAGCCCAGCCACACCTGTTGCAGCAGCTCGCCATCCGGCCGCTCGCGCCACAGCCCCAGCAGCCGCTCCACCAGCGGTTGCAGCACCCGGCTGCGCACCAGCTCGAAGGGGTAGCTCGCCAGCAGGTCGTTAAGCTCGGCCTCCGCCTTGCGCTGATTGAAGGCGAGCAGCGCCTGGCTGAACTTCTCCAGGGTCTGCTGCCAGTGATCGCTCACCGGCTGGGACTGGGGCTCGCTCAGCAATCCCTTGACCTGGCCTATGCTCACCCCCCGCTCAAGCCAGCTCAGGATCTCGCCTATCTGGCGGATATCCTGCTCGCTGTAGAGGCGGTGCCCCTTGTCGGTGCGGGCGGGCTGCACCAGGCCGTAGCGGCGCTGCCAGGCGCGCAGGGTGACGGCATTGACGCCGGTGAGGCGGGAGACCTCGCGAATGGGGTAGATCCCCTCGTCCGGCTTGGCGGCATCATCTTGTGGTACATCAGACATGGTGACTTCCATTCAACAGGGTATGGGCGCCCCGAGCCCAGAGGCTGCGTCGGGGCACAAGCGAATTCAGAGCCCGTCACGCAGCTTGCGCGTATCGGGGTGCGGCTCTGGATAAGGCTGATCTCGCCATTCTCAAAGCCCGTAACGCAATTTCAGCGTATCGGGATGCGGGTTGAGATAGACCTGATCGGACAAGTAGGCATTGGGGTATTCCCGCAGGTAGTGGCGGATCAGGGTGAGGGGCACCAGCAGCGGGAAGATGCCGGTGCGGTACTTGTCTATGGTGTCGCAGAGCTCCTGCTTCTGGGCCGGGGTCAGCACCCGCTTGAAATAGCCCTGCAGGTGCATCAGCACATTGGTGTGGCTGCGACGGTTGGCACGCAGGGTCAGGGCCGCCATCAGGCCCTTGATGTAGCTCTGGGCCACCTCCTGCAGATTGGCCTTGCCGAGGTTGCCGAGCAACTTGCCGAGGGTGCGGTAGTGGGTGGTGGCGTGGGAGAGCACCAGGTACTTGTAGCGCGAATGAAAGCGGATGAGGGCGGCGGCGGTGATCCCGCTGGCGCAGAGCTGCTGCCAGTCGTGATAGGCGAAGACCCGCAGCACGAAGTTCTCCCGCAGTATGGGATCGCACAGGCGGCCGTCTTCCTCCACCGGCAGCAGGGGGTTGGCCTCCATCAAGGCCTTGGCAAAGAGACCAATTCCCTCCTTGGCGCTCCCCTCGTTGTTGGCGCCATAGATGCGCACCCGCTCCATGCCGCAGCTGGGTGACTTGGCACAGAGGATGTAGCCGGAGATGAAGTCGAGCTGGCGCGCCTTCTGCTCGCTGAAGGCGATGAGCCGCTCGGTGACGTCGAAGCTGCCGTTGCTCGCCTCGGCCCGCACCTCCCCATGGCGCTTGACCAGGCGGATGGCGGCGCGGGGAGCGCCGAGGCCGATGGCCATCTCGGGACAGACCGGGTGATAGTCGAAGTGGGCGCCAAGATCCCGTTCGCAGAAACTGGAGCGCTTGTGGCCCCCGTCGAACCGCACTTCCTGCCCCAGCAGACAGGCACTGATACCGACCTTGATCTTGTACATGATTGCGCCCCTTGTATAAGCATTGAACCAGTTATAGCAGTTATACAAAGAAATGAAAGTTGTATAACTATTACGGACCGATACGACACAAGGGGGAAAACAGGATCACCGGAAAATGAAAAAGCCCATGACCGGGGTCATGGGCAAAATGGACGTCACGACAGACAGGGAAATCAGAAGCTGTATTTCACACCCAGGCTGGTGATGGATCCTTTCTGCAGATCCCAGTTGCGGTAGGTGTAATCGGCGGTGAGGGCCAGGTTCTGGCTCACCTTGTAGGCGGCACCCGCCTTGAAGTCGTGCATGTCGTCGGTCATGTTGGCGTAGCGATAGCCGGTGGAGAGCTCGACGGCGCCGATGTCGTAGCGCAGGCCCACTTCACCGTAGAGGCTGCCGCTCTGCTTGCGGGTGATGTCGTCCCAGCCGCTGTCGTTGACGTTGGAGGCGAGCTCGCGCTCCATGCTGTAGCCCATCAGACCCGCTTCACCGTACAGGTTCAGGCCGGTGCTGAGGGGAGTGAACACCCCCATACCCAGATTGGAGATGGCCATGCTGTCATTGCCGCTGTTGCGGGAGCTGTATTCGGAGCCGAAACGGCCGTAGAAGTTGGAGCCGAAGCTCTTGGAGAGATCCAGGCTCAGACCACCGAAATCGCGGTTGTTGCTGTCCTTGCCACCGACGTAGTCGGACTTGGTGTGTGCCCAGGTGGCAGATCCCTTGGCGTAGCTGAACGCATCTTGCGCCAGGACGGAGGTGGAAGAGAGGCCGGCCAGAACCAGAACAGACAGTGCGAGTTTTTGCATTTTGTTGACTCCGATTGTTGAGTTAGGCGGAACCTAACTGGAATGGAGCCATTGTGACGGGCAAGGGGGGAGGTGCCGAGCGGCAAGCTGTTGCCAAACCATGTCAGATGTAAGCAGATATTGCTGGCGGTTACCGGAGCAACACTCCATGGGGGGACGGGCCTGCCCGTCCCCGCCGCTATCCTAGCGGAATTCCACTTCGTCGATCTGCACCCGCACCAGCGGCTTGCCGGTCAGATTGGCCGGACGGGCCAGCTCGATGGCCCGCGACGGACGCTGCTCGCCCTTGCGCAGATAGGATTCAGGTAGACGATTCTCCCCGACCCAGAAGCGCACCGGCTGGGTCGCCAGCTGCACCCCCTCGGCACTGAACAGGGTCAGGCTGCCATTGACCCGTACCACGTTGCGGCTGCCGGTGTTGCTCACCATGAATTGCAGGCGCAGCGGATCCTCTCCCTCCACCTGGTTCAGGGTCACCGTGATCCCGTCCCGGGTCGCCTGGGCGAGCAGGTCGGGATTGGCCAGGGCCTGTTCGGTCAGCACCGGCGCCGCCACGCTCGTCGTCACCGTCTTGCCGGCCACCGTCTCGGCGGGCTTCACCAGCAGGTATTCCCAGGTGAAGTCGTCGTTGAGCTGCACCTGACGGCCATCGGCCAGGGTGACCTGGGTCAGGGGCGCGGCCTGGGCCAGCATGGGAGAGAGGCAGAGGGCAAGCAGCAGTCTGGACAAGGGTTTCATGGGCAGATGACTCGATAGGGATGCAGAAGGAGCAGTATAAAGAGTCGGGCTGCCCTTGCCTATGACCCGACTCACGTTACGGCCCAGGGCCGGGATCAGATGACCAGCTGCTGGGGATCTTCCCCCGATATCATGTCCAGGGTCACCAGATCGAACTGGGCGCTCTTGAGTGCCTTCTGGATGCTCGGCTGCATGTCGAACACCAGGGCCCGCATGCGCTGGGGCACCCTGATCCTGGCCAGGGTGGTGACCCTGTCCGCTAGGGTATGGAAGAAGACCTGGGCCCCGTCCAGCCCCATGTCGAACAGCATCTGCTCGGCCATGTCCACCATGCGTAGGTGGCGCCGGTCCAGGGACTCGACGTCGGAGAAGCGCTGGCTCAGGCAAGCCTCTCCCCCCGCCCCCCACAGGGCCAGTTGGCGCTTGTGGAAGCCATAGCGAAAGTCTCGGTGGGTCATGCCCTGCTCGGCAAAGATCCAGAGGGTATTGGCCGGCACGCTGTCAAAACGCCGCAGATACTCCCGCATCTCCTCCACCGAGGCCGACATCAGGATAGGGGGGCCGTCATCGTGCTCGAGCTGCTGGCAGAGGTAGCGCACCGGATCCGTCACCTCCGCGAGGTGGCCGAGGTGCACGCTGAAGATCATCTCGTCGGTCCTGATCACCTGGTGGGCGATGCCGTAGTGCTTGCAGTAGCGCTTGGCCCGGGCCACCGCCTTGCGGCTCAGGGTCGGGTTGTCCAGGGTGATGGCCCGAAAGCGGACCCCGCTGGCCCGGCACAGATCCATGCTGTAGCAGGACTCCAGCCGGCCGGAGAAGGAGACAAGCAGTTCGCCGTAACCGGCCAGGGTATTGATGAGCCTCTGTTCCCTGGCCTGAAATAGCTGATCGTATCCCCGATTCAGCGCGACGACATTGGCATCCATAACAACGGCTCCGGATGATGAATAGGATGTTATTTTGCGATGACAAAGCTGAATAGACACTTAAAGAATGGGGACAAAGTTGTTCTTTATTCGCTCAAGAGGCAAATCAGCCCCCCTTTTCTCCGGGCCCGGCGAAGTGCCCCTCAGGCGGGCAACCATCCCTGCTCGACCAGCTGCCGACGGCATGCGGGGGCGTCGGTGAACACCATGCCCTGCAGGCCGAGCGCCCGGGCCGCCGCCACGTTGGCCGGGCTGTCGTCGATAAAGAGGCACTCCCCGGCCTTGAGGTCGAACGACACCAGCAGATAGCGGTAGATGTCGGGCTCGGGCTTGAGCATCCGCACCCGGGCCGACACCACCTTGCCGCTGAAGAAGCGCCAGAACTCCTGATGCTGCTCCAGCCAGTCGATACTGGCATGACCCATGTTGGAGAGGGCGTAGAGCCGGTGACCGGCACTGTGCAGCGCCTCGATAAGCGCCACCATGGCGGGGTCCGGCAGCAGGGAGGCGGGCACCGCCTGCAGGATGGCGAGGTTCTGTGCCATAGGCAGGCCGGTGCGTGCCTCGGCCTGGCGCGCCATGGCGTGCAGGGAGAGGGTGCCCCTGTCCACCTCCAGCCAGTCGGGGTGGTTGAACAGCAGCTCCGCCAGGGCCTCGGCGCCATCCGGTCCACGCACCGAGCGCACTATGCCGACCGGATCCCAGCTCACCACCACCCGTCCCAGATCGAAGATAATCGCCATCCTCTCGCCTCCCTCTCATTGACCAGCAACAACGGGACCAGTGTGACACTCATTCGTCCAGGGATCCCGACCATCTACCCTGCCCCGTTCAACGCACCGGGGCAAGTTTTACTTGCATCGGCGTGCCAAATCCCTTAATGGTTATGACGTTACATTCAGGACAACATCATGCACACACCATTCTTCTTTGCTTTCTCGTTTATCCGGCCCTCATGAGGGAAGGCCCTGTCGTCGCATCAACAGAAAGCAAAGACGAATCGAGCCTCCCCCAGCGGAGGCTTTTTTTTGCAGCAACCACCACAGAAGATTTGGATAGGGAACCACCATGGCAACGCTCGACGAGATCAGACAAGACATCACCCAGTTGGATCAGGAGCTGCTCGCCCTGCTGGCCAAACGCAAGACCCTCAGCATCGAGGTTGCCCGCGCCAAGCAGGCCAATCCCCGTCCCATCCGCGACACCCAGCGGGAGCAGGACCTGCTGGTTGCCCTGATCCAGAAAGGGCGTGCCCTCGGACTGGATGCCCAGTACATCACCCGCATCTACCACACCATCATCGAAGACTCCGTGCTCTCCCAGCAGGCCTACCTGCAGAGCCTGCTCAACCCCCAGCAGCAGGAGCCCATGACCAGCGTCGCCTACCTGGGCCCGCGCGGCTCTTACTCCAGCCTGGCCGCCCGCAAGTACCTGGCGCGCTACAAGGATCAGGTCATCGAGGTGAACTGCCAGAACTTCCGCGAGGTGCTGGACACGGTGGAGTCGGGCCGCGCCGCCTTCGGGGTGCTGCCCATCGAGAACACCAGCTCGGGCTCCATCAACGAGGTGTACGACGTGATGCAGCACACCACCCTCTCCATCGTGGGTGAGCTGACCTACCCCATAGAGCACTGCATCCTCACCGCCGTGCCCACCGAGCTGTCACGCATCAAGACCTTCTACGCCCACCCCCAGGTGTTCCAGCAGTGCTCCCATTACCTGAGCAAGCTGGAAGGGGCGCGCCACGAGATCTGCGACTCCTCCTCCAGCGCCATGATGAAGGTGAAGGAGCTGGGGAGCCCGGAGGCGGCGGCCATCGGCAGCGCCGCCGGTGGCGAGCTGTATGGCCTCGACGTGCTGGCCGAGCAGCTCGCGAACCAGAAGGAGAACTACAGCCGCTTCATCGTGGTGGCGCGCAAGCCCATCGACGTGGCGCCCCAGATCCCGGCCAAGACCACCCTCATCATGTCCACCTCCCAGAAGCCGGGCTCCCTGGTGGAGGCGCTGCTGGTGCTGCGCAGCCACGAGATCAACATGACCAAGCTGGAATCCCGTCCGGTGCAGGGCAACCCCTGGGAGGAGATGTTCTACCTGGATGTCTCCGCCAACCTGCAGACCCCCCAGATGCAGGCCGCCCTGCTGGAGCTGACCAAGATCACCCGCTACGTCAAGGTGCTGGGCTGCTACCCGAGCGAAGACGTCAAGCCGACCGCAGTGCCGCCGGTGCTGATGGGCAGCTAAGCCCCCGAACGGCAAGAGGCGAGCATCAGGCTCGCCTCTCTCTTTGCTGTCTCCCCACCCCCGCGGGCGGCGCCACAGCCCCCAGTCCCCCGATTTGGCGTTCGGAAAAACTGAACGACATATCCCCATCATTCACTCCAGGTATACGACCTGGGCCGCCAACCGGGCCCCAGACTCACGCCGGCGGGGCGCCAACCCCGCTCCTGCCCCCTGCCGACCCGACCCACCCCCGGACAACAAAAAGGCGAGCCTGCGCTCGCCTTTGTCTGTGTTGTGATGAGCGCCGGGCTCATGCCGGCGTCCGCTCGGACCCGCCCTAGAGCCCTAGAACTGGCCCGCCATCAGCTGATTGAGGTGATAGAGGTTGCGGGTGTCGAGCTCCAGCTCGGTGGCATAGGTGTTGCCGCGGGGATAGGTCGCCACCACACGGGCACCGCGCACCATGCCGGCCACAGACACATCCAGGGAGTTGGAGGTCTGGGTCAGGTCCTTGTAGCTGCTCTGGCCACGCACCTGCTGGCCGTTGAGCTGCTCCGCCAGCTCCCGGTAGGCATCCATCTTGGACGCCCGGATCGCCTGCAGCATCTTCTCCGACTGGGAGGGGCCGGGCTGGATGTCGATCACCGCGTAGCCCACCGCCTTGAGCACCGGGAAGTCATCCGGCTTCTCGGCCACGTCGTAGTTTACGACCCGGTTGCCACTGCACGCCGTCAGCAACATGGCCATCAGGCAACCCAACAAGATTTTCATCGCTTTCTACTCCTCAGAAATCAAGGGGTCAGGTTGACCAGATGGCCGGACGCGCTCTGGCCGCCCCGCATCAGGTAACCCCGGTTGACCGATGCCCGGCCAAACGAGTTGCTGGCGCCGGACAGATATTGTTGCGGGATCAGGCTCTGGGCCGTGGTCTCCACCATCTTGGTACGCAGATCGATGATCCTGGCATTGACCAGGATCCCCTGCGAATTGCGGCTGAAGGTGCCGGTCAGGATCCGGGAGATGGGCAGCCGGGCGGAGAGATCCTTGTAGTTGCGGCTCATCACGAAGTCGCCACTGGGGGTCACTTGAATGCTGCCCGTGGTCTTGAAGTCCACCACTACCTCACCGCGCCGGTTCAGCTCGTAGATGAAGCTCTCCTCGATCTGCAACCCCATCCAGTTGGTGTCTTTCAGGGTGTCGAGATCGACGAAGGAGGCGACGGCGATGGGCTCGCTCAGGGTGGTGAGGGACTTGCGCTCCATCAGCTGATCCGTCATGCGGGCCACCAGCCAGTTGAGCTCCATCCCCTTGGCCGCCTGCCGGGGATCCCCTTGATCCCGGTTGATGGGGTCGGCCGACCCGCAGCCGGCCAGCGCCAGCGCAATGGCCAGCGCCGTGATAATTCTGTTCATGGATACCTGTTCCTGTATCTACACCTGACTTGTTATCGGTCACAGCGGCCAACACTTGAGACGGGAATGCGCCAAGGATCGCCCGATGATCCGCCAGAGGGCCTTGGGCGGCGCCAATAAAGAGGCTGGAGCCGGGAAATGCGGCGAGCTGTACACCCTTTCGCCGGAACAAGGCATGGATCTTGCTTTTATTTGCGCACCCGGTGCAAACCAGGCCAGTGTCCATGAAGCCGCTCATCCGCCCCCCGGGGCGCAAGAGGGGTTCGTCTATTCAAGGTGTACGTTATGAAAGTTGTGCTGCTGTCAACCCTGTTGCTGGCCAGTCTGTCGGCCAACGCCGAGCTCATAGAGGCGCAAGGCAGTGCCGCCATCCTGGGGGGCGATGAGGTCTATGCCCGCGAGCAGGCGACCCGGGATGCGCTGCGTCAGGCCCTGCTGGCCAGCGGCGCGTCCGTCTCCAGCATCCAGCGCCTGGAGAACGGCAGCCTGCGCTCCGAGCAGATCCAGATCCGCTCCGGCGGCGACATCCGCCAGTACCGCCTCAAGCGCGAGGAGGTGCGCAACGGCCGCATGTACATCACCCTGGTGGCCGACATCCAGGCCGAGCGGCAGATCTGCCAGACCCAGCACTACGCCAAGGATTTGACGCTGGTACGCCTGCGCATGCGCTACCCGGACCAGGCGAGCACCGGCGCCCTCGACGACATGCCGGCGGATCTCTCCCGCCGCCTGTTCGAGACCCTGGCGGCGGCGCCCCAGGGGGTGGTCGCCCGCCAGTGGCTGGACGAGAACCTGCGCATCGATCCCCTCCACCTGCAGCAGGGGGATCGCAGCGCCCTCGAGGAGATCAAGGCCCTGAGCCTGCGCACCGACAGCCAGTATCTGGTGCTCGGCAGCATCGACGATCTCTCCCTCGAGCCCCAGGGCAACCAGCTGACCAGCTGGTATGAAGACCCGATCCGCAACTTCCGCATGCAGCTCTACCTGTTCGACGGCATCAACGGCAGCCTGCTCGGGCGCAAGGAGTATCAGGGCCGGGCCAACTGGACCTTCTCCAAGCGGGAGCAGGTGGGCAGCCACAGCGGCCAGTTCTGGCAGTCCAGCTACGGCCAGGAGGTGAGCTACCAGCTGAAGGAGGCGGCCCAGGACATCATCGCCGAGCTCGCCTGCGCCCCCGTCACCGCCCGCATCGTGGCCCAGCACGAACGGGGCCCCCACATCAGCCTGGGCCGTCGCAACGGGGTCAAGCTCGGGGATCAGTTCCGCGTCCAGCACAGCGCCGACTTCATCGACCCCTATGGCAAGTCCAGGGTGATGCGCAACCCCGCCGACGGCCTGTTCGAGGTGGTGCAGGTGTTCGAGGATGGCGCCATCATCAGCAGTCAGAACAAATATTCGCCGTTTAATGTCCAAATCGGTGATTTGGCCGTATTGGAATAGGAATCAAGGGTTTAAAAGCACAATGCTTCTTGTATAATGCCCGCCACAAGGTTCCCGTAGCTCAGCAGGATAGAGCGGTCCCCTCCTAAGGGACAGGCCACTGGTTCGACTCCAGTCGGGAACGCCATACAAAACAAGGGGTTGGCATCGCAAGATGCCAACCCCTTGTGCCTTTCTAGCCCAGGCCGCCAGCCCCGGCCCTCCCAGGCAAAGCCTCCCGGCGCCAAGCGACGCGCCAGATACGGATCCCCGCTCGCCTGATCCCTTCCTGACCGAAAGAACTGTCATCTACGCTTGAAGTGCGCCGTCCGGGATGACGGCCACTCCTCATTCGTTCGAGAAAAAAGAAGGACATCATGGCTAGCAAGAAAAAATCCAAAGCAGAACAGCCGGTACCGGTCACCGAGCCCAAGCCCCTTGGCAACAAGGCATACGAGAAGGAGCTGCGTCGCCTGCACGTGGAGCTGGTGAAGCTGCAGCAGTGGGTAGTGCACAAGGGGCTCAAGGTCTGCATCGTCTTCGAGGGGCGCGACGGCGCCGGCAAGGGGGGCACCATCAAGGCGATCACCGAGCGGGTCAGCCCCCGGATATTCAGGGTCATAGCGCTGCCGGCCCCCACTGAGCGGGAGAAGAGCCAGCTCTATTTCCAGCGCTATATTCCGCATCTGCCGGCGGCGGGCGAGATCGTCATCTTCGATCGCAGCTGGTACAACAGGGCCGGGGTGGAGCGCATCATGGGCTTTTGCAGCCAGGAGGCGAGCGACAAATTCCTGGCTGGCACCCCCATGGTGGAAAAAGCGCTGGTGGACTCTGGCATCATTTTGCTGAAGTACTGGCTGGAGGTGACGCCAGAGGAGCAGGAGCGACGGCTGCGGGATCGCATCGACGATGGGCGCAAGATCTGGAAGCTCTCCCCCATGGACATCAAGTCCTTCGATCGCTGGGATGACTACACCCGGGCGCGGGACGCCATGTTCATCGCCACCGACACCGCCTGGGCCCCCTGGTTCGTGGCCCGCTCCGAGGACAAGAAACGGGTGCGGCTCAACATCATCTCCCACCTGCTGAGCCACATTCCCTACGAGGAGCTGCCAGCCGAGCCGGTCAAGCTGCCAAAACGCAAGATTGGCAAGGTCAAGGCCTCTGAGCACCCGCTCCGGGTGATCCCGGAACTCTTCTGATCACCCTCAAGGGGCAGCCTCCGGCTCGCCCCTTGCTCTCTCACCCCCTGCTCTGCTGATACTGGCGGATGGCTGCCCTGGTATTGAACAGCATGCGGTCCTCCCCCAGCTGGTCGGCCAGCCCGCTGCGGCGCACGTTCTCGAGCACCCCGGGATTGAGCCCGGCCAGCCAGAGGGTGACCCCCCTGGCGCGGGCCTGCTGCTCACCCTCCATCAGCATCATCAGCGCCGAGTACTCCACGTCCTGCACCCGGCTCATGTCCAGCACCACCACCTCGGGCTGGTGAGTCTCGGTCAGCTCGCGGATCCGGGCCGCCACATGCTGCACATTGATGAAGAAGAGGCGCCCCTCAGGCCGCAGAATCAGCAGGCCAGGGATCGTCTCGTCATCGGGGTGCTGCTCACTGAGCGGACGCAGCACATCCTCCCCGGGCTTGCGGCCAATCACATAGACCCTGGGCTGCGCCGTCTGGCTGGCCAGCCCCAGCAGGGAGGCCAGGATGGCGACCACTATCCCCTCCAGGGTGCCGAACAGCAGCACCCCCAGGCAGGCGATGGCGGCCCAGCGAAACTCCATCATGCGAATCTGCCCTATCTTGCGAAACTCCCCCGGCTGGATGAGCCCCACCGAATAGACGATGACCACCACCGCCAGGGTGGCGCTCGGCAGCCAGGAGAGCAGCGGGGCGAGGAAGATCATGGTGGCCAGCGCCATGGCGGCGGTGACGGCGGAGGCCCACTGGCTCAGGCCCCCGACGGAGCGCACCACGGCAGTCTGGGAGGTGCCGCCCCCCGCCGGCATGCTGCCGCAGAAGGCGCCCCCCAGGTTGGCCAGCCCGGTGGCCACCAGCTCGCGGTTCGGGTTGATCTCGGGCTCTTCCTTGCCCACGAAGGCCCGCCCTGCGGCTATGGTCTCGGTGAAGCTCATCAGCGCTATGCCCGCCGCCCCCGGCAGCAGCTGCAACACCAGGGTCAGGTCCGGCATCGTTAGGGCGGGCAAGCCGGTGGGGATGGTCCCGACTATGGCCACCCCCGCCTCGTTCAGGCCAAAGCCCCACACCAGGGCGATGCCGATGCCCACCCCCAGCAAGGGGGCGGGGGAATGGGGGAAGCGCCACTCCATGAACACCAGCACCACCAGGGTGACCAGGGCGACGCCCAGGGTCAGCCAGGAGATCTGGGGCAGGGCCAGCCCCAGGTGGTAGAGATCCAGGAAGAAGTTCTCCTTCTGCAGGTGCACCCCGAACAGCTTGGGCAGCTGATCGAGGATGATCACCAGCCCTATGCCGCTCTTGAACCCCACCAGCACCGGCAGGGAGATGAAGTTGGCCACGAAGCCGAGCCGCAGCACCGCCGCCAGCATCAGCATGGCCCCCACCAGCAGGGTCAGGGTGGCGGTCACTATGAGCAGCCGACCGGGATCCCCGTCCGGCACCACCAGCCCGAGCTGGGTCGCGGTCAGGATAGCCAGGGTGCTGGTGGAGCTGACGCTGAGCACCCGGGAGGAGCCCAGCAGGGCGTAGAGCAGCATGGGCACGAAGGCGGTGTAGAGACCGACGGCCACCGGCAGACCGGCCACGCTGGCATAGGCCATGGCCTTGGGCAGCACGACGGCCGCCGCTGTGACGCCGGCCAGCAGATCGGACAGGGAGCGCCTTGGCGCCGACGCGGGTGATGACATCTTATCCTCCATGAACTCATGGCCCTAGGGCCCCGATGCTGCACCGGCGCTCGAGTGACCGCTGCCAGCCTATGACCATGGCCGCTCGCCCAGGCGTGCGAGCCATGTCTCATCGCACCATCAAGTGTACGCCTCCCGCCTTGCGTCGGGCTGAATGCCTTGAGCGTCGTGGTGGGGAAAGCCCGCAGACCGGGCCATCTGTTGGCAACCCCCTATACTTCAGCGACGTTGCGCCGCCGGCCAGCCCCCTTCCAAGAGGAGATCCCCCTTGCTGCGACTGCTTGCACTGCTGCTGATCTGCCTGGTGAGCCCGCTCCGGGCGCTGACACTTACTCCCCTGGTGGAGGGGCTCAACCATCCCTGGGGGCTGGTCCTGCTGCCGGAAGGCGGCTATCTGATTGGCGAGCGCCCGGGCCGCCTGCTGCGCATCGACGCCGGCGGCGAGCGCCATGTCATCTCGGGCCTGCCTCCCCTCGCCGCCACGGGTCAGGGGGGCCTGCTCGATCTCGCCCTGGACGACGAGGGCTGGCTCTATCTCAGCTACAGCGAGCCGGGGGACGGCGGAGCCGGCACCGCCGTGGCCCGGGCCCGGTTGCAAAAGGACGCCCTAGTCGACTGGCAACTGCTGTTTCGCCAGCAGCCCAAGGTGGCTGGCGGCGCCCACTTCGGCTCCCGCCTGGTGCTGACCGAGGATGGCTATCTCTTCATCACCCTAGGCGATCGCTACAGCGAGCGGGAGCGGGCCCAGACGCTGGACAACCACCTCGGCAAGACGGTGCGCCTGCACAAGGATGGCCGGGTGCCCGCCGACAATCCCTTCGTCAAGACGGCGGGGGCCCTGCCGGAGATCTGGAGCCTGGGTCATCGCAACATGCAGGGGGCGGCGCTGCGCCCAGGCAGCCAGCAGTTCTGGGCCCACGAGCACGGCCCCCAGGGCGGGGACGAGGTGAACCTCATCCTGCCGGGCCACAACTACGGCTGGCCCAGAGTGACCTTCGGCGAGGAGTACGGGGGCGGCAAGATTGGCCTGGGCCAGAGCGCGCCGGGTCTGACGCCGCCGCGCTGGATCTGGGTGCCCTCCATCGCCCCCTCGGGCATGGGCTTCTACCAAGGCGATCTGTTCAAGGAGTGGCGGGGGGATCTGCTGGTCGGTGCCCTGCGCGGTCAGGCCCTGCTGCGTCTTCGCCTCGCGGGGGACAAGATTGTCTCGGAGGAGCGGCTGCTGACCGATCTCGGGGAGCGGATCCGTACCCTGCAGGAGGGAACGGACGGCGCCCTCTATCTGCTGACGGACTCAGGCAAGGGGCGCCTGCTCAAACTGACCCCATGACATGGAGGCCGGCCCCGGAGCGGGCGCCGGCGAGGAGGAAGCATGAACAAGAATCGAACCCTGCTGCTGCTCTGCGCCAGCCTCTGGTTGCTGGGCTGCAACACCATCCACGGAGTGGGACGGGACATAGAGAAGGCGGGCGAGGTGATCCAGGGCTCCGCCAACCTGACAAGCGAGCCTCAGGCCGGCGAAGAGTGACAGGCTGACACAGTCACTCGACGCCGGAGGCCAGGCTGGCGAGCGGCGCCATGGTCACCCTGACCCCGTGCTGTGCCAGCGCCTCCCGGGCGCTCTGGGGCAGTTGCTCGTCGGTGATCACCTGATCGATCGCATCCCAGCCCACCACGTTGAAGGTGCCCACCTTGCCATATTTGGACGAGTCGCAGATGAGGATCCGGGTCGCCGCCGACTCCACCACGGCTCGCTTCACCGGCACCTTCTGCTCGCTCGGGGTGGAGATCCCCTGCCCGTCCCAGGAGGAGGAGGAGAGGAAGGCGACGTCCAGATGGAGGTTGCGCAGGAAGTGGGCGGTCGCCTCACCGGCGCAGGACTGGTTCTCGCGAATGACCAGGCCCCCGGTGTGATAGAGGCGGCAGCGACCGTGCTCGATGAGGTAGGCGCACACCATGAAGTCGTTGGTCACTATCATCAGATCTTCCCGCAGCGCCAGCTCCCGGGCCAGCTCCAGGGAGGTGGTGCCGGCATCCAGATAGACGGTGCTCCCCTCGCTCACCTGGGCGGCGGCGAGCCGGGCTATGGCCAGCTTGGCCCCCTGCATCAGACTGCGCTTGGTGGCGTGGGAGGGCTCGCTCTTGATCCGCTGGGAGAGGCTGACCCCGCCCGAGACGGAGAGCACCCGCCCCTGCTCCTCCAGCTTCTGGATGTCGCGCCTGATGGTCATGTGTGAGACCTGCAACCAGTCGGTCAGCTCCACTATGCTGACCACGCCGCGCTCTGCCAGCAGCTGCAGGATACGTTGCTGTCGCTCTACGGGAATCATCTTGCTTCGCACCTCGGGGAAGGGAAGGCGCCATTCTACCCCAGCGACTTGGGAAAAAATGATAAATAACCTGACATGGGCTCACAAATCACATTTTCTCACAAAAATGGCACCATTTATTGACTCGAAAGAATCTCAACCCTCATCAATAACAAAAATTAACACTTGCTAAGTTATTTTTTGTGACAGCTGCCTGATATTTCATCGCCGCAAGCCTCTACTATCGGCTCATCAGTCGTAATCGAGGAATCACGAGATGAGCACTCCCTATCATGTTGCGGTCATCGGCCTGGGCGCCATGGGCATGGGCGCCGCCCGCTCCTGCCTGCGGGCCGGGCTCACCACCTATGGCATCGACCTCAGCGAGCAGGCCCGCAGCCAGTTGCAGCAGGCCGGTGCCGCCGCCGTCATGGCCGATGCCAGACCCCTGGCCGAGACGCTCGATGCCGTGCTGTTGCTGGTGGTCAACGCCACCCAGGTGCGCCGCATCCTGCTAGGCGAAGAGGGGCTGGCCCGCCACCTCAAACCGGGCACCGCCATCATGGTCTCTTCCACCATAGCGGCCGAGGAGGCGAGCGCCCTGGCCGCCGAGCTGGCACAGCTGGGACTGCCGATGCTGGACGCCCCTGTCTCCGGTGGCGCCATCAAGGCCGATGCCGGCGAGATGACGGTGATGGCCGCAGGCTCAGAGGCCGCCTTCGACAAGCTGGCCCCGGTGCTGGATGCGGTGGCCGGCAAGCTCTACCGGGTCGGCAGCGAGCCGGGCCAGGGCAGCACGGTCAAGATCATCCACCAGCTGCTGGCCGGGGTGCACATCGCCGTTGCCGCCGAGGCCATGGCCCTGGCCAGCCGGGCCGGCGTCTCCCTGGATCTCATGTATGACGTGGTCACCCACGCCGCCGGCAACTCCTGGATGTTTGAAAACCGCATGCCCCGGGTGCTGGCCGGCGACTACCAGGCCCGCTCCGCGGTGGACATCTTCGTCAAGGATCTCACCCTGGTGGCGGACACCGCCAAGGCGCTGCGCTTCCCGCTGCCGCTCGCGAGCACTGCCCTCAACATGTTCCTCGACGCCAGCAACGCAGGGCACGGCCAGGAAGATGACAGCGCCGTCATCAAGACGTTCTCCGGCATCCAGCTGCCGGGTCAGGAGGAGCAAGCATGAAACTCGGTGTCATCGCAGACGACTTCACCGGCGCCACCGACATCGCCGGTTTCCTGGTGGAGAACGGCCTCTCCACCCTGCAACTCGCCGGCGTGCCGGAGCATGACGGGGATCTGCCCCAGGTCGATGCCGTGGTGATCAGCCTCAAGAGCCGCTCCTGCCCGGCGGGCGAAGCGGTGCGCGACTCCCTGGCGGCCCTCGACTGGCTCAAGGCCCGCGGCTGCCCGCGCATCTACCAGAAATACTGCTCCACCTTCGACAGCACGGCGGCGGGCAATATAGGCCCCGTCACCGACGCCCTGCTGGCGGCGCTTGGCCAGGACTTCACCCTGATCTGCCCGGCCCTGCCGGTGAACGGTCGCACCGTCTATCAGGGCAACCTCTTCGTCGGCGCCCAGCCGCTGGCCGAGTCCGGCATGCGCCACCACCCCATCACTCCCATGATCGACAGCAACCTGCTGCGGCTGATGGAGGGGCAGGCCCAGGGCCGCGCCGGTCTGGTGCCGTTCGCCACCATAGCTCAAGGCCCCGATGCCATTGCCAACGCCTTTGAGCAGCTGGCAGAGTGGGGCGTGCGCTACGCTGTGGTCGACACCCTGACCGAGCAGCACCTGCTGGACATCGCCACCGCCGCCCTCCACATGCCCCTGGTGACCGGCGGCTCCGGCCTCGCCATCGGCCTGGCCCGCCAGCTTGGCAGCGGCGATCTGCAGGGTGCCCGCGAGGCGGGCTGGCCCAGAGGCACCCGCGCCGCTGTGCTGTCGGGCTCCTGCTCCGAGATGACCAACCGCCAGGTGGCCCGCTATCGCCAGCACGCCCCTGCCCTGGCGCTGGACGTGGTGCGCTGCCTCGAAGAGGCCGACTACCCGGCCGAGCTGGCGCGCTGGGTGCTGGCCCAGCCCCTGTCCCCGGCGCCGCTGGTCTACGCCACCACCAGCCCGGTTGAGCTGGCCCGCATTCAGGAGACCCACGGCCAGCAGGCGGCCAGCGATGCGGTGGAGCACTGCTTTGCCCGCCTCGCCCAACTGCTGCAAGGCGCCGGTGTGGACCGCTTCATCATCGCCGGTGGCGAGACCTCGAGCCGGGTCACCCAGGCCCTCGGCGTCAAGGCGTTCCACATTGGCCCGCAGATCGCCCCCGGTGTGCCCTGGGTGCGGGCCATCGACGCCCCCCTGTCGCTGGCCCTCAAGTCCGGCAACTTTGGGAGCGACGACTTCTTCGACAAGGCTCAGGAGTACTTCCATGACTGAACAGGCACTGCGCGACACCATGGTGATGCTGGGGGCCTCCCTCTTCCAGCGCGGTTATGCCACCGGGGGCGCCGGCAACCTCTCCGCCCTGCTGCCGGACGGCACCCTGATTGCCACCCCCACCGGCTCCTGCCTGGGACGTCTGAGCGCCGACAGGCTCTCTCACGTCAACCTGCAGGGGGAGCACCTGGGGGGAGATCGCCCCTCCAAGGAGGTGGCCTTCCACCTCGCCATCTACCACAACAATCCGGACTGCCGGGCCGTGGTGCACCTGCACTGCACCCACCTGACCGCCCTCTCCTGCCTGGAGGGGCTGGATCCGGCCAACGTCATCCGCCCCTTCACCCCCTACTACGTGATGCGGGTCGGCCAGTTGCCGCTCATCCCCTACTACAAGCCGGGGGATGCCCGCATCGCCGAGGAGCTGGGGCGCCGCGCCCCCGAGGGCAACGCCTTCCTGCTGGCCAACCACGGCCCCGTGGTGACGGGCAAGGATCTGGTGGATGCGGTCAACAACATGGAGGAGCTGGAGGAGACGGCGCGCCTGGCACTGATGCTCCATGGCCACTCCATCCGCTACCTGAGCGAACCCGAAATCGATGAATTGAGGAGGATGAAACCATGAGCAAGTTTGCAGCCAATCTCACCATGCTGTTTACCGAGGTGCCGTTCCTGGAGCGCTTCGCCGCCGCCCGGGACGCAGGCTTCGCCGCGGTGGAGTTCCTCTTCCCCTACGAGTGGCCGGCCGCAGAGCTGGGTCGCCAACTGCAGCTGCACGGTCTCTCCCAGGCCCTGTTCAACATGCCGCCGGGCAACTGGGGCGCGGGGGAGCGCGGCATGGCCGCCATCCCGGGGCGGGAGGCGGAGTTTCGCGGCCACCTGCCAACCGTCCGTGACTACGCCCTGGCGCTGGGCTGCACCAAGGTGCACGCCATGAGCGGCATAGTCGACCCGGCACACAGCCTGGCGGCCCACCGCCAGACCCTGATCGACAACATCCGCTTCGCCGCCGACTTCCTGGCCGCAGACGGCATCAGGGTGCTGCTCGAGCCTCTCAACGATCGGGACGTGCCCGGCTACTTCCTGGCCCACCAGCTCGACGCCCTGGCCCTGGTGCAGGAGATAGACAGACCCAACGTGGGGGTGCAGCTCGACCTCTACCACGCCCAGATCATGGACGGGGATCTCACCCGTCTCATCGGCAAGCTGGGCCCGGCCATCGGCCACGTCCAGATCGCCTCGGTACCGGATCGCCACGAGCCGGACGAGGGGGAGATCGCCTACCCCCACCTGTTCAAGGTGCTGGCGCAGGCGGGCTACCACGACTGGATAGGCTGCGAGTACAACCCCAGAGCCGGCACCCGGGAGGGGCTGGGCTGGCTGACACAACAATAACGACCCTGAACATGAACGAGTCTGAGGATAACAAGATGCAGATCATCATCACCGGCGGCGGTGGCTTCCTGGGCCAGAAACTGGCCCGGGCCCTGCTGCAAGGCCCCCACCCCTTCACCGAGCTGCTGCTGGTGGACATCCAGCAACCACAATCCCCCCTGCCGGACCCCAGGGTTCGCTGTCTGCGGGCCGACCTCACCGAACCCGGTGTCGCCGACTCCCTCATCAGCGAGCGGACCGCCGTGGTCTACCACCTGGCGGCCATCGTCAGCAGCCACGCGGAGCAGGACTTCGATCTGGGCTGGCAGGTCAACCTGGACACCACCCGCACCCTGCTGGAGGCGTGCCGCCATGCCCGCCCCGGCATCCGCTTCGTCTTCACCAGTTCGCTCGCCGTCTATGGCGGCCCGCTGCCGGCGCTGGTGAATGACGGCACGGCGCTCACCCCCACCTCCTCCTACGGCGCCCAGAAGGCCATGGGGGAGCTGCTGGTCAACGACTACAGCCGCAAGGGCTTCGTGGATGGCCTGGTACTGCGCCTGCCCACCATCTGCGTGCGGCCGGGCAAGCCGAACCGCGCCGCCTCCTCCTTCGTCAGCAGCATCATCCGCGAGCCGCTGCAAGGGGAGAGCGCCCTCTGCCCGGTGAGCCCGGATCTGCGCCTCTGGCTCTCCAGCCCCGCCACCGTGGTCGCGAACTTCCTGCTGGCGGCCAGGCTCCCCGCCACAGGTGACGCCCGCAGCATCAACCTGCCCGGCATCAGCGTGACCGTCGGCGAGATGCTGGAGGCCCTCGCACAGGCCGGTGGCCAGGCGGCCCGGGATCGGGTGCAGTTTGCCGCCGATCCGGCCATCGAGCGCATAGTCGCGAGCTGGCCGGGACGCATCGACAACCAGCGGGCCAGCGCCCTCGGCTTCGCGGCAGACAGGACGTTTGCCGACATCATCGACAGTTTCATCACCCATGACATGCAGGAGGCATCATGAGCGACATCCCAACCCCCATCATAGGTCTCATCATCGCGGTCTTCGTGCTGGTGTTCCTGGTCATCCGTACCCGGGTGCACGCCCTGATCGCCATGCTGGCGGCGGCCTGCATCGCCGGGATCACCGGCGGCATGAGCATCGACAAGACCCTCACCGTCATCACCCAGGGCTTTGGCTCCACCCTCGGCAGCATCGGCATCGTCATTGGCCTCGGGGTCATGATGGGTCGCCTGCTTGAGGTCTCCGGCGCCGCCGAGCAGATCGCCTACAGCTTCATCAAGTGGCTCGGCAAGCGCCGCGAGGAGTGGGCCCTGGCCATCACCGGCTACATCGTCAGTATCCCCATCTTCGTGGATTCCGCCTTCGTCATCCTCTATCCGGTGGCCAAGGCGCTGGCGAAAAGCGGCAAGCGCTCCATCCTGACCCTGGGGGTCGCCCTGGCGGGCGGCCTGGTGGTGACCCACCATACGGTGCCACCGACCCCGGGCCCGCTCGGTGTCGCCGGCCTGTTTGGCGTGGACATCGGCGCCATGCTGCTGACCGGCATGGCCCTGGCCATCCCCTGCGTGCTCGGCATCGTCTTCTATGCCCAGTGGCTCGACAAGAAGTACCCCGAGTTCGGCGCCCAGGCAGCCCAGGCCCCGGACGAGCTGCAAGCCACCTACGAGCAGTACCTCAAGGAGAAGGAGGGCAAGACCCTGCCGAGCCTGACCCTGTCGCTGCTGCCGATCCTGGTGCCCATAGTGCTCATCTTCGTCAAGGCCATCTTCACCACCCTGGCCACCCTGGAGGGCATGGACGGCCTGATGGCGAATCCCCTGGTGCAGGGCATCAACTTCATCGGCACCCCCATCATAGCGCTCGCCATCAGCGTGCTGCTGGCGGTCTATACGCTAGTCCCGCACATGGACAGACATGCCACCGCCGCCCGTCTCGAAGAGGGGTTGCAATCGGCCGGCATCATACTGCTGGTGACCGGTGCCGGCGGAGCCCTGGGGGCCGTGCTGCGCGACAGCGGCGCGGGTCAGCAGCTCGCCGAGCAGATAGCCCAGCTGCCCATCTCCCCCATACTGATCCCCTTCATAGTGGCAACCCTGGTGCGCCTCATCCAGGGGTCCGGCACAGTGGCCATGGTGACGGCGGCCTCCATCTCCGCCCCCATACTGGCGCAGATCCCCGGGGTCAACATGCTGCTGGCCGCCCAGGCCGCCACCATGGGGTCGCTCTTCTTCGGCTACTTCAACGACAGCCTGTTCTGGGTGGTCAACCGCATGATGGGGATCTCCGACGTGAAGCAGCAGATGATCGTCTGGTCCATCCCGACCACCATCGCCTGGGCCATCGGCGGCACCGGCGTCGCCCTGCTGAACCTGATGTTCGGCTCCGGCGGCACCTGGTTCGACCCCGTGCTGCCGCTGCTGGTGCTGGCGCTCATCGTCTGGTACGTCAAGGGGCAGTCCCTGACCCCGGCGGCCGGCGCCGTCCCGAGCCGGGAGTCCTGACCCGCGCCGTCAAGGCAACGCTGTGTGACGAGGGCCAGTCTGCTAGACTGGCCCTCTTTTTTCTTCATCTTGCAAAGGAGTGTTGGATGTCTGCTTCTTCCTGGTGGGACAAGTCCACCGGTTTTGCGCTGCTCACCATCTTGCTGTGGGCCTCCCTCGCGGCGCTCACCTCCCGGATCACCAGCGTGTCTCCCCTGGTGCTGGTGGGGCTGGTGCTCTTCTTCTGCGGCGCGGGCACCCTGCCGTTCTGGCGCCAGTGGCGCGCCAGCCGTCTCACCTGGCTGGTGACCATCACGGCCCTGCTGCTCTATCACCTGCTGCTGTTCATGAGCTTTCGCCACGCCCCCGTGCTGGAGGCGAACCTCATCAACTACCTCTGGCCGCTTTGCATCATCTTGTTCACCCCATTGCTGCTGCCGGGCCACCCCCTGAGCCTGCACCATCTGCTGGCCGGGGCCCTGGGCCTGGCGGGCTCGGTGCTGGTGATGGTCGATGGCAAGCTGCAACTGCAACAGGCTCATCTGCCGGGCTACCTGCTGGCCCTCGGCGCCGCCATCGTCTGGGGCGCCTATTCGGTGCTCTCCCGCCGCCTGCCCCCCGCCCCCGCAGTGGTCACGGCGGCCGCCTGCCTGCCCGCGGGGCTCTTGGCCCTGCTGCTCGCCTGGGGGCTGGAGGGGCCGCTGCCCCTCGCCCGCATCCCCCAGGGGGACTGGCTGCTCATCGCCGGGCTGGCCCTCGGTCCCATGGGGGCGGCCTTCGTCACCTGGTATCTGGCGCTGCGAGACGGGGATCCCCGCCGCATCGGGGCGCTCGCCTACCTCACCCCCTTGCTGAGTACCCTGCTGCTGGTCTGGCTCAACGGCGAGCAGCTCACCCCGCGCCACCTGCTGGCGGGGACCCTCATCATGGGCGGTGCCCTGCTCGGCTTGCTGGTAAAGGCCCCCGGGAGCCGCAAAGCGGCACAACCGCTGTCATAAAAACGCCATCTCCCCTGCTTAAGCTCACGCCCATTGCGTGCTTCTAGCAGGACTCAGATGTGAAAATTGCCCATTATGCCTCCCTCTCTTCCCTCGTACTGCTGCTGGTGGCCGGCGTTCAGGCCACCGCCCTCTATCACGGCTGGCAGCAGTTCAATCGGGCCGAACAGGCCCAGCGCCAGCAGGAGCGCCTGCAACAACAACTGAGCGGTCCCCTGCAGGGGGCCCTTCGCGACTACCTCGGCAGCGGCGATCCCCTGCGCCTGGCCGAGGCCCAGGGGGTGCGCCAGCAGGCGCTCGCGCTGCTGGCGCAGCTGGACGGGCAGCAAGCCGACCCGCTGCGCGCCCGGCTCGAGCAGATGGGGGCACGCATCGAGGGGGACTATCTGGCGGCGGGCAAGCTCTCCGGCAACAGCCAGTGGCTGCTGCAAAATGCCGAGAACGAGCTGAGCACCCAGGCCCGGGCGCTGCTGCGTTACGGCCAGCAGGGGGCAAACCGGGATCCGGCCAGCGCCGAGGCCTATCGCCAGGGGGCCGCCGACATACTGGCGACCCTGCCCGCCCTCGCCCACCAGCGCCAGAACTACATGGAGCAGGCGAGCGCCAAGCGCCTCGAAGGATTGCAGTTCGAACTCGCCGCCCTGCAAAAGCAGGCGGATTCCCTGGCGGCCCTGCCGAGCCTGAACCTCTTCGAGGAGACCGCCGCCGACGAGTTCACCCTGGGAGAGCCGGTGCGCAAGGAGCTCGGGGAGCTGCCCAAAGCCGAGCTGGTCTCCCTGCTCAAGCGCTACCCCATGGAGCTCGAGAACAGCAGCAAGGCGCTGCAACAGCAGCAACTGGCGCGCCAGATGGTGCAGCAGGACATCACCCATCTGCTGCAGGCCGGTGAGCAACTGGGTGAGCGGCTCGCCGCCGCCCGCCAGACCATGAACCGGGAGCTCGCCACCGTGCTCGGCTCCCTGGCGCTCTGCCTGGTAGTGGTCGCCCTGCTGTTCGCCCTGGTGCAGCGCCGCTGGCTGGTCAGGCCCCTGCTGCGACTGCGGGCGGCCTTCCTGCAGCTCGATGCCACGGGTCAGGCGCAGTTGCTGGCAACGGGGCGCGAGCGCAACGAGCTGGCCGACATAGTCGCGAGCTACAACCGCCTGATCCAGCGCCTGCAACAGGATCAGCAACAGAAGGCGGGCCAGCTCTCCAGCGTCTCCTCCAGCCTGCAGGAGATGGTGGAGCAGGTGCAGGAGATCCATCACAGCACCCGCACCACGGAGCAGGCAGTGGATGAGAGCGATACCATGATGCAGGAGCTCAATCAGCTCGCCAGCGAGGTGCACCAGGTCGCCGCCGAGATAGCGGAGCACGCCCAGCACAACGAGCACTCCATGAGCCAGAGCGAGCAACTGGTGGGGGGCATGCTGGCGGCCACCGCCCAGACCGGGCTTGCCATCGACGAGAGCAGCAGCGCCCTGGCCCAGCTGACCCGCTCGGTGGAGGATGTGACCGCCATCGTCGACGTCATCGGCCACATCTCCCAGCAGACCAACCTGCTGGCCCTCAACGCCGCCATCGAGGCGGCCCGCGCCGGCGAGCAGGGGCGCGGCTTCGCGGTGGTGGCCGACGAGGTGCGCCACCTCTCCGCCGACACCCAGCGCTCCCTCGGCCAGATCACCGAGATCCTGGCGAGCCTCACCCAGGCGGGGGATCAGCTCGCCACCGTGCTGACCCGCATCACGACGGAGGCGGCCGGGCAGCGCCAGCAGGCCGAACAGTTGCGCCAGACCACCCAGACGGTGCGGGAGATGGCGCGCAGCACCGCCGTCATCGCCCTGCAGGGGGCCGACAACGCCAGAAGCCAGGAGCACAGGCTGGCCAGCTTCGCCGCCCTCATCGGCCGCATCAGCCAGCACGCCCGCCAGGGCAGCCGTCTCTCGGTGCAGGTCTCGGAGCACATCCACCACCAGGCCCAGCAGATCCCCCGGATCCTGAGCCAGGCCTGAGTCAGCCGCCCCTCGGCTGGCCCGGCGTCCCTATGTGCGCCGGGCCTGCCCCCTCATCTGCCCTCATTCAAGTCCGCCCCCGCGCGGCCCTGCCGGATGCAGTGACCCCTGCCGGGGAGTCGGCTCGACGCCACCCGGCCAGGGGCGCCGACCCGGCAGGGCGGACATCTTTTTTTGTGACACAAAATTATATGTTGCCGTCAGGTTAACAAAGAAAGTTCTGCTTCCACGTCAAGATCCCCCCAGGTAAACGGAAAAAACCACCTGAAAGCGTTCTCATTGCCGACATGAGTGGGCTGGGAGTGCCCACACCAAGAATCATGATTATTTGCACTCGGTCATATTTTTGAAACTTCAAGGGAACTTCCGGTTGATATTTCGCACCGCGAACGTACTCTTGGTGGTGTCCGATCGCCAAGGGTCGGTACATAAAAAACAATGACTGTAAATATACAGATGACCCCTAGCCGATGCGCCAAGGCATTCGGGAACCAGGGGACGACACAGACAAGAATTTTTTGCCCTACGGGGTGTTGATTGCAATGCCAATGCCGAGCGGCGGGCCTCTGCCCGACTGCCGGAAAAAAAAGCTAAGTCCATAAAATCAGGAGCAATAACAAATGGAAAAAGTGATCTTCAAGCGCGCCTCTTTGAGTGCCGCCGTGGTTGCGGCGCTGCTCGCCCCCGGCATGGCATCCGCGGCTCAAGACATGATGAGCCCGGAATACGGCAAGTCCTATGAAGCCTTCATCGACGAAGGCAAGCTGACAGGCGGCCTGTTCTACTTCCAGCGCGAGCGTGATCGCGTCCAGGCCGGTCCGGGTCAGGATGGCAAATACCACTCCAACCTGAGCCATGCCACCACCCAGGCAGCCCTGAACTACAACTCCGGTTATGCCTGGGGCATGGTCGGGCTGGATGTCGGCGGCTTTGGTGCCTATGACCTGGCCGTTGACGAGAGCAACGGGGTCAACGAAGAGAACGAATTCTCCTTCTGGGGCGACCAGTGGGGTTCAGGTGGTGACGGTGTTCCCGAGAATGGCTTCAGCCTCTCCACCGCCGCCCTGAAACTCAAGTTCGGTGACGCTGTCACCGCCAAGGGTGGTTACACCCAGCTCTATGTACCCGGCATCCTCGGCGTCAACTGGTCCTATCAACCCGGTACCTACCGCGGTGGCCAGATCGAAGGCAACTTCGGCGGCCTCTACCTGACCTACGCCATCGCCGATGAGTACAAGGCGCCCTGGTTCAAGAACACCGCCGGCTTCTCCAAGAGCAGCCCCTATGCCAGCGATCCCTTCACCGATGCGAACAAGATCGACTACATCCACGGTCTGGCAGCCCGTTACACCTTTGAAGACGGCACCGCCATCACAGGCGGCTTCGGTCAGTCCGAAGGCTACATGGACAGCTACCACTTCAAGCTGGCTCACAAGTTTGACGTGCTGGGTGGTCTGAACACCAGCTACCAGTTCTACGGTTCCGACACCGAGAACGAAGACTATGACGGTCTGGCATGGCAACAAGCCCTGACCGCAAGCTGGGCAGCCGGTCCCTACTCCTTCCGCCTGGAAGGTCTGTACACCAAGGCCGAAGGGGATCTGGGCAACTACCTGCCCCGTCTGACCCGTGGCTACGGCAACTCCCAGGGTGCGAACGAGATCTGGTGGGATTCCCGCTCAGACTGGAACCACAACGAAGAGAAGGCCGTCTTCTTCGGTACCACTCGTACCCTGGATGATCTGGTCGGTGCTCCGGGTTGGGCCGCGGGTGTCTCCGGTGCCTACGGTTGGGATGCCAACAATGGCGACGGCACCCTGGAGCCGGGCAAAGAGTGGGCCGTCAACTTCGACGTCATGTACACGGTGCAGGATGGCAAGCTGAAGGGCACTCTGTTCAAGCTGCACTACACCGATTACAACAACGAGCAGGACGACAAGGGCAGCTGGTACTACCCGAACATGTTCAGCTCCGAGCATGACGTCAAGTTCCACATCATCATGCCGTTCACCATCATGTAATCAGGCATCTGTTCTGATCGAAAACCGGGCCACGTGGCCCGGTTTTGTTTTTGGTGGCGCTCGGGCTACCATGCCATCTTCGGCCCTGTGCTGGCCGCCAATCAGGATGATCTTCATGCCCCACCCCTTCGTGCTTATCACCGGCTGCTCCAGCGGCATCGGCCTCGCCGCCGCCAACGCGCTCGGCGCCCACGGCTTCACCGTGATCGCCTCCGCCCGCAAGGCCGAGGATGTCGCCCAGCTGCAACAACAGGGTCTGCTGGCGGTGCAACTGGATCTGGCGGACACCGCCAGCATAGAGCGGGGGGCGGCAGAGGCGCTGGCCCTGGCCGGGGGACGCCTGTACGGGCTGTTCAACAACGGCGCCTACGGCCAGCCCGGCGCGCTGGAAGACTTGCCGACGGAGGCGCTCAAGGCGCAGTTCAACACCAATCTGTTTGGCTGGCATCATCTCATTCGTCAGGTGCTGCCGGCCATGCTGGCCGTGGGCGAGGGACGCATCGTGCAGAACAGCTCTGTGCTTGGCCTGGTGGCCATGAAGTATCGCGGCGCCTACAACGCCAGCAAGTTCGCGCTGGAAGGCTACACCGATACCCTGCGCCTGGAGCTCGAGGGCAGCGGCGTGCACATCAGCCTGATCGAGCCCGGCCCCATCGACACCCGGTTTCGTGCCAATGCCCGCGACGCCTTCGTGCGCCACATAGATCCGGCCCAGAGCCGCCATCAGGGCGCCTATCGCCAGACCCTGACCCGGCTGGAGAAAGAGGGCTCTACCAGCGGCTTCACGCTGCCGAGCGAGGCCTGCATACCGCCGCTGCTGCACGCGCTGCAGAGCAAGCGCCCCAGGCACCGCTACCCGGTCACCCTGCCCACCAGGCTGTTCAGCATACTGCGTCGCCTGTTGCCGAGCCGCTGGCTTGACCGGATCCTCGGCAAGTCGGCCTGATCCCCGGCGGGGGCGGATCCCCGCCCAAGCACCCGCATCTGTTCAGTAGTGCTGGCCGTTGCTGTCGTACCGGGACTTGACCGTCTGGACAGCACCTGTATCCACAATGACATCCGTTCAATAGTGCTGGCCGTTGCTGTCGTACCGGGACTTGACCGTCCGAACAGCAGCTCTATCCGCCGTGACATGCGCTCAGTAGTGCTGGCCGTTGCTGTCCACCGGGACTTGACCGTCCGAACAGCATCTCTTATCCGCCGTGACATGCGTTCAATAATGCTGGCCGTTGCTGTCGCACCGGGACTTGACCGTCCGAACAGCAGCTCTATCCGCCGTGACATGCGCTCAGTAGTGCTGGCCGTTGCTGTAGTAGGCGCTCTTGACGATGGGCAGCACCTGCACCACCACATAGGTCTGCTCCCCCAGCACCGCCTTGAGATGGCGGGTGATGAGGGCGGCGGCGGCATCCTGCATCTCCTGCGGGCGCTCGAACCAGACCAGCTCCACGAAGGGGAAACCGGCCTCGGGCTGGCCGTCTCGCACCCACTGGCTCGGCACGCACTCCAGAGTGACGAACTCCGGCTTGCCGCCGGTCAGGGCGCAGAGATCCGCCAGCAGGGGCGTGCTTATCTGCTGCAGGGTGTCGACAGAAACTGCCCGAAAACGAAGGTGGGGCATGGGAAACCTCTTGGCTGTGACAAATGAGGACTTATCATAGAGCACTGATCCCGCTCACATAAGGTGCCTCATGAGATTCCATCGCACGCTGCTCTCCTTACTGCTTTGGCTGCTGCTGCCGCTGAACGCCTATGCCGATCCGGCCTTCTATCGCATCAGCAAGGGCAACGAACAGCACTGGTTGCTGGGGTCCATCCACGCGGGCAAACCCTCCCTCTATCCCCTGCCGGATCCCGTGGAGCGCGCCTGGCAGCAGAGTCGCGCCCTGGTGATGGAGGTGGACATGACCCACATCAGCCAGGCCCAGTGGCAGGAGATGGGGGCCATCACCCGGTTGGTGGATGGCAAGACCCTCAAGGATCACCTGCCCATCGACCTCTACCGGCGCACCCTGATCGCCGCCGGCCAGAACGGCCTGACCGAGAGCATGCTGGCGCCGCTGCGCCCCTGGTTTGCGGCCATCACCCTGACCCAGGCGGCCCTGGAGCGCACCGGCTATCGCGGTGAATTCGGAGTGGATCAGCACTTCGCCAGGCGGGCGAACGACGGCGGCAAACCCATAGTCGGGCTGGAGACTCTGCTGGAGCAGCTCGGCTATCTCGCGAGCGTCGGTGACAACCAGACCCTGATGCTGGAGAGCACCCTGGATGAGTTGCCCGAGCTCAAGACCGGTTTCGATGCGGTGATGAAGGCATGGCAGGAGGGCGATCAGGCCACCCTGATCAACCTGCTCAAGGAGGAGATGGCGCCGCCCAAGCTGCAAGCCTGGCTGGAGCAGACCCTGCTGGCGGAGCGCAACCGCAACTGGGTCAAGAAGTGGCCCGACCTGCCAGACGAGAGCTTTATCGTGGTAGGGGCCCTGCACCTTTACGGCGAGCAGGGCCTGCTCGCGCTGCTGGAGCAGCAGGGCTGGCGCATCACGCCGCTCACCGAACCCGCAGCGGCAGACTGAGTCCGCCAGACCGGCCCCCTGCCGCCAGGCAGGGCGCCGGGTGCGAGGCCGCTCACAGAATGGGTTGCCGATTAAATAACCACAGAGGGACTTGATCGAGATCATCTCACCCCACCCAAAGAGGTATCTATCATGCCTGTCATCGCGCAATGACAGGAGTGGACGAGATGGAATTCTGGATGAACCTGATGTTCGGCAACAGCGTGGGGCTGATGTCCATGCTGGTGATTATCGGCACCTTCCTGCTGATCAGCGCCTACGCGGTCTATTTCATCTACAAGGTGATGCACGCCGAGCCGCCGAAAGAGGGTCAATAACCCGGCGCGGCACCGGGTGCGGGCCCCTGAGCCCGCCCCGCCCGCCATTCTAAGCACGGGTCAGGCCCGCTATAATGCCCCCTCATTCTCATGCGGGGAGCCTGCCGTGTCTCATAACGACGAACTCTCACTGTTCCTGCAGGAAGTGGCCGACGTGCGGCCGCTGCGCAGCGATCACATAGCCCCCAGCACGGGCAACAGCCTGCCGACCGAGGCGCAACTCGCGCGCCGGGAAGCCGCCACCGCCGAACAGCTCAATCTGGATCAGCTCGACATGGAGGCGGTCGAGATGCTGGATCCCCACGACATCGTTGGCTTCAAGCGCGACGGCGTGCAGGAGGGGGTCTACAAGAAGCTGCGGCTCGGCAAGTACGAGCTGCAAGGCTCCCTCGACCTGCACCACAAGACCATCAAGGAGGCGCGAACCGCCCTGGTGCAGTTCATCCAGGAGTGCGAGGTGCGGGACATCCGCTGCCTGCTGATCCTGCACGGCAAGGGGGAGCGCAGCACGCCGCGCGCCCTGCTCAAGAGCCATGTCAGCGCCTGGCTGCCGCAACTCCCTGCGGTGATGGCCATGCACAGCGCCGAGCGTCGCCACGGCGGCAGCGGCGCGCTCTATGTGCTGCTGCGAAAGAGCGAGCGCAAGAAGGCCGAGAACCGCGAACGTCACCAGAAGCGCCTCAGCTGACCGCCTGAGGGTGGCCCCCGCCCGTGGCTCAGTGCTAGCATCGGGCAGCCCCGATCATGCCAGGTACGGGGTGCATACCATCAGGGACGATAACAAGGACAATCCCATGTCATACCAGAAACTCGAACAACATCAGCAACAACTGCACCGCCTCTCCCACCTGTCCGCCATCTGCGGCTGGGATCAGGCCGCCATGATGCCGGAGGGGGGCAACGAGGCCCGCGCCGAGGCGATGGCGGAGCTCGGTGTGCTGATCCACCACAAGCGCACCGCCCCCGAACTCGGCGACTGGATTGCCAGGGCCGAGAGCGAGCCGCTGGACGCGACCCAGCGGGCGAACCTCGCGGAGATCAAGCGCCACTGGCAGGATGCGAGCCTGCTGCCAAGCGAGCTGGTGGAGGCGCTCTCCTTGGCCGGCAGCAAGTGCGAGCACGCCTGGCGCCGCCAGCGCAAGGAGAACGACTGGGCGGGCTTTGCCCCTAATCTCGAGGAGGTGGTGCGCCTGTCGCGGGAGGTGGCGACCTTGCGCGCCGAGGCGCTCGGGGTGCGCCCCTATGACGCCATGCTGGCGCTGTACGAGCCCGGCATGACGAGCGCGCGGCTGGATCAGATCTTCGGCGATCTGACGAGCTGGCTGCCCGGCCTCATCCAGACCGTGAGCGAGCGGCAGAAGCGCGACGCCATCCTCACCCCGAACGGGCCCTTCCCGGTTGCGACGCAGCAGGCGCTCGGTCAGGAGGTGATGGGGCTGCTCGGCTTTGATTTTGCGCACGGCCGGCTCGACGTGAGCAGCCACCCGTTCTGCGGCGGCGTGCCGACGGATGTGCGCATCACCACGCGCTACAACGAGGACGAATTCGTCTCCAGCCTGATGGGCATAGTGCACGAGACGGGCCACGCGCGCTACGAGCAGGGCTTGCCGCGCCATCTGCTCGGCCAGGCGGTCGCCGAGGCGCGTTCCATGGGCATTCACGAGAGCCAGAGCCTGTTCTGCGAGATGCAGCTCGGCCATCACCCCGCGTTCCTCGCACTGCTGGCGCCGCGCATCCGCGCGCACTTCGGCGAGCAGGCTGCGCTCGCACCGGCGAACCTCGAGAAGCTGTACAACAGGGTCGAGCCCGGCTTCATCCGCGTCGATGCAGACGAGGTGACATATCCGGCGCACGTGATACTGCGCTACGAGCTGGAGCGCGATCTCATCGAGGGGCGTATCGAGGTCGCGGACATCCCGGCGCTGTGGGATGCGAAGATGCAGCAGTGGCTCGGGCTGTCCACCAAGGGCAACTACCAGAATGGCTGCATGCAGGACATCCACTGGACGGACGGGTCGTTTGGCTACTTCCCGAGCTACACGCTTGGCGCCATGTATGCGGCGCAGCTGCGCTTCGCGCTGGAGCGTGAACTCGGCGACATGGGCACGCTCGTGGCGTCTGGCCGCCTGCCGGAGATCTTTGGCTGGCTCGGCCGCCACATCTGGTCCCAGGGCAGCCTGCACGGCACGGACGAGCTCATTCGTCGCGCGACCGGCGAGGCACTGAATCCGCAGTGGCTGCGCAAGCACCTCGAACAGCGCTATCTGAAATAACCGCTCCCGGGCGCGACCCTCGTCGCGCCCGCTTTCCCCCTGCCCCACTATTTTTGCTATCCCTGTCCGTTTTTGGCTAGTCACCCCTCTTGCCCCCGCTTAGTCTCTGGGACATACCCACAGAAATCCGAGTCATGCCATGAACACAGCGCCCCCAGTCCCAACGCCCCAGGACGAGATCATCCCCGGCCTCACGCGCGAGCAGTGCCACGCCGCGCGGCTCGCGCGAGACGCACGTTTCGACGGCCGCTTCTTCACCGGCGTGCTGTCCACCGGCATCTATTGCCGCCCCATCTGCCCTGCGCGGGCGCCGCACGAGCACAACGTGCGCTATTTTCGCTTCGCGGCGGCGGCGGAGCAGCACGGGCTGCGCCCCTGCCTGCGCTGTCGCCCGGAGCTCGCACCGGCGCAGAGCGGGGATCTGCCGACCCTGGTCGCCCAGGTGCTGGCGCGCATCGAGCGCGGCGAGCTCGCGGAGCACAGCCTGGGCGCGCTCGCGGCGCAGGCCGGGATCACTGAGCGCACGCTGCGGCGCCAGTTCGAGCAACACCTCGGCGCGTCGCCAAAGCAGGTGGAGCAGACGCGCCGCCTGCTGCTCGCGAAGCGACTGCTGACGGAGACGCAACTGCCCATCACGGACGTCGCGTTCGCGTCTGGCTTTGCGAGTATTCGCCGCTTCAACGACGCCTGGCAACAGGCGTACGGGCTGACGCCGGGCGCCCTGCGCAAGCGGGAGGGCGGTGCGTCGGCGCAGACGCCGCAGGCGAGCCTGCAGTTGCAACTGATGTACCGCCCGCCGTTCGATGCCCAGGCCATGCTCGCGTTCTACCGGCTGCGCGCCATTCCGGGGCTGGAGCGGGTGGATGAGCACGGCTACGAGCGCCGCCACCGGGTCGGCGAGCAGGAGGGGCTAGTTCGCATCGAGCCCCTCGAGCGGGAGAGGCTCAGGCTGACGGTGCAGGATCTGCCGCCGAGTGCGCTGCCGGACATACTGTATCGCGTGCGCCGCATGTGGGATCTCGACGCGGACATGGTGCGCATCGGCGAGCAGCTCGGGCAGGATCCGCTGCTGGCGCGGATACAGGGGCGCTGGCCCGGGGTGCGGCTGCCGGGGGGCTGGGACGAATACGAGGTGATGCTGCGCGCCATCGTCGGCCAGCAGGTGTCGGTCAAGGGCGCCATCACCATCATGGGGCGCCTGGTGGCACGCACCCTGGCGCAGTTCGGGGTGGCGCAGCTGCCCACCCCGGCCCAGCTGTGCGAGCTGGATCTGGACGGCATCGGCATGCCGGGCAGCCGTATCCGCACGCTGCAGGGATTGGCCTCGGCACTCGCGAGCGGCGCGCTCACCCTGGGCAGAGCGAGCGACGCGCAACTGCTCGCGCTGCCGGGCATAGGCCCCTGGACTGTCGCCTACTGGCGGCTGCGCTGCGGGCTGGACACAAACGCCTTCCCCACCTCGGATCTCGTGCTGCAAAAGGCGCTGGGAGGCGGCACCAAGCTGCCGGTGAAGGAAGTGGAGGCGCGCAGCGCCCCCTGGCAGCCGTGGCGCGCCTATGCCGCGAGCTGGCTGTGGCACGCCATGAGCGAGCAGCCCTCGCTGCTGGCAGACCCGGCACGGGCGCACCCGGACAACGAACCCAAGGAGACAACCCCATGATCCGCTACGACATTATGCCCACCCGCTGCGGCGATCTGCTGGTCGCCATCGATGAGCAGGGGCTGGTACACGTGGACTTCGTGGCAGGGCTGCGGCCGCTGCCCGACATGAGCGACTGGCGGCAGGACGGCGAGGCGCTCGCCCCCTTCCTCGCCGAGTTTCGAGACTACTTCGCGGGCCGGTTGCAGCGCTTCACGCTGTCGCTCGCGGCGCGGGGCACGGCGTTTCAGCAAGCGGTGTGGCAGGCGTTGTGCGACATCCCCTACGGGGAGACCCGCAGCTACGGCGACATCGCCCGCGCCATCGGCAAGCCGAGCGCGAGCCGCGCCGTCGGGGCCGCGAACGGTCGCAATCCGCTGTCGATCATAGTGCCCTGCCATCGCGTCATCGGCCAAAGCGGCAGCCTGACCGGCTATGCGGGCGGCCTGCCCATCAAGCAGGCGCTGCTGCGCCTCGAGGGGATCCAGCGCTGACCCACGGCTCTGTGTCTCCACAACCAGGGGCCGTCCGGCCCCTGGCCATTCATCTCACCAGCCTGCACAGCCAGACAGCACCTCGCCTGGCACCAACCAGGCAAGAGATTGAAAAAAAACGGTTATACCGATGACTCCGAGAAGGTGAAAGCGGGGACGCCGCCCCCGGGTTGAATACTTGCCGGTCATGGGCCTCAAAGCACGGCGCCGACGGGAGTTTGGGCGAATACTTCGAATACCGGGATGACGCTGCGCGTTGGCAGCTTGCTGACTATCGAGATCACGGCGTGTTTCCTGGCGATCCGATCGCGGCCATTGCCGCGATCCGTTTGAAACGAGGAGGAAACATGTCCACTCCAGTCACCGTCACTGAATTCCAGGTGAAGTCCCACGGCGCCCCAGACGAGGTGCGCACCCCCGACAAGACCCGGGTCGAGGTCGTCAAACTCGATGGCTACACCATAGGGCGGTTCAACTTCGCCCCCGGCTGGCGCTGGTCTGACTGCATCAAACCGGTCGTCAAGACGGAGCAATGCCAGCTCTCGCACCTGGGTTACGCCGTCTCGGGGTCGCTCACGGTCCGTCTCGCAGACGGCACCCTCAAGACCATCAACGCCGGGGAGTCCTACACCATACCGCCGGGGCACGATGCCTGGGTCGAGGGCGATCAGCCGTTCGTTGGCATAGAGGTGCTCAGCGCCGATCAGTTCGCCAAACCATAGTGTGTCGTCGGCAACCCGCCAGGGTTGCGACCGAACCCACCGGTGGGCGCTCGCCCACCGGAACAGACCTCCCAGCAGCCTCGTCTTGTCCACCCGTCATGGTTCCACAGCCATACCGTTTCCCCCTGACGGCTGGCGGCGTGGGCAAGAATTCACATGGTGCCGCTTGCCCGCATGCGTGCCCGGCAGCCCTAGCGCCCCTTGCTCAGGGTCTCCTTGAGACTCGGATTGAAGACGCGCTTGAGGGAGGCGGGGTTGTTCGCCAGCTTGGCCGCCGGGCGGCGCGGACGCCTCACCAGCTCGCCGCCGCAGTTGGGGCAGACAAGGTACAGATACTGATCGTTGCACTCGGCGCAGAAGGTGCACTCGAAGGAGCAGATATAGGCGACCGCTGTGTCGGCGGGCAGATCCCGGTCACAGCATTCACAGTTCGGTCTGAGTTCAAGCATGGGCAAGCTCCGGAAGCACAAGGGGAAACGGGAGAGCGCGCGGCTCAGTCGACGATAAAGAGGCGGGCGCCCAGTTCGGTGTAAGAGCGATGGGGCTCGGCGTTGTCCGCCACCTGATAGCTCATGCCCGGCGTCAGAGTGAAGACCCGGCCATCCTGCAACTCGGTGTGCAGCTCCCCCTCGAGGCAGAGCAGCACGTGCCCCTTGCTGCACCAGTGATCAGCCAGATAGCCGGGGGAGTACTCCACCATCCGCACCCGCAGCGCCCCGAACTGCTGGGTGTGCCAGCGGGCGACGCCGCGCTCCCCCTGGTGTTCGGTCGGCGGGATGTCGGCCCAGCGGGTCGTGCAAAACGGCAGTGCATTGATGTTCATGACAGCTCCTTTGTCAGCAGAGGAAGGCTTGGGGAAGGCTTGGGGAAGGCGCTCACCACGGGACATCCGTGACAAGGCAGCCCCCTCATACTGCCATCAAATCCGCCCCCGCCCTATGCCCACACGGGCAGCCATCACTCCTTGAGGCTGCCCATCACCTGCATCTCGCAGCGGTGGCAGTCAAAGCGCAAGCGGAAGGTATCCTTGCCCATCTTGAGCTCCAGCGGCTCGGCCTTGAGACCGGGCACCTCCTTCGGGCAGAGGTGCTGGCTGTAGCGGATGCAGTGTTTGGTGATCATCAGCACCACCTCCCCCTGCTCCTTGTTCGCCTCAAAAGCGGGGGCGATGCGCCCCACCCCGTGTTCGCGAAAGAACTGCTCGGCCGCGCTGTTCAGCACGTTGCCAAGGTAGGAGAGGCGGTGCTGGGGATAGGTGACGTCGCTCAGGGGGATGCGCCGCTCGGGTCGCCGGTAGGCGGCCAGACGGGCCGCCTCCAGGGCGGCTATGCCGTCCCGGCGCAGGCCGTTGAGCAGGGATGCGGCAATAAATAGCGGCCTCGTGACCACCAACTCAATCCGGCGCGCCACAAACAGGGTGTTGCCGAGCTTGCCGAGCTGGTCCCGGGCCTGTTGCAGTGCCCGCGCCGGGTTGTCGGCCGGCTGCTTGTCGCAGGGGAGCGTGACGGCGGCGCCGATACCCTGCTCGTCCACCAGTTCGAGTCGCAATCCCTCGTCGCACTCGACGAGCTGCATGTCCACCCGGATGCGGCGATCCGCGCTCGCCTTTTCGAGCTGCTTGCTGAATGCCTGATCGTGGTTGCGGAAGATCTCGGTGCCCACCTTCAGCCCCGGCATGCGCTCCGACAGCAGTAACTGCTTGCCCTCCACCTTGTTCAGACGCATCCCCACCAGCTCGTCCCCCGGCTTGAAGAAGCCGAGGCCGTCGCCGTTGTTGAGGGTCACTGGCTTGCCGTCGATCTCGATGCCATCACGGGTCACCCTGCTGACGCGGCCCAGGGGTTCACCCGCGTATTTCGGGCTCCTGGTGGCGTCTATCCCCGGCTGGCGGCCATGGAGGAAGTAGTCGGTACTGCCCCGGTTGAAGCTCTTTTTGGGATCCGGTGTGAAACCGTAGCTGCAGCGACCGGCCGAGGAGGCCACCAGATCGGGGCGGCGTTCGAGAATGGCGTCCAGCTTCTGGCGATACCAGGCGGTGACGTTCTTGACGTAGTCCAGCCCCTTGAGGCGCCCCTCAATCTTGAAGGAGCGGATGCCAGCTGCGATCAGCGCCTCCAGGTTCGCGCTCTGATCCATGTCCTTGAGGGACAACAGGTGGCTGTTCTCCACCAGCACCTCACCCCCTGGGGTTTGCAGGGAGCAGGGCAGCCGGCAGAGCTGGGCGCACTCGCCACGGTTCGCGCTGCGCCCGGTGCGGGCATGGCTGATATTGCACTGGCCGCTGTAGGAGACGCACAGGGCCCCGTGGATAAAGAACTCCAGCTGCACCTGGGTCTGGTCGCTGATGACACGGATCTGCTCAAGGGAGAGTTCTCGGGCCAGCACCACCTGGGAGAAGCCCACGTCCTGCAGAAACTTCACCTTCTCCGGCGTGCGGTTGTCGGTCTGGGTGCTGGCGTGCAGCGCTATGGGAGGGAGGTCGAGCGCCAGCAGCCCCATGTCCTGCACGATCAGCGCATCGGCCCCGGCTTCGTAGATCTGATGGGTCAGGCGCCGGGCCTGCTCCAGCTCGTGGTCGTGCAGCAGGGTGTTGAAGGCGACGAACACCTGGGCGCCGAAGCGGTGGGCGTGACGGGCCAGCGCTTCGATGTCCTCGATGCTGTTGCCCGCCGCGCTGCGGGCACCGAAGGCGGGGCCGCCCATGTAGACGGCATCGGCGCCATGGTTGATGGCTTCGATGCCATAGGCAAGGTTCCTGGCCGGGGCCAGCAGCTCGAGGCGGTTAGTCTGGGTGTGATCCTGCATGGGTCTGATCTGAAGGCGGACGAGAAATGCCCGTCACTCTAGCGAGACCGGGCGCCCTTCGCCTTGATCCCGCTTAAGATCACCGCAGAATGCAGGATTGACCCGGTACAAGGACAAGCACATATGGGCCCTTCTCCCGCCAGGGGAGAAGGGAGCAGAGAGAGTGCCGACTACGCTGGCACCCGACGCGGGTCTAGATCACCACCTTGAGCGCCAGTCCCAGTAGCACCAGGCCGCTCACCTTGTCGATCACGAAGGATTTGGCCTTGAGCCAGGCCAGCACAGGCCCGCGGGAGAGCACCAGGGCCACCAGCACGTACCAGAGCGCGTCTATGCCGCCGGCGGTCAGCATCATGATGCTCCCCTCGCGCCAACCGGTATCGGCGTGCACGAACTGGCTGAACAGGGCGATGAAGAAGATAGCGAGCTGGGGGTTCAAGAAGGCCACCATAAAGCCTTCGAACGCCCCCTGACGGCCACGGGCACCGTGCACCGCCTCGTCGGCAGCGTCGCCACTGGCGGGCTTGGCCAGCAACGCCTTGATCCCGAGCCAAGCGAGGAAGGCGGCGCCGCCGTAGCGGATCAGATCAAACAGCAGCGGGGTCTGGGTGATCAGCAGCGAGAGACCCAGCGCCGTGATCAGGGCATAGATCCCCACCCCCAGGCCGTGGCCGAGCGCCGTGGCCACCCCGTGGCCCTGCCCTCCCTGCACCGTATTGCGGATGATCAGCGCCAGGCTGGGCCCCGGACTGATGGCCCCCATCACGCAAATGGCGGCGAGCGCCAGCCAACTCGTCATTTCCATACCCTTTCCTTCTCTCTAGTCGAATGTCTCTACCTGGGATCAGGGTAGGAGGCGGCCAGCTATGCCAGAAGTGAAAGTTATGAATAGAGTCCATAGCCAACGGCTATAGGCTGGCATAACAAACTGTCCTAGCGGAGGTGATCCGCCTTCAGATCCAGCTGCTTGCGGCTCTCCCCCAGGGTGCGCTGCAGGTGATCCCGCAGGAAGGGGTAGGCCAGCTCGCGAAACCAGCGGTGGGCCGGATCCA
Source organism: Aeromonas sp. EU05-FHT14A05 (assembly GCF_058791175.1). NCBI lineage: Bacteria > Pseudomonadati > Pseudomonadota > Gammaproteobacteria > Aeromonadales > Aeromonadaceae > Aeromonas > Aeromonas sp. EU05-FHT14A05. The sequence continues at coordinate 2,418 of NZ_JBYTDH010000006.1, read as the reverse complement.
GGTGGTGGCGCTGGTGCCACAGCAGATGATACTGCTGGACCCGGGTGGCGAAGGGCAGATCGCAAAAACTCAGGGCATGCTCCCGGGAGAGCTGCCAGGCGATGTGGGCCGGGGTGGTCATCAGGCAGTCGGTGCGCAGCAGCACCTCCACCGCAGCCTGGAAGAAGGGCACCCGGGCGAACCAGCGGCGGGAGAGCCCCAGAGGCGCCAGCACCTGCTCCACCGGGCTGTCCTTGTCGCCGCCGCCGCTCACCTGCAGATGAGGCCAGGCGAGGTAGTCATCCAGGCTGGGCGCCGTGCCCGAGAGCGGGTGGTGACGCCCCATCAGCATCACCAGCCTGTCCTCTCCCTGGTGCAGGCCGCGGATCTGATCCGGCACCAGCTCGGTGATGGTGGAGACCAGATCCAGCTCGGACTGCCACAGCTGCGGCAGCTGGCGTTTGTCCCACAGGCTGTACTCCAGCGCCGCCAGGGGGGCGGCCCTGGCCAGGGCCGCGCAGATGTAGGGCAGGATATGCTGGGCCACGTAGTCGGAGGAGGCGAGCCGGAACACCCGCTCGCAGCGCTCGGGGGCAAACTCGGGTGCCGCATAGAGCCGCTCCAGGGCACCGAGGGAATCGGCAAGCGCCGCCGCCAGGCTCTCGGCCCGCGGCGTCAGCAGCCAGCGCTGTCCCTCCCGCACCAGCAGCTCGTCACCAAACTCGCTGCGAAGCTGGCCGAGCTGCTTGCTGATGGAGGGCTGGCTCAGATGCAGCAGCTCCGCCGCCCGGCTGATGTTGCGGGTCTCCAGCAGCACCTTGAGGGTGGGCAAGAGGTTGAGATTCGCTTTGTGCACTGACAACACCTCGGGAAGGGAGAGCCTGGGTCGGCTCTCATCTTAAGACAAGGAGAAGCGGGAATTTAAGCAAAATCACCACCTTGTTCCCCCTGCCCCCCCTTGCGCTCCCCTCCCCGCGGGATGACACTGGAAAGCCTGTACGACATAATTGCGCACTTTTCCGCCCGCGGGCGATCCACAACAAGAAGCGATAACAAGATGAAATACGCCAATATCACCGGCTGGGGCAAATGCCTCCCCCCCGCAGTGCTGACCAACGATGATCTCAGCACCATCATGGATACCTCGGATGAGTGGATCTATCCGCGTACCGGCATCAAGGCCCGCCGGGTCTCCCACGTCAGCACCCAGGCACTCGCCACCCTGGCCGCCCGCCGCGCCCTGGCCTGCGCCGGTCTGGACGCCGGTGAACTCGATGGCATCATACTGGCCACCGCCACCCCGGGCACGCTGGTCCCGAACTGTGCCTCTGCCGTGCAGCAGGCCCTGGGCGCCCACAAGGCGGCGGTGTTCGACCTCAATGCCGCCTGTACCGGCTTCGTCTACGCGCTCTCGGTCGCCACCTCCCTGGTGCAGACCGGCATGATGCAGAAGGTGCTGGTGATAGGCGCCGAGCGTCTCATCCAGTTGCTGGACTGGGCCAAGCGCGACACAGCAGTGCTGTTTGGCGACGGCGCCGGCGCCGTGGTGATAGAGGCGAGCGAGCAGAAGAGCGGCCTGATTGCCAGCAAGCTCGGCTGTGACAGCGAGGCGCGGGAGATACTGCACGTGCCGAACTTCGGGACGGATCGGGTGCGTTTCGCCGACATCGACGGTCTGTTCACCTTCAACTTCGAGGGACAGGAGATCTTCAAGCGCGCCGTGCGCGGCATGGGCGAGGCCACAGGTGCCGTGCTGGCCCAGGCCGGCATAGCCCCCGAGCAGGTCGACCTCATAGTCCCGCACCAGGCCAACGTGCGCATCATAGAGACCCTGGCCAAGCGGATGAACGCCCCCATGGAGAAGGTGATGGTCAATATCGAGCAGTACGGCAACACCTCCGCCGCCACCGTGCCCATCGCCCTGTGCGAGGCGCTGGAGCAGGGCCGGGTCAAGCCAGGCAGCCACCTGCTGACCGCCGCCTTCGGGGCCGGCCTGACCTGGGGCGCCGCCCTCATCAAATGGGGCCCTCGTGTCACCCCGCTCGGCCAATGTGACGAGGAGCTGCCCCCCTGCGAGCAGAGCGCCCTCGAGCTCATCGCCCACGCGGTTCAGGGCTGCCAGCAGGCGCGCACCTCAGACGCCTGAGCCTCGCCACAGCCACCCTCTCCCGCATAAAAAAGAGGAGCCCATCGTGGCTCCTCTGTGCATGCACTCCCTGCCGGCCCCCTCGGACATCGGCATAAAAGTCATTGAAAAGCGTGAATTTTGAGCGAAACATATCAAAAAATAACCACTTGACACTTTTTTGTCGTCAGAATGCGGCCAAGGGGTTCACAACCTTGCCGGATCTGGTAGTATGCGGCCTCGCACTTGGGGAGGGGTTCCCGAGCGGCCAAAGGGATCAGACTGTAAATCTGACGGCTCTGCCTTCGAAGGTT
>NZ_JBYTDH010000005.1:352328-357465 GCF_058791175.1 Aeromonas sp. EU05-FHT14A05 | reverse complement strand
GAGGTGACTATCCCACGTTGCTTGCATGAGGCGCTGGGGCGCCCCATGCAACACGTAATTGGGACATAGCCTTTTTTTATGCCTGCCGGTTGTCATCAGCTCCCTGCTGGCTCCCTGCTGACAGGCACAGGCCACCGCCTTCCAGCCCAATCCGTGTGCCAGTCTGCCGAACCGCCCCCTGTTGCGCTGCTGCCGGATAAGGTGGCGATGCAGGTGCTCCCTTTCGTTTCGCCGCGCGCTACTGAGGTTTCCCCCTCTCCCGCAGACTCTTGCTCCTCCCCTTGCCCGCACTCTTTTGCGCTCCTGAATGCTCTTCGGGCATGGCGCTTCGGCCTGAACTTGCATCCCACCCTCTCACCACAGGCTTCTCAAGGCACCTCGCGCCCTGCGTCCTCTGACAATGGGCGCCCCATGCCTGGGTCCCTGTCTCTGCGTGCCTGCCTCTGCGCTGTGAATGCAAGCTCACCCCTACTGCCATGACGCCCCCCAAAAAGCGCGGCTTGGCGGGCGGGGCTGGGGGTCTTTTCCCAGCCAAATGCCTGCTGTTTTACCCTGTTTTCCCCTGTGAATTGAAATTCTTCCTGAAGGTGATGACGATAAAGCACCGTCCCGACAGGGTTTACCCCATGGCGGGCAGATAAAAATGATGAGATGAAGGAAATGGCACTACCAGCCAACCAACTCATCATTGGCGACACTTTCAGGCGCACCACGCGGCCATTTTTCGCCACAAAAGTTGATGATCACCAAAACGGTCTCGTACAAACCCCACCAAAAAATGCAAAAGAAGAACCATAAGTGACTGTATATAAACAACATAGTGATGAATGCCATGAGCTAGAAATCCACCACCCCATGAGTGGGTGATAAAACGGCCACAAAATTACAAAAATACAGCACTACGACACCACCAGACTGATTTTGCCACATAAATACATTTTTCATTGTTATCCCATGTCATTGTGGTATCTTGGTCTCATCATCAGTCAGCCAAGGGAGACAAAATAATGAAAGAGTTCGTTGTTACCGCCGTTTTTACCGTGTTTTTCACTCTGGTTGCCGTCTCTCTGCCCTCGCTGGCACAGCTCTAAGGCGGTTAATCGGTCAGGTAGCTGCCTGCCCTGCGTCTTGATAGCGCCACCAGGCCGCAAAAACACCCGCAAAGGTGGGTTTTTGAAGGCTTGTGCAAAAACAGGATGCCAGTCAGAAGTTATTGACTATCAGTGAGCATTTAACGACCTGATCGTCATGATCGCCGTTCTTGCAAGGGGAGCCTCAGTGCTCCCCTTGCCGCATCTGTCTCTGCGGGATTTACTCTTGCCCCCCTGCCCGTCACAATGTCCGCTGGATTTGCCATGCAGGAATCACCATGACTCAGGATGCTCTGCGCCACTGGCGCCGTGACCTTCACCGTCTCCCCGAAGCCGCCTGGTGTGAATTTCGCACCAGCGCCCTCATCGCCCACCACCTCTGTGAACTCGGATTTTCCGTCATGCTGGGGGACAAGCTGCTGGCCAGCAACCTCATCATGGGACGGGAGATAGACGTCGCAGCCCAGAAGGAGCGAGCCCTGCGTCAGGGGGCCCACCCCGACTGGCTGGCCCGCATCGACGAGATCACCGGTGTGATGGGGGTCTGGGACAGCGGCCGCCCCGGCCCTACCCTGGGCTTTCGCTTCGACATCGATGCGGTAGAGGTGGAGGAGAGCCGGGAGCCGGCGCACCAGCCCTGCCAGGAGGGGTGGCACTCAGCCAACCCGGGCTGGATGCACGCCTGCGCCCACGATGGCCACACCGCCATCGGGCTGGTGCTGGCCGAGCGGATCGCCGCCCTGGCCGAGCGGCTCAACGGCCGTATCAAGCTGTTCTTCCAGCCTGCCGAAGAGGGGTGTCGCGGCGGCAAGGCGCTGGCAGCAGGCGGTCAGCTCGATGATGTGGATGCCCTGCTGGCGCTGCACATCGGCATTCATGCCAACAGCGGCGAGCTGGTGATCAATCCCACCGAGTTTCTCTGTTCAACAAAATTTGACGTGGAATTTATGGGGCGCGCCGCCCACGCGGGGCTCGAGCCCAACGCCGGCAGCAACGCCCTGGCGGCGGCCTGCATGGCCACCACCGCCATGCTCGGCATCGCCCGCCACCGGGACGGCATGACCCGCATCAACATAGGCCAGCTCAATGGGGGCAGCGGTCGCAACGTGATCCCGGGTCACGCCCGCCTGATGGGAGAGACCCGGGGCGCGACCCCGGCCCTCAACGACTACATGTTCGGCCAGGTGCAGCAGATAGTGGAAGGGGCCGCCATGATGCAGGGGGCCAGCTACCTCATTCGCAAGCAGGGGGAAGCCATCGGCATAGAGAACAGCCCGGCCCTGCTCGAGGAGATAGTGCCCCTGGCCGAGGCGCTCAAGCTGGAGACCATCCACACCCGCCGTTTCGGCGCCAGCGAGGATGCCGGTTTCCTCATCGAGCGGGTGCAGCAGCACGGCGGTGAGGCCGCCTACCTCATTCTGGGGGCCAATCTGGCGGCGCCTCACCACCATCCGGAGTTCGACTTCGACGAGGCCGTGCTGGCCCCCGGTGTCGCCCTGCTCGAAGCCTGGCTGCTCAGCCGCCTCGGCACCTGAGAACGCCAGCGATGAAAAAAGGCAGCCCGAGGGCTGCCTTTCTTGTCTTTGCGACGTCGCCTGGCGCCGGGTTCAGCGTCCCAGCACTATGTCAGAGAGGTGGGCGAAGTGATGGATCTCGTGGGTCGCCTCGCAGGGCCCCTGCTGGCGGGCGGGGTTGTACCAGCAGGTCGCCAGCCCCTGGGCGGCGGCACCGGCGATGTCGGTCTTGGGGTTGTCCCCCACCATCAGCACCCGCGCCGGGCTCGGCTGCCCCATCAGATCCAGGGCGTGCTGGAAGATGGCGGCGGCCGGCTTGGTCACCTGCACCTCGTCGGAGATAACGAGGGGCTCAAACCACTCGTTCCAGCCCAGCTTGTCGAGACGACCGCGCTGGGGCAGGCTGAAACCATTGGTGATGATCCCCATCCTGACCCGGCTCTTCAGGGCCAGCAGGGTCTCCTCCACCCCCTCCAGCGGCACGCTCAGGGCGATGATCTGCTGCAGGAAGGTGTCATTCATCGCCATGGGCGCCACGTTCACCTGCTCGGCAAACATCGAAAAACGGGTCTGCTGCAGTTGGGTGGCGTCTATCTCACCTGAGTTGTATTGCTGCCACAGCCTGTGGTTCAGCTCGTGATAGGCCGCCATCCTGGGGGGCGTCGGCGTCACGCCATAGATCTGCAGGGTGCGTTCCAGTGCCTGGGCGACCGGGAAATCGAGCAGGGTCTCGTCCAGATCGAACAGCACCCAGTCATAGCTTGCTTGTTTCACGCTTGTCCTTATTGGTTGTACTTGGCCATTCATGTGGCGGGCTCGGCCATTCATGTGGCGGGCTCGGCCATGCCGAGCTGGCTGGCGAGCAGCGTCAGCGACAGCCTGACGCCAAACCCGGTCACTTCGCTGCCGACCACGCCGTTGCCCCCCTTGTTGCGAAAACCGCTCAGGTCGAGGTGCAACCAGGGGGTCTGCCCGGGCACGAAGCGGCTGAGGAAGCGGGCGGCGTCGATGTGATCCGGCGAGCTACCCGGGGCGCACTGTAACAGATCGGCCCACTCGCTATCGAGGTTGTCGTCGAAATCCTCGTCCAGCGGGAAGGGCCAGATCCGTTCACCGCTCTGCTGTCCCAGGCGTATCAGCTCGGGAAGCCAGTCAGGGCGATTGGTGAAGGCGCCGCTGTAGCGGCTGCCGAGCGCCCGCTTGCAGGCACCGGTCAGGGTCGCGTAGTCGATCAGCAGATCGGGCTCCCCTTGGGCCGCGAGCGCCAGGGCATCCGCCAGCACCATGCGCCCCTCGGCGTCGGTGTCCACCACCTCTATGGTGGTGCCGTTGAGGGCGGTCACCACCTCCCCCGGTCGGTAGGCTTTGGGGCCGATGTGGTTCTCGGCGATGGCGAGCCAGCAGTGCACCTCAACGGGCAACCTGGCCCGGCTGATGGCATGCAGGGTCCCGAGCGCCACCGCGCTGCCCCCCATGTCCAGGTGCATGCCATACATGCTGCCACCCACTTTCAGGTTATAGCCCCCGGAGTCGTGGCAGATCCCCTTGCCCACCAGCGCGATGCGGCGCACCGGATTGGCCGGGCAATAGCTGAGCCTGACGATGGCAGCCTGGTTGTCCTCCGAGCCCCTGGCCACCGCCAGGAAGGCGCCGGCACCGAGCTTGGCGAGGGCCGCCTCGTCGAACTCCTGACATTGCCAGCCCTCCTGTTGCGCCAGCTGCCGCGCGAAGGCACGGTAGCTGCCGGCATTGAGCTCTGAGGCGGGCAGCACGGCCAGGTGACGGGCCAGCCCGTTGCCCTGCGCCTCGGCCTCGATGCGGGCCAGATCCAGGACGCAGGGGGGAGACAGGGTCAGGCTCTGATAGCCGATGGGCGCCTCGTCGGCGCGTTTGTGGGTGGGCAGCGGCACATCGGCCGCCAGCAGAGTGGCGAGCACCAGCTCGGCCAGCAGCGCCCGGGGCGCCTCATCGAAGCCCTCCAGGTGCAGCGCCAGTTGCGCCACCTTGAGACCCGCAAGGGGGGCTGTCCAGGAGCGGAGCTGCTTGTAGAGCCGGTGATCCAGAACGGGCGCCGAGTCCACGAAGATCACCAGTTGCAGACCCTGACCATCCGCCAGCCGGTAAGGGGCCGGCAGACCCAGGGCTATCTGGGATGCCACCCCGGCGAAGGCCGGTTGCGCCAGCAGGGCGTCGCGCCCGGTCTCGGCGACCAGCAGCAGTTTGACGGGAATGTAGCTCGCCATCACCTCGTTCAGGGTGGTGGTCTGCATGGTTATCTTGGGAGGAAGGTAGTTGAAAGCGTGCATCACAGGGAGAGGCCTCATCCATGAACAGAAGCCAGAATGATACCGAACAAATGGGACTATGGATCGCCACCACATAAATTAATGTGCTGGATCAGGGTGATACAGGGGAGGATCGGGAGTGATACAGGTAGGAGAAAAGAGAATAAGTTGGTTGCGGGGGCCGGATTTGAACCGACGACCTTCGGGTTATGAGCCCGACGAGCTACCGAGCTGCTCCACCCCGCGT